>JASHOX010000162.1 GCA_030038415.1 Xanthobacteraceae bacterium
GGCGTTCGCGCGGTAGTCACAATGAGTTGCAATGTCGGTTCCACAACTGAACGAATGTTCAAGCCAAGGGCGCATTTTAGTCACAGACCGCATGGATATTGATTCGCTGACGGCTCAGCGCGAAGCGAGGTGACAACCATGCGAGCAAGATCTTTTTTCCTTGTTTCCGTCGGTGCGAGCGCACTGCTTGGCGCGGCGCCGGCGCACAGCCAGCCCGCGGCGAGCCAGGTCGAGGCCGAATTGATCGACACGCATCAGGCCTGCGACGGCGGCGATCGGCAAGCCTGCATCCAATTCGGTTTCATTCTCGGCGAGAACCAAGCCTATTGGGGCGAGTGGCGGCAGCTGCATCCGGATTGGTGGGCGTGGCAGGCGCCGGCCGCGGCGCCGGTCGCCGACATTACGATGGCGCCGCCCGAGCTGCCGGTCTACGAACAGCCGCCGATTCCGGAGCCCGGCTATATCTGGACGCCCGGCTATTGGGCCTGGGGCGCGGAAGGCTACTACTGGGTGCCGGGCACCTGGATACTGCCGCCGGCGGTCGGCTTGTTGTGGACGCCCGGTTATTGGGGCTGGCGCGGCGGCGTCTATGTTTGGAATGCCGGCTATTGGGGTCCTCACATCGGCTTTTACGGTGGCATCAATTACGGCTTCGGCTATGGCGGCGTCGGCTACGAGGGCGGCCGCTGGAACGGCGGCGTGTTCCTCTACAATCGGACCGTCAACAATTTCGGCGCCGTCCGCATCACCAATGTCTACAGCGAGACCGTCGTCGTCCGCAGCGATGTGAGGGTGAGCTTCAACGGCGGCAGCGGCGGCATCGAGGCCCGGCCGACGCCGCAAGAGGAGGCCGCCGCACACGAGCGCCATACGCCGCCGACCGCCGAGCAAAGCCACCAGCAGCAAGCGGCCAGCATCAACAGATCGCTGCTCGCCTCCGAGAACCATGGCCAGCCGGCGATCGCGGCGACGGCGAAGCCCGGAGAGTTCAGCGACAAGGGCGTGGTGGCGGCGCGGGAAGCTCCGCATAGCGGCGTGCCCGCCGGCGGACCGCCGACCGGCGCGCGGCCAATGGAGCCTGGTCCGTCCGGCGCCAAGCCGATGGAGCCCAATCCCAACGAAGCGCGAAAGCCGCTGCCGGGACCGAACGAAGCCAACAAATCCGAGCCCAATCCCAATGAATTGAGGAAGTCGCTCCCTGGACCAAGCGAAGCTATAAAGCCCCCGGTCAATCCGAACGCGACCAAACCGCCGGAGAAAGGCGTGGGCGAGCGGGCCAATCTCAATAATGGCGCGCCGCCGCAGCCGCATATGGCGACGGCGCCACATCCGGTCACCGCTCCGCATCCGCCGGCGAAGCCAACCCCGCCGGCAAAGGACAACAAAAAGCAGCCGGGATGATCCGGTAACGCCGCGTCCCGCGCGCGCAAGCGCGCGGGATCTTCAGTTCACCTTCACTTCAGCGGCTCGACCTTGACCAGCGTGTGGTCGTGGTTGGAGCCGACCCAGAACGACACCGGCGCGGTGCGGTTGTCGATCGCGACCGTGCGCATATTGGTGTCGGACGGCATCAAGAATTGCGCCGTCGCGCCGGTCTTCGGATCGACGCGCACGACACGGTCGGTCGACATCGTCGAGGCCCACAGGTCGCCGTTCTTGTCGAACTCGGCGCGGTACGGGTAGGTGTAGGGCGGCAGATCGTATTCGGTGAATTTATCGGTCTTGGGATCGAACACCGCGACCTTGTCGCCACGATATTCAGTCACCGTGATGCGATCCTGGTTGTCGATCTCCATGCGGCGCAGCCGTGCATGCGGGGTCGGCGGCGCGTACCAGGTCACTTGCAGCGTCTTGGCGTCGATCTTGCCGAGATGGCCGTCGTCGAATTCGGCGAGCCACAGATTGTTGTGGGAATCCGAGATCACCTGATAGATGCCGTAGTGATGGCCCGGCGGCAGCGCGTCGGTCGGATGGAATTTCTCCCATTTGCCGGTCGCGAGATCGAGCCGGAAGATGTCGGCAGTGCCGACGCTCTTGGTCCAGACCTTGCCGTCAACGTCGTGGCGCAGCCCGACAAAATTGAGCTGCACGGTGTTGTCGTTCCATTGCGGCGGCAGCGGATAATATTTGATGGCGCCGGTCTTGGGATCGAGCGTGCCGATGGCGCCCTGGTACATGGTGTCGAACCAGAGCTGGCCTTCCTTGTCGAATTCGAGGCTGAGGAGCCCGACCGGCGCGTCGGGCTTGAAAGTCTTGATCGGATATTCGGTGAGCTTGAGCGTCTTCGGGTCGAACTTGGAAATGAACTGCTCGCCGAAGTCGGTGTACCAGACATTGCCGTCCTTATCGAGAATGATGTCGTGCGGCTCTATTGTTTTGCGCGGCAGCGAATATTCGGTGACGATGGCGCGCGTCGACACCCCGGTCGGCCGCGGCAGCGTCTTCAACGCATAGGCCCAGTGGTCGACCTCGGAAAGATTGATGGTGGCGAGATATTCCGCTGCCTTGCGGTATTGCTCCGGCGTGCCGGCGCGCGAGCGGTCGAGCATCGGCTGCGGCTTGATCGGCTGGCTCACCGCGCCGTAGCCCTTCATGCGCGAGATCACCTGCATCCATTCGTTGACGTCGTGCGTCGACAGCACGATGCGTTCCATGGTGTGACAGCTGGTGCAGTCGAGCAGGAAGGCTTTTTGCTCCTCGGTGCCGGGGATGCTCATCATCCATTCGGCATTGGTGAGCTGGGCGGGCAGGTCCTTGGTGGGCGCCAGCTTTAAGTTCACGACCACCGGATCGTCGGCGGCGAGTTCCGTTGCGGCGGGAGCGGCGAGATCGTAGCCGACGGCGCGGATCGAAAGCGTATAGTGGCCGGGCTCCAGCCGGTTTTCCGGAAACGCATAGTGGCCGGTCTTGTCGGTGGTGACGCTGACCGAGACGATGGAGCCGTCCTTGTGCGCGGTGACGACGACGCCTTCCATGGCGCCTTCGGCGTCGGAGGTGACCTGGCCGGTGATCGCGGCCGGCAAATCTTTGGCGCTCGCGATCGATGGAGCGGCTTGCGCCAGGACGGCAGCAAGCGCCGTCACGCCCAGCATGGACAAGAATTTCATCGCTTCCTCCCTCGGAATCGAACCGTTCTTATGATTTTTTGCATTTTGCGCCTGCCGGCCCGCTCCGGCAAATGAAATCCGGGCGACCCAGCGTTGCGTAGTCAGCCGAGATGGGGCAGCGCGGCGTCGAGCAATAGTCCGGCGAACAGGATCAGGCCGGCGTCGCGGTCGGATTTGAACACCGCGAGGCAATTGTCGGGATCGGCGATGTCGAGCCGGGTGATCTGCCAGGCGAGATGGGCGGCGAAGGCGACGAGCCCGAGCGCGAAAACCACGCCGGCGCCCGCCGTATAGCCCGCCGCGCCAAGGAGAATGACGGCAACGCCGTAAAACAATGCCAGCATCGGCTTGGTGCGCGGCCCGAACAGCAAGGCGGTCGACTTGATGCCGATCAGCGCGTCGTCCTCGCGGTCCTGGTGGGCGTAGATGGTGTCGTAGCCGATCACCCAGGAGATCGACCCGGCGTAGAGAAGGAGCGCCGGCAGATCGAGGCGAGCAAAGGCCGCGGCCCAGCCCATCAGCGCGCCCCAGGAAAACGCCAAGCCGAGAACGATCTGCGGCCAATAGGTGATCCGTTTCATGAACGGGTAGACCGCAACGATGGCGAGCGAGGCGATGCCGAGCACGATGGTGTAGCGGTTGAAGCAAAGGAGCACGGCGAGCCCGACCAGCGCTTGGAGGACCAGGAACGCCGCCGCTTGCGTCACGCTGACCTGACCGGACGGGATCGGGCGCGAGGCGGTGCGCTCGACCGAAGCGTCGAGTTCGCGGTCGACAATGTCGTTCCAGGTGCAGCCGGCGCCGCGCATGGCGAAGGCGCCGATAAAGAACAGCGCCAGCTGCCACAGGCTCGGCGCGTTCGCATGGGCGGCGACCGCCGCCAGCGCCGCCGACCACCAGCAAGGGATGAGCAGGAGCCAGGAGCCGATCGGGCGGTCGAGCCGGGACAGCCGCAGATAAGGACGCGACCAGGCCGGCGCGACGGTATCGACCCAATTGCCGGTCGCGTCGGCGACCGAACCGGCCGCAGGCTTCATCTCGCCCTGTGTCTCGCCCTGTTCATGGGGCCGGCCTCATCGGCCCAGCGGATTGCCGGTCAGCGTATCGAAGGTGCCGCCGCGGCCGAGCTTGGTCGTGGTATTGGACGCCGAATCGACCGGCGTGGTCTTGATGGCGTCGCTGAGCGTCGGCGCTTTCGGCTCGGGCGCTTCGGTGCAGGCCGCGTCGCGGAATTTGATTGATTTCTCATGACTGGTTTTGGCGGCGGCAATGGCCTGATCCGGCACGCCGCACCAGGTCTTGTTGTCGATCAGAAATTTGACGACCTTGTCTTCGGCGGCGACGAAGACCGTCATCAGCCGGCAAATATCCTTGCGATCGGCCTTCGCTTTCATCGCCGCCGACACGGCATTGGCCTTGAGCTGGGTGGCTTGGCTGAGCGCCGGGAACTGCATGCATTGCGACGGTGCACCCATTTGCGCCCGCGCCGGCGCGGCGCCGAGAGCGACTGCCGCCGATGCCAGGAAGAGCGCGATGGCGAGGCTGCGATTCATCGATAAGCCCCTGTCTCAGGTCGGTTGGGGGGTTGCGTCTGCGTGCTCGGCCTTAGTCCGCGACATTGAGCAAACCGAGCTTACTGTGCCCGAAGTCGCGGAGCGATTAAAGACTAGCCGAATTCGGCGATTACGCGGCAGAAGCCCTCATTCGCCCTCTTTTCCGGACGCGGCTTTAGGAGCAAAACGACGTCGGCGGCCGTCCGCCATCGGTTTTACGCCAAATCCGGTCGAAAACTCCGTTTTTGCCAAGTCCGCCGCCAAGTCCGCTGCCAATCTCGCTGCCAATCTCGCTGCCAAGTCCGCTGCCAAGTGCGCTGCCATGCCCGGCTACGATTTCCGCAATCCCCGGCTTTTCGTCGATGCGCCGCTCGCAGCCGGCGGTGAAGTTACGCTCGAGCGCGCCCAGGCGCACTATCTGACGCATGTGCTGCGGCTTAAGGCCGGCGAGGAGGTCCTCGTATTCAACGGCCGGGATGGCGAGTGGAGCGCGACTTTGGCGGGCGGTGGCAAGCGCACGAGCCTCGTCGTCGGCACCAAGGCCCGGCAACAGACTGCCGGGGCGGACCTGCATTACCTGTTCGCGCCGCTCAAAGCGGCGCGGCTCGATTACATGGTGCAGAAGGCAGTGGAGATGGGGGTGTCGCGGCTCGTTCCGGTGCACACCCGCCACGGCCAGGTGACGCGGATCAATCTTGAGCGGATGCGGGCCAACGCCATTGAGGCCGCCGAACAATGCGGCATTCTGAGCATCCCGGAGATCGCCGGGCCGGTGGTGCTGACACGTTATCTCGCCGAACGCGATCCGGCGCGCTGCCTGGTGTTTTGCGACGAGAATGCCGATGCCGCCAATCCGGCCGCGGCGCTTGCCAAGGCGTCCGCTCAGAATGGGCTTGCGGTGCTGGTCGGGCCGGAAGGCGGCTTTGCCGAGGATGAGCGCGCGGCGCTTTTAAAACAGCCCAATGTGGTGCGGCTTTCGCTCGGCCCGCGCATCCTGCGCGCCGACACCGCGGCGGTGGCGGCGCTTGCCGTAGTGCAGACGGCGCTCGGCGACTGGAAGTAGGGGCCTAGATTGTTGAGTTGCGCATGATCTTATCCGAAAACCGGTTTCCACCCCAGATCACGTCCGGGGCAGGCTTTTTCGGGATCATGCGCTAGTGAATGCGGCCCGGACGGTCGTAGCACACGAAGCTGACGTAATCGCCGTAGACGCGATGAATGCTCGTGATCTTGCCGAGGCGGCCGTAACGCGCACAAAAGCTTTCCGCGATCTCCTGGTAGTCGCCGGGGAGCGCAGGGCGATAGGGAAAGATGCCGCCGGTATTATTGCCGGTGATCCCCGGACCGGGGCCGCCGAACTCGGCGCCGAACGCCCAGGCGCCGGTATCGCTCGCCGCGGCAAAGAGCGCCGCAGCGCCGAATGCAATCAAAAACTTACGATACATCGGCAAGCCTCCCGCGCCCGATTAGGGCTAGCCAAGCTTAATTCCCCGGGGGGCAGATTGAAAGCGGGTCGCGGCATGTCGGCGGATGTCGCCAACGAAATTCACATCATCGAATAGGCGCTCGCCACCATGCCGACCGGGCGGCGGTCCGCGGCATGGAGCAGCATGACGCGGCCGAAACTGGTATTGCGGCCGATGCGCACGACACGGGCGTCGGCGACGATGTCGAAATTCACCGGGCGCAGAAAATGGGTGGTTTGATCGATGGTGCACATCGGCCGATAGCCGTTCCAGGCTGCCGAGCAGGCAATGACCATGGCGGTGTCGGCGAGCGCCATCAGCGCCTGGCTGCATACCGCCGCGCCATCGGAGCAGATCTTTTTCGAGAACGGCAGCCGGACCGTCGCCCCGGGTTGCCAATCGGCCGACGCACCCGGCGGCCGAACCGGCTCGACGCTTTCAACCAGAAGCGCCAGATCCTGTATCCAGGACGGAAAGACTTCGGTCATCAGCCGCCCCGCCGCCTGCAGCCCGAATGACGGCTGCGGCTGCAAAAGCCGATGCACGTCGCCCATCGTCGTTCTCCCCCAATCCGGCCCCATTGCCCCGCCGTATCGCGGCGGAACCCAGCAGATTTCGGCTTACGCAGATTGAACAGGGCGCCGCAGACTTGCGGCTTCGCTCTTGCGAGCACGCTGCCAAACGAATCAAATGCAACGACTGAGACTTCGTACCATAACATAAGTAGTATCCAGTAGAATCCCTTAAGGCTGCGGACGTTTCGCCGTCGGCGGCCGGTGATCGGGGGACCTTGACCGGCGATCATGGGCGCGGCACGCTGATGCGGTTTGGCGCGGCATCGGGGAAGGGAAAATGGTGCGATCGAAACTGCGGGTCGGTCTTTCGCTATGCGCCGCATTCGCCGCGGCACTTGCGGTCGCGTTCGGCGTCCCGGCGGCGGCGCCGGCGCGCGCCGCGACCATTCTTGAGAAGAATTTCTGGATGCCCGGCCCGGATTACAGTCGCGACCTGCCGAGCTGCGAGTACCATCCGGCGCTCGACCGCATCATCCGAGACTTCCGCACCAAGGAAAACCGCTTCTGGAATTCCGAGTTGCAGATCGTCGGCTTCGAGAACATCCACGAGATCGACGCTATGCCGTGGGCGGCGCAAGCCATCCCGCGCCGCTATTGCGGCGGCACGGCCGTGATCAGCGATTCCTCCAAGCACGCCGTTTACTATTCGATCGCCGAAGATGACGGCATGATAGGCATCGACTGGGGCGTCAATTTCTGCGTCGTCGGTCTCGACCGCAACGATGCCTACGGGCCGCAGTGCCGTGCGGCGCAGCCCTGACCGGGCTTCGTCCTAATTCCGCAGCGCCTGTAAAACGCAATCGCGCAGCCGCACCGGATCGCGCGCGCCGCGCTGGGCGAATTCGATCACGGTCTTAGCCACCGTCTCGGACTCCCCGCGATCGCTGACGCCCAGCAACCGGCACACTTCCGCATAAGTGCGCGTCATCGTCGAGATCGCTTCCGGCTCAAACGGCTCGTTCTTGAACAACCGATAGACGGCCATGCCTTCCCTCTTGAGCGCAGTTCCGCCGAAGCTATTCAAAGTTAAGGCCGGCAGCCCGGGCATTCCAGGACATCCACTAAAACGATCGCCGTTGTGCATCACAAAGTCGTAAAGCTGCATCAGTGCTGCCACGAATTCACTGGATGTTCTTGATTTGTTCGGATTGGGCGCTATACTGCGATGTCCGGTCAGAGGGGCGATCATGGTCAAGTCCGTAGTTCGTGTGGCGTTGGTTGCGTTGTTGCTCGCCCCTCTGCCGGCCACCGCGCGAGACGGCGCTGCAGTGGCGCATTCCGACGCGCGTGGCGAGTTCGACTTTTATGTGCTGTCGCTATCGTGGTCCCCGTCGTTCTGTGCCGAGGCGGCCGAGCGTCGCGGCGGCGTTGCGTCGTCGCTGCAATGCGGAGCGCGGCCTTACTCCTTTGTCGTACACGGGCTGTGGCCGCAATACGACAAGGGCTTTCCGGAATATTGCGAGACGCCGGCGCCGCGGCTTAGCCGCGACATTGTTTCGTCAATGCTCGATCTGATGCCGGCGCCGCATCTCATCTATAACGAATGGGACAAGCACGGCACTTGCGCGGGGTTGTCGCCGCGCGCCTATTTCGACACCGTGCGCCGGATGCGCGCCGCCGTGAATATCCCGCCCGATTACAGCGAACTGAAAGCGCCGCTTGCGGTCGCGCCCGGCGCCGTCGCCGACGCCTTCATCAAAGCCAATCCCGGTCTGTCATCCAAGGCGATCGCGATCGAATGCGACCACAAGCGGCTCACCGAGGTGCGGTTGTGCCTGGCCAAGGATTTTGCCGCGGATTCCGCGACGGGTCACTTTCACGACTGCCCCGAGGTCATCAAACGCAGCTGCCGACGCGATCAGGTGCTGATGCCGCCCCTTCGCGGCGGTTCAGCACTTTGAGCGGTTAAGGACTTGCGCCATACCCGGCACGCTGCGCTAGACAGCAAGCGATGAACTATCAGCACGCCTTTCATGCCGGCAATTTCGCCGACGTGCACAAGCACGTGGTGCTCACACTGGTGCTCGACTATTTGCGCGCCAAGCCCGCGGCGTTCCGCGTGATCGACAGCCACGCTGGCGCCGGCCGCTACGATTTGCTCGGAGCCGAGGCGGCGCGTTCGCCCGAATGGCGCGACGGCATCGCGCGCGTCGTCGCCGCGGCGCCAGATCTGCGCCAGGACGCCGCCTACGCACTGCTCAAGCCGTACCTCGACACCGTCGCGGCGCAGAATGCCGCTGGCGCGCTTCGCGTCTATCCCGGCTCGCCGCTGATCGCCAAGGCGCTGCTGCGGCCGCAGGACCGCCTGATTGCCTGCGAGCTCGAGCCGCGCGCGGCGGCCTCGCTAAAAGCGTCGCTGCGCGGAGACCCCCGCGTCAAAGTGCTGGCGATCGACGGCTGGATCGCGGTCAAAGCCAATGTGCCGCCCAAGGAGCGTCGCGGCCTCGTGCTGATCGATCCGCCCTATGAGGAGGCTTACGATTTCATCCGGCTGACAGGCGCGCTTGGCGAAGCACATCGCAAGTGGCCGACCGGCATCTATATGCTGTGGTATCCGATCAAGGAGCGCGACTCACCGGACGCGCTGGCGCGGCGGCTGCGCCGGCTCGGCGTGCCGAAAGTGTTGCGCTCCGAAGTGACGCTTGCGCCGCCGCGCGCGGATGCGGGACTCGCCGGTTCGGGTCTCATCGTGGTCAATCCGCCTCATACGTTGGAGCGGGACTTAGAAATTTTGCTCCCCGCACTTATACGGGTGTTTTCGCCGAGCGCCGCGCAGCGGATCGATTGGCTTATGGGCGAACAGCGCCGCAGGTCTCGCCGAGGGGTAGCAGAAGCGTAGCCGCAAGCCTCCGCAACTTGGCAAAAACGGCCGCTTGCCACTTTTCCACACGCGCAAATTGGGTTAATTGACTCGGTGCTGACTTGGACGTTCCGCCTCCTGTGGGGGGCCGGCGGAGTGACTGAGACCGTCTGGGGCTCAAGCTCTTTGCTCGCGTGGATGTTCTGGCTGGCCGTCGCGCCGTGGGGGTGGCGGCGAAAGAACTACGGGGGAAGGAGTGTCTCGATGGCAATGACCGGTACGGTCAAATTTTTCAATGGCGAACGCGGCTATGGCTTCATCAAGCCCGACGACGGTGGCCGCGACGTGTTTGTGCACATAACCGCCGTTGAACGCGCGGGGCTCAAGTCGCTGGTTGAGGGGCAGCGGATCAGCTTCGACGTCGAACCCGACAAGAAGGGTAAAGGCCCGAAGGCCGTCAATCTCGTCGTCACCGGCTAAGACGACGCCGCCGCGGCGCGCAATACGCCGCGTGATCTGAGAAACGGACGGCAGCGCCACCGCCCGTGGGCCAAAGCTTTTTCCCTCAAGACGTGATTTATTTGTCCCGCTTTCACCATTCCGACGAATGTTAATCAAGGTGCCGCAATGATGATCCTACGTTCCTCGCCGTCCTCGCCGTTCGGGCGCAAGGTCCGGATTGCCTTGTCGCTGCTCGGTTTCGACGGCGACGTCAAAATCGAACCGGCCGACACCACCGACGTCAACGACAGCGTGCGCGCGCAAAATCCGCTGGGCAAGATTCCGGTGCTGATCGCCGAGGACGGCGTCGCCTATTACGACTCGCGGGTGATCCTCGACTATCTCGACGATCGCGCGGGCGGCGGCAAGATCGTGCCGCGCGCGCCGCAGGCGCGGCTTGCGGCGCTGCGGCTACAGGCGCTGTGCGACGGCATTCTCGATGCGTCGATCCTGACGATCTACGAGGCGCGTTGGCGCAAGACGGAAGCGCGTGAGCCGAAGTGGCTCGAACATCAGGCCGGCAAGGTAACGCGCGCGCTCGCCGCGCTGGAAGCGGCGCCACCCGCGCTCGATGGCGGCCTGCCGAATGTCGGCCAGATCACGCTTGCCTGCGTGCTCGGCTACCGCGATTTCCGCTTCGGCGGCGACTGGCGCAGCGACCATCCGCGGCTTGTCGCCTGGCTCGATAGCTTCGCCGCGCGGGTGCCGGCCTATGCCGCGACCAAGCCGACGGGGTGATGGCCAATAAAAGGCAAGACCCGCACGCCACAAAACGGTACCGCGCGGCTACGTAACTGCTAAATCCGGTCCAAAAAAGTGCGGCTCGAACGACGTCCGCTTCGCCCCGGAAGCGACCGAGCTGTTGCCTCGTCGCAAAATCCGACAAGATGCCGTCCTCGTATGCTGGTAGATTCGCGCCGACGAAATTCGCCCGATCAATTCCGCGCGCAAATCAGCGCGGAGATCGCACTATGGCGGCGGGTCGTGACCGCGGCCTACATTCACGTCGATTAGCGGCGAAACGCCAAACTCGTCCGAACGTCGACGCAATGGCATTTGAACGGAGCACATCAGGCCTTGGAGAAAGTCCCAAGAGGCGTGGTCTGCCAACGCTGCGGGCAACAATTCGGCTGCTCGCGCGATGACATTGCTAGCTGCTGGTGCAACGCCGAGCCCTATCGTCTGCCGATGGCCGCGACGTCCGTAGTGGGACCGTCAAGCGATTGTCTTTGTCCGTCCTGCCTGCGGGCGGAAGCGGAATTGCTGCGCGCTAATCTTCAGAACAATACCTGACCCGGCCGGACGATCGAGCCGCGGGCCGCGAATGACCGCAGCTCTTATGCGGCCGAGAAAAAAGCGCCGATGGTGAGTATACACAACGGCCTCGTTTCCCTTACCTTGTAAAACAGAAAGAGCCGCGGCATAGCAAACCAAATTTCCGGACAGCCTAGCCAAGACACGAGGCGATGGAGAGCGTGATGCGAAAGGTGTTTGTCATCGGCATCGGCGCAGGCAATCCCG
>JASHOX010000163.1 GCA_030038415.1 Xanthobacteraceae bacterium
ACACCGTCGCTGCACAAAAGATAACGGTCGTGCAATGCCACCGGATGCGCGGCGTAATCGAGCCGCACCTCCGTTTCGACGCCCAAAGCGCGCGTGAGGATATTCGACCGTCCGGCGCCGTGCTCCTCGCGTACGTGATCGGTCGTCAGGCACGCCAGGCGCTCACCGCGCAACCGATAGGCGCGGGTGTCGCCGACATGCAGCACATGCGCGATGCGCCCGCGCAGCACCAACGCGGTGAAGGTGCATCCCATGCCGGCCGACTCGGCGTTGCGATGCCCCTCCGCATAGATCCAGCGATTAAGCGAGTTGAGCACGCGAGCGGCGGCGCGGCGGACTTCCATGGTCTCTTGCAGATCGCAAAACCCATCGAGAAAGCCGCGCACTGCCGTTTCGGCGGCGATGCGGCCGCCTTTGGCGCCGCCGATGCCGTCGGCAATCGCCGCCACGACGTCGCGGCGCGGCTGCGGCAGCTCGGAGCCGAACACTACGCCGGCAAAATCTTCATTGCGTTCGCGCGGTCCGGTATCCGAAGCGAAACCCGCACTGGCCTTCACGCCGGACGCCCGCTCGACCATCAGCACAACTCCGGCTTTAACGGCCGGCGCCGAGCGCCGGGCGCAAATCGCAAGTCTGCGGGTGGCGCATCAATCGTCGAGCTTGCAAGTGTCATGAAGGAAATAGCCGCCAGTGCTTGAGGCGACGATCACCGTAAGATTTCCGGATTTTCGATCAAGCTTGTAGTTTTCGCCATCGGCAGTCTGCCAGGAAATTTGAGTCTCGCTGATCTGCGCGGGATGCGAATCCACCGTGTTGTGCGCATAATCGACTTTAATCTGCCAATTGGCCCCGCTGGTGGGATTGGTGCAGGTGATTGCTTTTTCGCCGGTTGGCGCTGCGCCAGCGGTCGTAGAAAAGGCAATCGCCAATCCCAGCAGAACCATCGCCCCAAATCCCCCGGCCAATGACCGAGTCGACCCAAATCCCCTCATACGTGCCTGCCTACTTTCTATTCAACATGCGGCATTTTTAGACACCACCCTCTGACTTTCGCCAAATCCTTCATGGAAAACGTATCCAGTCAACGTCTTAATGACTGGCATAAATTTTGCCACTTCCTTCCCCGCTCGCCTAGTCATCATTGGTGCTTAGGGCGGCAGATACTGGGGGAAAGGACAGGACATGGCACTCGTTCCATCACCGACTTGGCTCAATGAAGGCGATAATGCGTGGCAGATGGCTGCCGCGACTTTCGTCGGCCTGCAAAGCATTCCGGGGCTGACGGTTCTCTACGGCGGCATCGTCAAGAAGAAGTGGGCGATCAACTCGGCTTTTATGTCGATGTACGCCTTCGCGTCGGTTCTCGTCGTCTGGGTACTCTTCGACTACAACATGGCCTTCGGGCCGCAATGGTTTCCGTTCCTCGGCAAGCCTGGATTGGCGGTCTCGGCCGCGTTTACGACTGGCCAGGCGACCGTTCCGGCCGCTGCAGCGGGCATGCCGGGCCTCGCCTTTCCGATGGCGACGCTGATGTACTTCCAGTTCGTGTTCGCGGCGATTACGGTCATCATCCTTGGAGGATCTGTTCTGGGCCGCATGAATTTCACGGCCTGGATGATCTTCTGCCCGATTTGGATGACGCTCGTTTACACCGTCGGAGCGTTCAGCCTCTGGGGTGGCGGCTGGCTCGCAACCATGGGCGTAGCGGACTTCTCGGGCGGCTACGTCATCCATCTCGCCGCCGGCGCCTCGGGATTCACCGCGGCTTGGGTTCTTGGCCCGCGCCTTCAAGCTGACCGCGATCATTTCCCGCCGAACAGCCTGCTGGTCACCTTGGTCGGTGCCGGCATCCTGTGGATCGGTTGGAACGGCTTCAACGGCGGCGACCCGTACTTCGCCAATGCCGACGCCGGCGCGGCCGTGCTCAACACCAACACCGCCACCGCGGTCGGCCTGCTCGTTTGGACGCTGATGGACAAGATGGCCTATGGCAAGCCGTCAGTGCTTGGCGCCGTCAACGGCATGATCGCCGGTCTGGTCGGCATCACTCCCGCCGCCGGCTATGTTGACGGCTGGGGCGCGATCATAATCGGCATCTGCGCGGGCATCATCCCGTGGCTCAGCATGAACAAGTTCCAGAAACTCGGCTTCATGCAGAAAGTGGACGACACCCTTGGCGTGTTCTCGACCCATGGTGTGGCCGGTCTTATGGGCGGCCTACTGACTGGCATCCTGGCCAATCCGGCTATGCTCCAATACATCGGCACCGATAAGGACGCGCCCGGCGTCAGCATCACTGGCTGGCTCTACGGCAACCCGACTCAGCTTCTGCTTCAGGCGGAAGGTGCAGCGTTCATCATCGTGTACAACGTGATCTTGACCTTCATCATCCTCAAGGTGATCTCGATCTTCGTCAGCCTGCGCATGGACGAAGCCACCCTGAAGGTCGGCGACGACGCGGTGCACGGCGAGACCGCTTACGCAATCGGCGTGGAGGGCGAGTAACTCCCTACGTCACTTCCCTTGCGAGCATGATGGCCGCTCGCAAGTTAGGGTCCGCGCCGCTTCTCCGGGTTGCGCGGACCCATGGCGGCCCCAACAAAGGGCCGCCTTTTTTTATGAGGTCGCGGCTGCACCCCCGGGCCGCCCCCCTTTCGGCTATAACCTCGGGGGTAATCCCGCGGCGCACGACATTGTCACGTGCAGGTCATATATCGCGGACTAGCTTTCCCTCGAAGGCCAGCACGAATTGAGGGATCCTATGACCAGCAAGCTCTTCTCGGGCGTCGCATTTTGCGCGTTAGCGGCGCTAGGTTCAGTGTTCATCTCATTCAACGCCGCCGGCGCCGCGGAATCGACCGCGCCGGAGAACACGTCGGCTCCCGGACCGCAGGACGCCGCGTCGACCGCGACGCCGATCAAGCACCTCGTCATCATCTTCAACGAGAACGTCTCGTTCGACCATTATTTCGCGACCTATCCCAAGGCGACCAATCCGCCAGGCGAGCCGACGTTCACCGCCAAGCCGGGCACGCCGAAGGTCAACAATCTCGCCAACGCGCATCTGTTGACCAACAACCCGAACTTCACCAACAAGGCCAACGGCAGCGATGCCGCCGAACCGTTCCGGCTCGATCGCAGCCAAGCGTTCACGGCCGATCAAAATCACGCCTATACGGCCGAACAACAGGCCTATGACGGCGGCAAGGCCGACTTGTTTCCCAAATTCACCGGCAAGGCGACTAGCGGCGGCGCCGGCGCATTCGGCACCAAGGGCCAGGTGATGGGCTATTACGACGGCAACACAGTTGCGGCGATGTGGAACTACGCGCAGCATTTCGCGATGAGCGACAACGCTTTTGGCGACACCTTCGGACCGTCGACGCCGGGAATGCTCAATATCTCCTCCGCCCAGACCAACGGCATGACCATCGTGGCCACGACCAAAAAGCCATCTACAGTGGACGCCGTCTCTTATTACATAAATGACGGTCAGGGCGGCCTGACCATGATCAACGACGTCGATCCCGGCTACGACGTCTGCTCGAATCCGAACGATCAGGCGATGATGTCCGGCAAGACCATCGGCGACCTGCTCAACGGCGCCGGCGTTACCTGGGGCTCGTTCATGGGCGGCTTCCGCCTCGACGCCACCAACGCCAACGGCACCGCCGGCTGCAAGCGCTCGACGCATTCGACCGTCGTCGGCGCCGACGTCGTCGACTACATCCCGCATCACGCTTGGTTTCAATATTACGCCTCGACCGCCAATCCGAAACACGAGCGGCCCAGTTCGATCGCCGCGATCGGCTACAGCCTTGAGCACGACGGCACGACGCGCGATCCGGCCAATCACAACTACGACCTGACTGATTTCTACGACGCGGTGAAAGCCGGAAATTTTCCGGCGGTGTCGTACATCAAGATGCCGGCCTATCAGGACGGCCATGCGGCTTATTCGGATCCGCTTGACGAGCAGGACGGCACGGTGACGCTGATCAACTTCCTCGAACAGCAGCCGGATTGGAAAAACACCGCCGTCGTCATCACCTGGGACGATTCCGACGGTTGGTACGATCACGTCTTCACCAAAGTGAAGAGCCCGTCCTTTGACGAAGCCGATCAGCTCGATGGTCCGGGCAAGTGCGGCACCGGCACCCCTCTGCCTGGGCAGAGCGGCAAGCCGGTCAACGGCCGCTGCGGTCCCGGCACGCGGATTCCATTCTTTGTAATCTCGCCCTGGACGAAGACGAATTACGTGGGCCACGATCAGATTTCACTCGCCTCCGTGGTCCGCTTCATCGAGGACAATTGGCTGCACGGCCAGCGCCTCGGCGGCGGCTCGTTCGACGCGACCGCTGGATCGATCAACGGCATGTTTGATTTCAAAAATGGTGGCAAGAACGTCGCGCTTTATCTCGATCCGAAAACCGGCGCGCCGCTCAAAACGCCGCTGTCATCGGGAGCTGCTCACTGAGACCGGAAACACGATTGCGCGGGCTTGTCCTTGCAAGCCTCTTTTGTGTCGCCGGGTTCGCGGACGCGGCGGCTCAGTCCGTGTCACAGACAACCGGCGAGAACCCGCATCCGATTGTGCTTCAGCGCCCGCCGAACGCACCGCTGTCGGCCATGGCCGAACTCGGCCGGCTCATCTTCTTCGATGCCAGCCTGTCCTCGTCCGGCAAGCTCGCTTGCGCGTCGTGCCACAGTCCACAGCACGCTTACAGCCCGCCTGGCGCTCTTCCGGTCATGCTGGGCGGACCTGACCTGTCGCGCCCCGGCGCGCGCGCGGTGCCATCATTGATGTATCTCGAGCGGCAGCCGAGCTTCGCCATCGGCCCCGACAACGAGGAAAATGAAAATGTCAGCATCGGCCAGCTCGTCGCGCTCAGCCGGGACGCCGTGCGCGTTCAGAAAACGGCGCCGCAGGCGAGCCGCTCGGCGACCAATATGGTGCCGCAAGGCGGCCTGTTCTGGGACGGCCGCGCCGACACGCTGCAAGACCAGGCGCTGTCGCCTTTGCTCGATCCGCGCGAGATGGACGGCGGCTCGATCGACGTGGTCGCCGGCAAATTGCAGCGCTCGGCTTATGCGGGGCGTCTTACGCAACTGTTCGGCAGCTCGGTATGGTCAGATCCGCGTCTTGCGGTCAGCGAGGCGCTGTTCGCCGTGGCGCGCTATCAGATCGAGGACTTAAGCTTCCATCCCTATACCAGCAAGTTCGATTTCTGGCTGGAAGGCAAAGCGCGCTTTAGCGAAAGCGAAGCCCGCGGCTATGCGCTGTTCAACGATCCCGCCAAGGCCAATTGCGCCGGCTGCCACGCCGACCAGCCGACCCGCGACGGTCTGCCGCCCTTATTCACCGATCATCAGTTCGAGGCTTTGGGCGCGCCGCGCAACGCCGCGCTTGCGGTCAACACTGATCCCGGCTTTTTCGATCTCGGCATATGCGGACCCTATCGCCGCGACATGGCGGCCGACACGCAATATTGCGGGCTGTTCATGACGCCGACACTGCGCAACGTCGCGACCCGGCATGTATTCTTTCACAATGCCGTATTCTCATCGCTCAAACAGGTTCTGGATTTTTACGACTTTCGCGACACCGAACCACAACGGATCTATCCGCACGGCGCCGACGGCGTAGTTGAGAAATTCAACGATCTGCCGCCGGTCTATCGGGCCAATGTCGACTTCACCGATCCGCCTTTCAACCGCAAGGCAGGCGACCCGCCGACGATGACAGACGAGGACGAAGACGACATCATCGCCTTCCTCAATACGCTGGTTGACGGCTATCCGGTGAAATAGCTCAGATCGTTTTGATACCCAGCGGCCCGCTACATTCGGATAAGGCCTCGGCCGGCGCGGCGGCCCTCGGCGGCGATCCAGTCGAGGATGGTGGCGTCGACGTCATCGAAGCCGGCTGGCAGCCGTTGTAACGGGGTTCGGTCCGCGACAACGATTTGCGAGCGCGCAATGACGGCGACGAGCGTCTCGAGATCGAAAAATTGCATTCTCGAAATTGCCACTGCCGCCTCCGGCCAACTACGAGGACAAACTCGCGCCATCGGTGCTTGTTCCCATGCGTCGCCCGCGCTGCACTACCGGTTTAAAGGGTGGCCCGCCAAGGGCGGCACTACGGCAATCTCACGGCAGTCCCGCGCAATGTTTTGGCGGCAAGGCCTTAAGCAACCCCGCTTATCCGCAGCGAAGTGTCGAAAAGATCGAAAAGCGGCCTCGGAAAAGAACTTTCCGGATGACGCGGCTGGTCGGATGATTTTTTGCGTTTTGACCGCGGCTCAAGGCAAATAATACTTTCAGTTCAATGGAATATTACCCGCCGCGAGGCTGGTAATTACGCCGCCCGAGCCGTACATAAGGGCGTGAGTTTTTCCGATTTCCAATCAACCAAGATGGCGATTGGCCCACACGACGGAGGATTCCATGGCTCTTGCGATTGGCGATACCGCCCCGGATTTCGAAGCCGAAACCACGGAAGGCAAAATCCGCTTCCACGACTGGATCGGCAACAATTGGGCGGTGCTATTTTCCCACCCCAAAGACTTCACGCCGGTTTGCACTACCGAGCTTGGCACCATGGCGCGGCTGAAGCCGGAATTCGACAAGCGCGGCGTCAAGATCATCGGCTTGTCGGTCGATCCGGTCGACAATCACAAAAAGTGGGCGGGCGACATTAAGGACGTCGTCGGCTTCGCCCCCAACTATCCGATGATCGGCGACACTGACCTGAAGATTTCCAAAGCCTACGGCATGTTGCCGGCGTCGACGACCGGCACCTCGGAAGGCCGCACGCCGAACGACAATCAAACAGTGCGCAACGTGTTCGTCATCGGCCCGGACAAGAAGATCAAGCTTATCCTCGTCTATCCAATGAGCACCGGCCGCAACTTCGACGAAGTCCTGCGCGTGATCGATTCGCTGCAACTCACAGCCAAGCATCGCGTATCGACGCCGGCCAATTGGAAGCAGGGTGAGGACGTTATTCTGGGCGGTGCCATCACCGATGAAGAGGCGAAGAAGCTCTATCCGGGTGGCTGGAAGACGCCGAAGCCCTATATCCGGGTCGTACCGCAACCGCGGTAGCCACAGGTTCAACTCTTTGCTTTGATGATGAAGGCGCGGCCGCGTTGGCCGCGCTTTTGTCTTGAGGACCATTATGAATCCGGATGCCGAAATTCAGCCGCCGTTCGCCGCCTTCATGGGCATGAAAATCACGCACGTCTCCAGGGACAAGGTCATCGCCGAAATGCCGGTCCGCGATGAGCTCAACAACCGCTTCGGCGCGCTGCACGGCGGCGCGGTGATGGCGCTTGCCGACAATCTCGGCGGCACCGCGACAATGGCCAACCTGCCGCCAGGCGGCCGTACCGCGACCATCGAAAGCAAGACCAACTTTTTCGCCGGCATCCCGGTCGGCGACACCGCTTACGCTGAATGCACGCCGCTACACCGCGGGCGCTCGACGATGGTGTGGCAGACCCGGATCACGCGCAGTGACGGCCGGCTCTGTGCATTGGTGATCCAGACGCAGATCGTCATGCTGCCGGAAAAGGATAGCGATCAAAGTAGCTGAAAAAATTTAAGATGCACCCTCGCCTGTTCGCGTGCACCCGTGCAGACGATGATGTGTTCGCCGAGCCAGGCATAGCGCGGCGCGCCAGTCTCGAAAAAGGTCGCGCCGCGAAAATAATAGGCGTTGGGCTCGACCGGCCGGCCCGCCGCCAGCGCCGCCATCACCTCGGCCGGGCCGTGCCGCAGCGCCTGATTGCGGACATAGATCAGCGCGCCGTCCTCGGTGCGCAGCGTATAGCGCGCCTCCAGTTCGGCGACGCCGTCGCTGCGCAATACCTGCCAATCCGCGCCGCCCGGGAGCACTTCGCCGCGCAATTGCGGCCCGGAAAAATTTCCGCCGGTGATCGCAACGATGCGCCGGCCGCCCTTGCCGACGTCGCCAAGCTCGAGCGGCGTAGCGACGCTCACGCGCGCAGCGAAGATGAACTCCAGTCGCGGTGTCGGCAGTTCCGGCGTCGCCGGTTCGGGGTTTGCCATTCGCGCCTCACAATGTCATCGTTTGTAAAATGGCGAGCGAGGATAGCATGGATGTTCGCGCCGCCGTGGCCTATGCGCCCGGCAAGCCGCTGGAGGTGACCACGGTCAAGCTCGACGGCCCGCGCGCCGGCGAAGTTTTGGTCGAGATCAAGGCGACCGGCATTTGCCACACCGACGAGTTCACGCTCTCGGGCGCCGATCCGGAAGGCCTGTTTCCCGCCATTCTCGGCCACGAGGGCGCCGGCGTCGTCGTCGATATCGGTCCGGGCGTTACTTCGGTCAAAAAGGGCGACCACGTCATTCCGCTTTACACGCCGGAATGCCGGAGCTGCCCGTCATGCCTGTCGCGCAAGACCAATTTGTGCACCGCCATTCGTGCCACGCAGGGTCAGGGCGTCATGCCGGATGGCACCTCGCGCTTTTCGATCGATGGCAAGAAGATTCATCACTATATGGGCTGCTCAACGTTTGCCAATTTCACCGTGCTGCCTGAGATCGCGGTGGCGAAAATTCGCGAGGACGCACCGTTCGACAAGGTCTGCTATATCGGCTGCGGCGTCACCACCGGCATCGGCGCGGTGATCAATACCGCCAAAGTCGAGCCGGGCGCCAAATGCATCGTGTTCGGGCTTGGCGGCATCGGCCTCAATGTGATTCAGGGCTTGCGGCTCGTTGGCGCCGACATGATCATCGGCGTCGACGTCAACCCGGAGAAAAAAGCCTGGGGCGAACGCTTCGGCATGACGCACTTCGTCAATCCGAAGGAGGTCGGCGGCGACCTCGTCGCTCATCTCGTCGCCATGACCAAGAGCGGCGCCGATCAGATCGGCGGCGCCGATTACACCTTCGAATGTGTCGGCAATGTCGGTCTGATGCGGATCGCGCTGGAAAGCTGCCATCGCGGCTGGGGCCAGAGCATCATCATCGGGGTGGCCGGCTCGGGCCAGGAGATCGCTACGCGGCCGTTCCAGCTCGTCACCGGCCGAGTGTGGCGCGGCAGCGCCTTCGGCGGCGCTCGCGGCCGCAGCGACGTGCCGAAAATCGTCGATTGGTACATGGAGCGCAAGATCGAGATCGATCCAATGATCACGCACACCATGCCGCTCGCCGATATCAATAAGGCTTTTGCGCTGATGCGCGACGGCAAAAGCATCCGGAGCGTCGTGGTATATTAACGCGCTGGGCAACCCTAGGAGCCTGCTCTAGGCGTTCGAAGGCGACAGGGACAATTCGCCATGATCGGAAATGGCGTAGCAGTCCGCCGAGTCATAGCGTTCAGCGTCGCGGCCGTATTTCTGGCATGGGCAGACTTGCTGCCGCGCGTCGCGAATGCCGGCCCGCCATTTCGAACTGACGATCCCGAACCGGTCGATTATCAGCACTACGAGTTCTACACGTTCTTCACCGGAACCCATGTCAGCGGCGACACGTCAGGAGTCGGACCGGCCTGGGAATTCAATTACGGCCTCATTGCCAACGGACAGTTCCACATCGTCGCACCGCTCGCATTCGACAATCCTGCCGGCGGGCCATCGCAGTTCGGCTATGGCGACACCGAACTCGGCTTCAAGTACCGTTTCATCCAGGAGGACGATAAGGGGGTACGTCCGATGGTCGGCGTCTTCCCGCTGGTCGAACTGCCGACCGGAGATCAGGGCAGCGGGCTGGGCGCCGGCCATGTCCGCGTCTATCTCCCGGTGTGGCTGCAAAAAAGCTACGGTGATTGGACTACCTATGGCGGTGGCGGCTACTGGATCAATCATGGCGGCGGCACACTTGACCAGGATTACTGGTTCGTCGGCTGGCTGTTGCAGAAACAGGTAACGAAGCAGCTCGCCGTCGGCGGCGAACTTTTCCATCAGACCGCCGACACGATCGGAGGCAAAGACAACACCGGATTCAACCTCGGCGCCATTTACGATTTCGACGACCATAACCACCTACTACTATCCGCCGGAACCGGCATCGAAAACGCGTCCGCGACGAATCTTTACTCGTGGTATATCGGCTATCAAATCACGAATTGAGCCGGCGGCGCGTCACGACTCGGCCAAAACGCGCCGCTCCGCATTCACCGACTGCGAACGAAATCGCGCAATGCCGCCCGAACGCGAGCGATCACGTCATCCCATTCCCGCGTATCGTCCTGCCGGAACAGGCGGGCGGTCGGATACCAGGGGCTATCGTCGCGATCGAGCAGCCAGCGCCAGTCGGGAATGAAGGGCAGCAATATCCATACCGGCTTCGCCAGCGCGCCGGCGAGGTGAGCGACGCTGGTATCCACGGAGATAACGAGGTCGAGATTCGATATCAGCGCCGCGGTGTCGGAGAAATCCTTAATCTCGTCGCCGAAATGCAGAAGATTATCGCCGCTTTGCAGCATGGCGGCGTCGCCGGCGCGGACCTGCCGCTGCAAGCTGACAAATGTGGCGTCAACCTCGGTCAACAGCGCCAATAAGCGGCCGAGCGCGATCGAACGATTACGGTCATTGCTGTGCGTCGGATCGCCGGACCAGGCGAGGCCGATGCGCGGGCGATGTCGCGGACCCAGTCGCGCGCTCCAACGGCTCGCCCGCGACGGCGGAACGAACAAATAAGGAGTTCCGGAGGGAATGGTCGCGAGCTCGGTCCCAAACGCGAGCGGCAGGCTGAGCAGAGGGCACTGCAAATCGAAAACGGGCAGCGGGTCGCCCCTGGCGAGAACTTGCGCGCCGCCGGCGAGGCTGCCCATGAGTTCGTGCAAAGGGTTTTGCACCTCCAGGATCACGCGCGCGCCACGCGACGCAACGAGCGGCGCGTAGCGGCATAAATGTATGGTGTCGCCAAAACCGTCGGCGGCATGGAGCAGAATGGTCTTGCCGGCGATCTCGTCCCTGCCGGTCCATTGTGGCTGTGAGAACTCGCGCCTATGGCTTGCGTATGGTTCGATCTTCCATCGCCATTCGAACTTTTCGAAGCCGCGACGAAGATCGCCGGTCAGCAGTCGAGAATGAGCCTCGTTGTAATGCGCGTCGGGCAAATCCGATCGCACGGCGAGCGCGCGGTCATAACTCGCCAATGCTTCCTCGAACCGACCCAGCTCGTAAAGGGTAGCGCCCCGATTGCAGAGCGCATCGGGATAGTCCGGCTCAATGGCAAACGCGCGATCGTAGTCTGCCAATGCCTCCTCGAACCGCTGCAGTTCATGCAGGACGATGGCTCGATTGCCATACGCCGCAGCCCGATCCGGCCAGAGCTCGAGCGTGCGCTCACAGCTCGCCAGCGCCTCCTCGTGGCGCTTGAGCGCTCGTAAAGCATTGCCGCGATGGACTTGCGCCTCGACAAAATCCGGCCGCAGCGCGAGTGCGCGATCATAGCTCGCCAGCGCCTCTTCTGGTGCTTTCAGCTCATAGAGCACCATCCCTCGATTGCAGAGCGCCTCCGCATAGTCCGGCCGCAATGCGAGCGCGCCATCGTAGCTCGCCAACGCCTCCGCAAACCGCTTCTGCTCGTGGAGGACGACGCCACGATTGTAGAACGCCTCGGTATAAGATGGCCGCACTTCGATCGCGCGATCATAGCTGGCCACCGCTTCGTCGAGCCGCTTTAATTGCTGCAACACGACACCGCGATGGCAGAACGCATCGGCGTAGTTCCGCCGCACCTCGAGCGCGCGGTCGAAAGTCGCCAGCGCTGCATCGAGCCGCTTCAGCTCCACCAGCACGTCGCCCCGATTTAAAAGCGCTTCGGCATAATCCGGCTGCACGGCAATCGCGCGGTCGTAACTCGCCAATGCGTCATCGAACCGCTGCAACGCCGCGAGTGCCAGGCCGCGATGATTTAGAGCGAGGCAGTGGTCGGGGTCTTGCGCAAGAATGAACTCTATTTGATCGAGCGCCCGCGCAAATTCGCCGCGCTCATAGGCAAGGACACCGAGCAGGTGCAGGCTGTCGATATGATCGGGCTGCGCCGCCAGAATTTTCCGATAAATCCTTTCAGCCTCGGCCCATTGACCGGCTTGATGCAGCGCGAATGCCTCAATCAACCAGGTCGTAGTTTGCGCCGCCCGCGAGTTCATTGCACCTTGATGCCGGCTTCCTTCATGATCGGCCACCATTTGTCGGCCTCCGCCTTCTGAAACGCGGCAAATGCCGCGGGCGACTGCAGATCGGGCGAGGAAATCTGCTGGCCGAGCCCATTGAGCTTGTCTTTCACATTTTCATTTTTCAGCGCCGCGACGGTTGCGGCGTGGATTTTGTCGAGGACATCCTGTGGCGTGCCTTTCGGCGCCCACATCCCGAACCAGATGGAAGCATAAAAACCCGGCAGGCCGGCCTCGTCGGTCGTCGGCACCTCGGGCAAGCTGGTCATGCGCGTCTTGGCCGGAACGGCGATCGCCCGGATGGTGCCGGCCTTGACCTGCGCGGTGAAATTGGACGACGGCTCGATCATCATGTCGATCTGTCCGGCCATCATGTCCTGCACTGCCGGTCCGTCGCCGCGATAGGGCACGAACTGGAACGTGGTACCGGTCGCCTTCTGAAACGAGAGGCCGGCAAGATTGCCGGTCGAGCCGGCGCCGGGAATACCGACGCTCGCCTTGCCGGGATTAGCCTTGAGCCACGCAATCAGCTCCTTGAGGTTATGCACCGGCAGGCTGTTCTTGACGCAAATCAACAGCGGCTCGTAGGCGAGTTCGGCGATCGGTGTCAGATCGTTGAGCAAATCGAAATCCAACTTGTAGAGACCGGCGATCAGCACATTCGTGGTGAGCGTTCCGACGCACAGCGTGTAGCCGTCGGGAGGCGAATGCGCGACCTTGCCGACGCCGATGCTGCCGGCCGCGCCGGCAAGATCTTCGACAATGACCGTTTGTCCGAATGACTTGCCCATCGGATCGGCGATCATCCGCGCCAGTATGTCTGTGGCGCCGCCGGCGGCGAACGGCACGATGATCGTGACCGGCCGGGTCGGATAATCGACAGCGAAGGCAAAGCGCGGATAAGCTCCGGCGGCGCCAGCCCCAGTGGCGAGATGAAGAAGTTTTCGGCGTGACAGCGACATAGTTCCTCCCCCAGTGTTATCCGGCAAATATCGATGGCGTTCATTCCGGCTTGAGGTGGGCGAATTGCACCACCTTGCGCCATTTGTCGGTATCGGCGGCGATGAACTTGGCAAACTCCGCCGGCGTATTCGGCTCCATCTCGATGCCGCCAAGATCGGCGAGCCGTGCTTTCACGTTCGCATCGGCGAGCGCCGCATTGAATGCCTTGTTGAGCGTAGCGACGATCTCGGCCGGCGTGCCCTTGGGCGCGCCAAAGCCGATCCAGCCGAAGGCCTCGTAGCCCGGCAAGAATTGGGCAATAGGAGGTACGCCCGGCAATACGTCCAGCGGCCGCGGCGTGGTGACACCGAGCGGCCAAAGCTTGCCCGCCTTGATATGCGGCAGCGACGATGGCGTAACATCGAACATTACCTGCACCTGTCCCGCCATCAGGTCGACCAGCGCCGGCGTCGAGCCGTGGTACGGCACGTGCACCAGATCGACGCCAGCCATGTATTTGAACAGTTCGCCGGCGACGTGCTGCGGACCGCCGACGCCCGCCGATGCCATGTTGATCTTGCCCGGATGCGCCTTGGCGTAAGCGATGAATTCCGGAACGGTCTTTGCCGGAAAGGAGGGATTGACCTCCATCACCAGAGGCACGCGGTCGATACCGACGATGGGCTCGATATCGCCAACGAAATCGAACGGCAGGTTGGGAATCAGCGCCTCGTTGATGGTGTTTTGCGAATTCACCAGAAGCAGCGTGTAGCCGTCCGGCGCCGCATGCACGACCGCCTCGGTCGCGATATTTCCGGTCGCGCCCGGCTTCACTTCGACGATGAATTGCTGCTTGAGCTGTTGCGCAACCGGCTGCGTCAACAGCCGCGCGGTAATGTCAGACGAACTGCCCGCCGCCTGGCCGACGATCACCTGCACCGGCCGCGTCGGATAATCGGCCGTGAGGCCGCGGCGAGCGATAAAAGGAAGCGCGGCTGCCCCTGCCAGCTTGAGAAAGTTCCGGCGTTTCACGTTTCCTCCCCACCCATTCCCGTTGCCTTCTGCCGGCAATTGAAATGACGCCAAAGGCGCTTACGTGGTCCCGGTACTATAGCGGTATTGTGCCCGTTGTCAGCACGGGTGCCGAACCGTCGCAGGAACGCCTCGCGCTAGGCCAAGCGCCGTTGCAGGCGCGCCTCGCGCAAGAATAGGAACAGACCCGTCGCCACCACGATCGAAGAGCCGACCAGCAGGCTCGCGGTGGGCACTTCGCCCCACACCACAAAGCCGATCACGAGCGCCCAGACCAGCATCAGATAGTAGAACGGCGTCACCGCCGCCGCCGGCGCCAGATGCAGCGCCCTGGTCCAGAACCATTGCCCGACGGCATTGATGAAGCCGGTGCCGAACAACAGCGCGGCATCGAGCGCCGACGGCCAGCGCCAGCCAAACACCAGAAGAAAACTGTGAAAGAAGGCCAGCACCGCCAATTGCCAGATCACCAGCGTATTGGCCGATTCGGTTCGGGTCATGCCGCGCACCGCGACAGTGACGCTGCCGTACATGACGGCATTGATTAACGCGAACAGCGCGCCCAAGGTCAGCGAATTGACGCCGGGATTGGTGACGATCAGCACGCCGAGAAAGCCGACGACGAGCGCGGTGCCGCGCACGAAACCGGCACGCTCCTTGAGCCACACGATCGAAACCAAAGCAGCAAACAGCGGCGCGGAGAAATTGATGGCGACCGCGCCGGCGAGCGGCATCAAGCTGAAGGCGAGCAGCAGCGCCGCCTGCGAAATCGATTGCGACAATCCGCGCAGCAGATGATCGCGCGGACGGCGCGTTACGAACACCGACAGGCCGGTGACTGGCAGCATCACGACGGCGCAGGCCATGAACGACGACAGCGAGCGCAGGAACAACACTTCGCCGACCGGATAGATCGCGACCAGCCACTTGCTGGCCGCCGAGGCGCCGGCGAACAGCACCGTGGCGATAATCATCAAAACAATGCCGCGCGGCACGTCCTCGGTGCGGCTCCACATTGGCGCAACAGTGGCGCCGCCGGCGATCGATACGCCGGAAATATCCGCGTGCTGTTTGCCGGTTAGATCGTCCATCCCCCAACCGCGCCGTTTAAGTCGCGGCGCCCATCGCCCGATTGAGCGGTCTATGACGTCACCGGTGGATTTGCAACCGAACGCTTTGGATGGCGCGCCAGCAGGGGTTTTGTGCGACAAATTTCGTCGCGGCAACGCGGCGACCGCCAATGGCGGCGGCCGGCATGATTTAAAATCGCCGCCTGAACTGGACGTCCCGCTGGATCCGGTGAACCTCATTATCCAAGCGCTTCACCTCGCGGGTGAGTTCGTCGACGGCTTGGATCAGGTTTTGAAGGATATCGTAGTGCGAGCTTTGCTGCTTCGCCTTGCGAAGAAAAGCTTCCGCTCTTGAGGACGCTTGCCACATGGGACCCCCAAGGGGAGAGCCTAGGCGGCACTCGTGAAGCTTCATCCAATACATGTTGTAAAATTTTAGCGGTCCGGCGCCTTTCTTCGCAAAACAGAGCAAGTGGGCCGTCAAAATTGCGAGTCCGCCCGGGTAACGCCAGGAACATTTAACCAAGCGGCGGGTTTGCAGGAAAGTCGGTCGCAGTATGGCACTGGGCCTCCTCAAGGCCGGCCACTGCGCTGTCGGCGGTGAAGCGTACATGATACGTGACCGTCATGCACCGACGGACTCAGTTTTGACTCGATTCAATACTACGTTCGATCCGACCGCGGTTTTCTCTTTGAGTACTGCCGGGTCAGCAGGGCGCGACCACGGATGAACTGGCGCGCCTTCGCATTTTTGATCCCCGTCCAACTTTCGTAGTTTCAGTCACTTCATACTTGCAACGCGGGCATTGATACGTGCGCTGAATGTAACGGAGTCCCTGGGGAAAGATACGGACGAGCCAGACCCGCGTGCCGCATTCGGGGCAAGCCGAACGCGCAAAAAGCGGGAGCGGAATTGCCTTAAGCATGGCCATATGCCTCGCTCATCAAGCCCCGTGCACGACTATGTACGATTCGATTGCGCAATGATGACGGATGTCACGAGGGGGGAACGCACAGCGGCCCGTTCTGGGCGATTGACGTTTTGATTAGCTGTTGTCCCGTCCTCTTTCGTCAAAACTTCGTCTAAGTCCTGGCGCGCTCGGAGAGATTCGAACTCCCGACCCTCAGATTCGAAGTCTGATGCTCTATCCAGCTGAGCTACGAGCGCGGCGCGTGCACAATAATCGGTTTGTGGCAAAAGTCACTGCGGACGGCCGGGCGCCGACACGGCAACCATCGCGTTGCAAAATTGATTGTGTGACAAGGAACCTTCAGCGAGTTCCGCACGCATGCCTGAGCCGCGCAGCGAGTATTCCGCCTGCGTCAGGGGAACACCCCGGGGCTAGCCAAGGTTATCCCCCAGACCGAACGATGGAGGGAGACCCATCCATGTCTGACTATCGCAGTTACGATTACAACCCGCAGGACCCGGGCCGCAGCGAAATGGACCCCAATTTACGGCCGCCAAATCCCGCATGGGGCTGGATTGCCGCCGCGATATTCCTGGTGGTGGTTTTGGCGGTGGCTTTCGGCTACGGCCACAAGCCAGGGCAGCTCGGCACCAATACCGCCTCGAACGACGCAACGCCGCCCGCCGTCACCCATATGACACCGCCGGCAACCGTTTCGCCGCCGAGCACCGCGCCGACCCCCAACACCCCGACGCCCCCGGTGACAGCGACGCCGAATGCCGCAGCGCCAACCAGTCCGGCGCAGCCGGGCGCCATCCATTAGCGCACCCGCAGTAGGAAGGCCGACACGGTGGAAAGAAATAAACGGCCCCGGTTTGTTGCCGGGGCCGTCTGCGCGTCGCTCAGACCAGCACTAACCGCGCGCGCCTAATCCCGACCGGCGGACGGGGCCGACAAATCGCGCGCCGATCTCGTGACCGAGCCGCCACACGACCTGATAATTGCACTCCTTGGCGAGATCGTCCCCGCACAAGAGCAGAACGAAATCGTCGGGAACCTCATAGCCCTCGACATGAAGCCGTACGCCACCGGTCGAAATATCGGTGATCAGGCAGTCGCGCGGCAGCGCGCCGTTGCCGAGCTGGATTTTCGCCAAACGATTGATCATGCGCCGCGGCGCATGGCGCCGGTCGCCAGGATTTGCTGAACGCATTAAACCACGGACCATATCGCAGCAGCCGCTGTCGCCGCGGCTCTCGCGGATTTCGCGTAAAGTCATAGCAAACCGTTGTTGCGGAGCGTCTAAGGCGGCTTGTCGCCTTTTCCTCGCATTTGACTGAAACCTGCCCGCTTCCGCTAGCCATACGGCGGAACTCGATCCCTCTCGCTCAGTTGTCCCATGAGCAAGCATCAAGCCCAAATGAGCGTGTTATGACCGACAATATGATGGACGAGACGGATCGCGATGCCGCACTGCGCGCCACACTGCCGGCGCCGGTCAAGGAGCAGCCCGATCCATTCCTTGAAATGTCGACCGGCCAGTCAAGCATCGGCGGGATCACGCTGTTTGCGCTGGCTGCCGTAGTGATCTTGGCCGTCGTTTTATATGGGCTCAATGAGCCCAGCGGCGTTGCCTCAACGTCCGCTGCGCCGAGTTCCGTTGCCCAGTCAAGCGCGCCTGCCGCCGGCAGCCATGGCGAGCCGGCAGCGCCGGCCGCACCGCGGACGACCAACAACGCCAAAGGCTGAACTTAATTCGTTCAAAGGAAATCTAAGCCGGCCGTTGCGCTTAGTTTGCGAGCTAAGCTTTTCGGACAAGTGGCCGCCGCTTTTCGCGATCGCGCGCGCCTTATTCGAACGCCGGGTCGATCGGCACGCGGTAGCCGTTGGCGAGACGGTTGGTTTCGTTGGCCATGCCGACGACCGCCATCAGCTCGCCGAACATGGCTTCGCTCATGCCTGCCTTGCGCGCCGCCGCACTGTGGCTGGCGATACAATAGCCGCAGCCGTTGGTAACGCTGACCGCGACATAGATCATCTCCTTGGTGAGAGCATCGAGCGCGCCGGGAGCCATGATCTCCTTGAGGCCTGTCCAGGTGCGTTCGAGCGCTGCCGGATCGTGAGCCAGGTACTTCCAAAAATTATTGACGTCAGCGACCTGCCGCGTGCGCTTGATGTCGTCGAACACCGCGCGGACTCGCGGCGAGGCATCGCGATATTCGATCGGCGGGCGTGGCGGCATGACAGGTCCCCAAGCTTGAGCGGACGCCGGAGGATTACGGCGTTCGCGCCGATACAGCCTGCCTGGATTTTACGCCGCAGCCAAGCCCGGGCGCCGGCGCGCCGGCGTAGCGTCCCCGTCAAGCCGGAAGAACGAGATGCGCTCCTGCATGTCGTGCGACTGTTGCTCCAGCGCCTTGGCGGTCGCCGAATTCTCCTCGACCAAGGCGGAGTTGCGCTGCGTCGCTTCGTCCATCTGATTGAGCGCCTTGTTGATCTGCTCCAGGCCGGTCGCCTGCTCGGCGCTGGCGCCGGCGATATTGCCGACGATGTCGGCGACGCGCTTGATCGATTCGACGATGTCGCTGAGCGCAGTGCCGGCGCGGTTGACGAGGCCGACGCCTTCGCGCACGCGGTCCGAGCTTTTGGCGATGAGGTCGGTAATATTCTTGGCCGCTTCCGAGGAACGCTGCGCGAGGCTGCGCACCTCCGACGCCACCACGGCAAAGCCCCGGCCGGCGTCACCGGCGCGGGCCGCTTCGACTGCGGCGTTGAGCGCCAACAGGTTGGTTTGCCGCGCGATCTCGTCGATGACGCCGATGATGTCGGATATCTGTCGCGACGATTCCTCGATCCGCGACATCGCGGTGACGGCTTCGGCCACTACCTCGCCGCCGCGGTTGGCGACGTCACGCGTCGAATTCGTAAGATCGTTGGCCTGATGAGCGTTCTCGGCATTGGTCTTCACGGTGGCGGAAATCTCCTCCATCGAGGCCGAGGTCTGCTCCAGGCCCGCGGCCTGCTGCTCCACGCGCTGCGACAGATCGTTGGTGGCGGTGGCGATCTCGCCCGCCGCATTGGCGACCTCGTGCGTCGTCTTGGCGACGGCTTTGAGCATTTCGCGCAAGCGGCCGATGGCGACGTTGAAGTCGTCCTTGATCTGCCGATAGGCCTCGGGAATATCGTCGGTGAGGTTGAAGGTGAAATCGCCCTCGGCGAGCCTACCGAGCGCGGTGCCGAGCGCCCGGAAGGCGCGCGCCTGCTCCTCCGACGCCTTGGTGCGCTCTGCCGCCGCCTTTGCTTGCGCCTCGGCTTCGGCGCGGGCGGCTTCCGCCTGGCGCTCGGCTTCAGCCTGCTGACGTTGCATCGCCGCATCGGCTTCGGTGCGCGCCTTCTCGACCGCCAGCACTTTGAAGCGCTCGACCGCATTGGCGACGGCGCCGATCTCGTCTTTACGTTTCAGGCCCGGCAGCACGACCTCGAAGTTGCCGCCGGCGAGCTTGAGCATGGCGTCACGGATCGCGCCTAGCGGTCGGGTGACGTGCCACGACACCAACAGCATCATGCCGCCGGCGAGCACGATCGCGGCGATAAGCAGGCTGGATTGCACGACGAGGTCGTGCCACGCGATCGCTGATTGCTGCTCGGCGTGAACCCTGGCCGCGTCGAGCGCGGCGGTGGCGACGCCAAGCAGGTCTCCGAGCTTGACCACCGACATCGGCGACCAGGTCTCAACCGTGTAGCCGGTCGGCTGGCCGGCGATCAGCGCCTTGAGCGCTTTGGTTCGCGCTTCTGGATAGCCGCTGCCGAAATAGTCCTGTTTGACCTTGTCGAGCGCGGCGGCAAAGGCGGGGCTGAGCGGCAAGCGTGAGGCAATGTCGGTAATCGCGCCCCAAGCCGTGTCGAGCTTTGCGACGCTCGCCGTATAGAGGACGAACGCATCGGGCGGCAATGGCCGGCCGGACAGTGTATTTGACACCAGCACCGATGCGTCGCCGCCGCTATTGCGCATCACCCAGGCAAGCTGTTTGATTTCCATCAACTGGTCGACATAGGGATCCTGCAGCGAGATCAGCTGGACGAGTCGCGTACCCCAACTGTCGAGCGCGTCCATCAATCCACCGGCCTCTTTGTCATACGCGTCGGCAAGCCCGGGGGGCCGCGCCGCTTTCGGCTGCAAGAACGCGGGAGCGGTCTGTTGCTGCAACTCGACGAGCTGTTTGATTCCGGCGCTGAAATCGGCAACGGCCTGATCACGTCCCGGAAAATCCAAGGAAGCCAGTGCCGGCAGCACGTTCTTAAACGCCGGCATTTCCGTTTCCCGGCTCTGCTTGACCAGTGGATCCATCGCCGTCAATTGTCGGTCGGATGCGAGATCACGCACGGTCGATGACCGGTCGATGCGTAAACTGTTCATCGCCGTAAACATGTAATTTGACACGTTGGCGACCGCCGAGATGCGATCGGCGTCGTTCAGCCGGGCCCAGGACTGCCGGGCCTGTAGCGCGAGCATGACAATCACGGCGGCGCTCAAGACCGCGATGACGGATTTGAGCAACACATTAACCGAGAGCCGATTCAGCATTTTGTCTGGATCCGACCGAGGATTGGCTTCTTGCAATTGTCATGCTGTTGGGGGGCAGTAAACTTGCCGTAAATTTTAATGGCTCGCCCGGTGCCCAGATATTGATCTGGATAAGTAAGTAATGTGGCGTGCGGCTGTCACCGAGCATGCGCCAGCGCCATAGGCGCGGCAAATTTGAAACAAATTTCTCGCGGCTCGGTGGCGAGCCGGCAATCAGGATTCAACTAGCCATCGAACGGCTGCCGGGCCCGGTGCTTTATTCAATGTGGGCGACCGAAAGTCCGGAGTACCGCAATGCCGCGCGCCGTGAGCATGCTGATCGCCGACGATTCGACCATCACCCAGGAGATTCTGACCGAAGCCGCACACGGATCGAAGTTGTCGGTGCGACTGACAACGACCGACAACGGCCGCGACTGCCTGACCTTGCTCAACGGCGCCAATGTCGACCTCGCATTTATCGACGTCCACATGCCGGAATTGTCGGGAACCGAGGCAATGTGGTCCGCCCGCAAGCAAGGCAACCACACTTTCATCACTTTGATGTCGACGCCGCCCGCCACCGAAGCGGTGGAGGTGGCGATCCGGCTGCGCGCCTACGAGTTCCTGTTCAAGCCGTTCGGCGTCGCCGACGCGCTCGCCATCGTGAAGACCTATGACCGCATCACCTCGCCGACCAAGATCCTTATCGTCGACGATTCGTCGGCGGTGCGGCAGATCGTGCAGAAGCTTGTCAATGGCAGCGTCTTCAATTGTGAGGTCACCGAGGCCGGCGATGGCGAGGAAGCGTTGGCATTGGCACGCATGTCGCCGTTCGACGCCGTGTTCCTCGACTGCAACATGCCCGGCCTCGGCGGGCTTGCCACGATCAAGCGGCTCCTTCTCATCCAACCCATGCTCAAGACCGTAATGATCTCAGCGGAGCGCAGTCGCGCCACCGAGGACGCCGCATTGGACAGCGGCGCTTGCGCGTTTCTGCATAAGCCATTCACGTCGGAGGACGTCGATCGGGTGTTGCACGCCGCTTTTGGTTTGCGCTCGCCAAATCTGAAGATGAAAGGCAGCGAATCGAGCTTCGACGTCGCGATCGAAGGTTCGACCATCCGTTTGGCGCATAAATCGAGCGGCCATGTTTTCGAATATTTGTGGTGCGAGCGGCCGCCTTACCTGCGCAACGCCGTGGTCCGCCCGGCACCGGCCTGCGCCGTGGCGCCGACCCACGTCGCGCCGGCCGCAGCCAAGGCCGCATTGCTGCAATTGCGCTCGGCGCGGCTCGTGGCGGTTTAGACCGCAATCAGGCGACTGCCGCCTCTTTCTCGTGCGCGGGGGCGATGAGCTGGCCGAGCTCCGAGGCCGGCCGCGGCGGACTGAACAGATAGCCCTGCACTTCCGTGCAACCCTCGGCGCGCACTCGCTCGAGCTGTTCGCGCGTCTCGATGCCCTCCGCCGTCGTCGCGATGCCGAGACTCATGCCGAGCCCGGCAACGGCGCGGATGATGGCGACGCAATCCGGCCGCTCCGCCAGCTCGCTGACGAACGAACGATCGATCTTGATCTTGTCGAAGGGAAAGCAGCGCAAATAGCTGAGACTCGAATAACCGGTGCCGAAATCGTCCATCGAGATGCGCACGCCGATTTCACGCAGCTGATGCAGCGTCGCGAGGTTCGCTTCGGTTTCCCCGAGCAGCACCGATTCGGTGATTTCCAGTTCCAGCCGATCCGGCGGTAGGCGCGAATAAGCCAGCGCCGTGAGCACGGCCTTGACCACGCCACGACTGCGGAATTGCGCCGGCGACAGATTGACCGCCACCTTCAAATGCTGCGGCCAATGCATCGCCTCGCTGCAGGCCTTGCGCAGCACCCACTCGCCGAGCGGGACGATGAGCCCGATTTCTTCGGCCAGCGGAATGAATTCCGCCGGCGCGATCATGCCGCGCTCGGTATGCCGCCAGCGTAAGAGCGCTTCGAAGCCGGAGACCGCATTGGCATTGAGGTTGATGAGCGGCTGATAGAACAGCTCAAATTCGCCATTGGCGAAAGCCTTGCGCAGATCGAGCTCGAGCATGCGGCGCGCCTGAATGCGGCGGTCCATTTCCGGCTCGAAAAAATGCGCGGTGCCGCGGCCTTCGGCCTTGGCGCGATAGAGCGCCATGTCAGCATTGCGCAGGAGCACGTCGGCTTCAGCGCCGTCGTCGGGCGCCAACGCAATGCCGATCGAGCCGCCGACGACGAATTCGTGGCCGTGCACCTCATACGGCTTGCTGACGACCTCGATCAGCGTCGTCGCCAGCGCGCTCGCTTCATGCGGGCCGGCCAGCGGGAACTGCACGACGGCAAACTCGTCGCCGCCGAGCCGCGCCACCATATCGCTGTCGCGCAGGCTTTCGCCGAGCCGCTGCGCGACCGCTTTCAACAGCTCGTCGCCGATTGGATGGCCGAGCGTATCGTTGACGCCTTTGAAATGATCGAGATCGAGGCAATGCACCGCCAAGCTCTCGCCGTTCCGCCGCACCCGACCGAGCACTTCGTTCAGCCGCTCATGGAACAATACGCGGTTGGGCAGATCGGTCAGCGCGTCGTGATGCGCCATATAGGCGATGCGGGCCTCGGCGTTCTTGCGTTCGGTGACGTCGACGACCGCGACCAGAATGGTGTGCTTGTTGGCGAACGGCAGCCGGCGGGCATAAGTGAGCACTTCGATTTCGCTGCCGTCGGCCTTGATGTGGCGCCAGGTGCGGTCCGATTGGTAATTCTCCCCCACCGACCGCGCGATTTCGCGATGGATGTCCCATTCATCGCGCGGCCATAGATCGAGTAGCGACATGCCTTGCATGCGCGTCCGGCTATAGCCGTAATGCGACAGCGCCGCGTCGTTGACGCTCAAAATCCGCAGATCGCTCGGATCGTACAGCCACATCGGCACCGGATTGCCCTCGAACAACAGCCGAAACGACGCCTCGCGCTGCTTGAGATCGCCGATATCGGTGAGCGTCATCGACAACAGATCGCCGACCGCGGCGATGCCGACATTGACGTTGACTTCAAGCTTATTGTCGCTGCGGGTGAACGCAAATTCGAACTGATCGAACTGCCCGGTACCGACGCCGGCGATGAGGCGGTCAAGCATGGCTTGCGTCGACGATCCGATCGGCAGCTCGGATAGTCGGCACCATTGCAATTTTCTTTCGTCGAGGCCGAACAGGTCTGCGGCGCCTTGATTGACGGCGACGATCTGAAAATCGACTGCGGCGCTGGCGGCATTGCGAATGGCCGCAAGCGCCACGATTCCCTCTTCGGTCGAACGGAAGATCGTATCCACCAGATTGTAGCGGGTCGCGGCCTCACCGACATAGACGCCCAACAGCGGCGCGCCCCAACGGCACGCCATCGGAAAGGCGAGCATCTCGTAAGTCTCGACCATGCCTTCGGCGACGCGATGCATGCGATACGGCACCGGCGCGCTGGCGGCGATCGCCTGTTCCAGCACTTCGCCGAGCGCCATGGCGCAGTCGCGCGGCAGATCTTTAAGCCGCTTGTCGTGCAGATCGGCGCCGAGCCATTCGCGGATTTTCCGCCCGGCGCGAAGCACCTTGAATTCCGCCGGCGAACCGCCCTCCAACAAGATGAGATGATCGCCCAAACGTCCCAGGCTGCCGAGCACGACGTCTTCGTATTGCGGCAGCGTCTTGCCGAGCGGAACCGAGCCGCGCCACATCCGTTCAAGGACGGTCTTGTCCGACAACAGCGGCGGACATTCGACCTTGTGTTTGCGAAGCGGCGCGATCATGTTCGATTGTGTCTCGGCGAAGGCGGACGATGTCTTTTTGAACTGCGATCAGGTGAGCCGATCATGATTGGAGCGAATAGACGGCAATTTATAAAATCGCGTTAAATGCGCGGCATTTTGTGTTCATGACTGTCCTGTGACGTTGGTCTTTGCTGTCTGTTAGCTGTGATGGCGCGGCGCGTTTTCAGACGATGGGCTCGTTGTTGTCGCCCAAGGCGGCGGATAGTGAACGAATTATCGCGGCGACAATAGCGCTCGTTGATTATGACAGTGTCACACAACTTGCACGGCACCCGATTGTCGCCGCTGCGGCAAGCGGGCACACTATCCGGCATAAAAACGGGGAGACACGCCATGCCGAAAACGCCGGATTATTTCGCCGGAAAGACCATCCTCATCACCGGCGCCGCCAGCGGCATCGGCCGCGCCACGGCGCTGATATTTGCGCGGGAGGGCGCCAACGTGGTTTGCGCTGACATCAACGAGCACGGCGCGCGCGATACCGCCGCGGCGGTCAACGGCAGAGGCAGCCAGGCTTTGGCGCTCAAAACCGACGTCACCTCGCGCGCGCAAGTCAACGATATGATGGAACGCGCGCTGGCCGCCTTCGGTAACGTGCAATTCCTGTTCAACTCGGCCGGCGCCGCTTTCCGCCGCGCCAAGTTCCTCGAGATCGACGACGCGCTGATGGAAAAGACTTTCGCGCTCAATGTCGATGGCACGTTTTATGCGATGCAGGCCGTGCTGCCGCATATGCTGAAGAACAAGTTCGGCGTCATCGTCAATGTCGCCAGCATGGCGCACCGGCGCGGCGGGCCGGGCTCCTCGATCCATTACGCGGCGGCCAAGGGCGCGGTGGTGTCGATGACCATGGGGGTCGCCCGCGAATTCGCCACACAAGGGATCCGCGCCTTGTCGATCTCGCCCGGGCCGATCAAGACGCCGTTTCAGGACGCCGCGGGCTCGTCGCCGGAACTGGTGCAGCGCTTCCTCGAAGACGTGCCGATGAAGCGCTTCGGCGAGCCGGAGGAAATCGGCGAACTCGTGCTATTCATGTGCTCGGACGCCTGCCCGTTCATGACTGCCGACACCGTCTATGTGAACGGCGGCGGCGGTTGGCGGTAATCCGCTGCAGGGTCCGCTGTTCGCCGGCGACGTAACAGCACGAAACCGAGGCACCAGCCGGCTGCCAGCGGCCCGAAGGTACGGGCGCCGATCGATAGCCAGCGCGCATCCATTTCCGCCGCGGCATCGCTCTTGAAACGCTCACTACAAACGGCGATCGCATCAGGCATTGCCTACTTGCAACTCATCCACTTGATGATCGCGCCGTCAGTGCCGTGCGCCAGCGTGTCGACGGCGAAGCTGGCGCTTACCAGCAGCCACAGCGCTGAGGCGGTAAAGCCGATCCAGAGCCAGATCCTGCGCGTCATCGTGTCTTAGTTGCCGGAGGCGGGTTTCCAGTTCACCAGAAACACGCCGGCGACGCAGACGGCCATGCCGAGGAGCGACAGCGGCGAAAGCGTCTCGCCGAACAAGGCCCAAGCCATCAGCGCAGTGACCGGCGGGGTGAGATAGAACAGGCTCACCACGCGGGTGGCCGCAGCACGGCGGATGAGGAAATAGAGCAGCCACACCGCGCCGAGCGACAGCACGAGAACGAGCCAGCCGAGCGCGAACAGAAACTGCGGCGAAAAATGCACGACGCGCGTTTCGAACAAAAACGCGCCGAGCGAGAACAAGAGTCCAGCCGCCGCATATTGGATGCACAGCGCCGGCCGCCAATCGATGCCGCCGCCGAAGCGCTTTTGATAAAGCGTGCCGACGGTGATGCCGACAAGCGCCACGGTCGCGGCGATCCAGGCGAGCGGCGTCGCCTCGCCGGTTTCGATCTTGGCTTGCAGCACGAGATAAACGCCGGTGAGCCCAAGCGCCAAACCGCACCATTGCCGCGCCGCCACGCGCTCGCCAAACCAGCGATTGGCGACGGTCGAGGTCAAGACCGGCTGCAGGCTGACGATCAGCGCGACGAGGCCTGCGGACAGGCCGTTCTCGATGGCGACGAACACGCCGCCGAGATAAAGCCCGTGCACCATCAGCCCGGTCGCGGCTGAGTGCATCACGCCGTTGGCATGCGGCCATTTCGGCCGCGTCGCCGCGATGATAACGGCGAGCAGCGCGACCACAGTGATCATGCGCAGCGCCAGAAACGTCAGCGGCTCGGCATAGCCGAGACCCAATTTCGCGCCGATAAAGCCCGAGGCCCACAGCAGCACGAACGCGGCCGGCGCCGAGAACACGGCGAAGTCTTCCAAACTGCGCGGCATGGGTTCGGTCCGGCGAAGGGGTGTTCGAGCCGAAGGAGTAGCTTGGGCGGCGCCCACAGTCACCTCTCTCGTTATCGCGGCAGGCGAGCGGTAATTTTCGCTCATTCCCGCACAAGCGGGAATCCAGCTGGGTCCGCTTTTTCACGGGGACGGCGATTGAAAGGTTTAAGCGCTCCGTTCCTCGACCATATTCAAGATATCGCGCGTGCGCGTGACGCCGGCGGGCCAAGTCTTGTCGAAGTCGGCGATCAACGGCTTTAACGATTGCGGATTTACTCCCGCTTCGAGCTTGCCCAGGTCGGCGAATTGATAGGCGGCGTAATGCACGCCGGCTTCCACCGTGCTCCAGAACCGCCACGCCTTCTCCGCCTTGAAAGCGGCCATCGCGCTCGGCAGATGATCGGTCGCATACCAATGATCGAATTTTTCGCGCAGGCGCTCCTCGACGACGGCGCGAACGACGAAAAAGGCTCTGGGCATGGATCCCTCCGTTGTCGTATTGCGCGATAGCATGACCGCGCCGGCGCAGCTTGGCTACTGCCTCCCTTCGGCATCGGCGGAGCCGTCTCATTTACAACGCCCGCTTCGCCATGCTTCGCTTACGCTCGTATGGTCCCCGCCCCCGCTTTCGCGGGGGCGGAACGCGATCTGGCAGGCTGTTCTTCGCGGCGACGTTGACATCGCGGACGCAAGAGAAAAACTACACCTCGCAATCCCACATTATCGCCCCATCGCTCCGCTCGAAGAAATTTCCGACAGCGCTCTCGAACTTCCCAGCCGATTGCGGCACCCAATCTACGACTGCTTCTATCTGGCACTGGCCGAGCGCGAGCGCTGCGCCTTGATCACGGCGGATGGGTGGCTCATCGCGGCGGCGAAGGCTGTGCGGGGGATCGAGCTTCGGGTGCCGTAACACCCGTTGCTGTCGTCATCCGCGCCGGCGGATGATCCAGATGGGTATCGTTTCAATCCCCCTTGATGCCGGCAGCCTTGATGATCGGCCACCATTTCTCGATCTCGGCCGCTTGAAAGGCGGCGAGCCCGACCGGCGTTTGCTGCGCGCGTGGGGCGATATCCAGCCCCAGTTCGGCGAAACGTGCGCGCACCATCGGATCGTCGAGCGCATCGACCATCGCGTCGTTGAGCTTGGCGATGATTTCGGGCGGCGTGCCCTTGGGCGCGAAGAAACCGAACCAGCCCGCGATGTAAAAGCCGGGCACGCCGGATTCGTCGGCCGAAGGAATATTGGGCATCGAGGCGGAGCGCTGCGGCGACAATTCCGCCAGCGCCTTGACGGTGCCGGCACGCACCTGCGGCAGCGCCACCGCGCCCTGCACCAGAAGGAGATCGACCTGCCCGGAGATCAGATCGGTCATGGCGGGGCCGGCGCCGCGATAGGGAATGAACAACACCTGCGTGCCGGTGAGTTTTTCCAGCAACAGCCCGCCGACCTGCGCCGAGGCATTCTGGTTGACGAATTTGGCGTCGCCGGGATGCGCCTTCATCCAAGCGACCAGCGATTTCAGATCGTCCGCCGGCAGATTCTTCTTGGCGACGAGCAGCATCGGATTGATCGAGATCAGTCCGATCGGCGCGAAGTCGGTCTGCAGATCGTAAGCGATGTGGTAGATGATGGTGCCGACGTGGGTGTCCCATTGGCCGATATCGATGGTGTAGCCGTCCGGAGCGCTGCGCGCCAAACGTCCTACCCCGATGGAGCCGCCGGCACCGCCGACATTCTCGACAATCACCGGCTGGCCGAGCGATTTGCCCATCTTGTCCGCCATGATGCGGGCGGCGACGTCGGTCGAGCCGCCGGGCGGGAACGGCACGATCAGCGTGATCGGGCGCGAGGGGAAATTGTCGGCGCGGGCGGCGGTAAAGAAGGCGAAAAGCGCAAAGGCAATGGCCGCGCAGGATGTTCGCATGTGTTCCCTTCCTTTAACCGTTGGGCGGATAATAAGCGACAACGCTGCCGCCGGTAAGGGCGCTTGGCTAACGCTGCTTCGATGCGCGATCACGCGGCCGCGGCGCCGTGCCTCACTTCTCGACCTGGATGTTTCCCGCTTTGGCGACGGCGCGCCATTTTTCCAGGTCCTTGACGATGAAGTCGCGATAATCGTCGCCGATCAACGGCCGGACTTCGAAGCCCAAGGAATAGAGGTGTTCGGTGAAAGCCTGATCGCTCATGATATCGGCAAGCGTCTTTCGCAGGCGGGCGACGATCTGCGCATTGGCCTTGGCCGGCGCCAACAGGCCGTAGCAGATGACGGCCGTGCCGTTGACGCCGACCTCGCGCAGCGTCGGCACGTCGGGCAGCACGCGCGAGCGCGTCTCGCCCGTGGTCGCGAGCGCGCGGATGCTGCCGGCGGCGATGAGCTGTTTGGCCTGGACCGGGATGACGAGGCCGACGTCGACGGTACCGGCCACCAGCGCATTGGTGGAGGGAGCCAATCCGGCGAAGGGGACGTGGACCATCTGGATGCCGGCTTCGGCAGCGATCATGGCGATGGTCAAATGCGGCGCGCTGCCCGGTCCGGCGCTGCCGTAATTCAGGCTTCCCGGATGGCTTTTGGCGTAGGCGACAAGCTCGGTAAACGTCTTGAAGTCCCGCCGCGTCGAAACCGAGAACGTATAGGGCTGCTGCGCGATGCTGCCGATAAAGGCGAAATCCTCAGGCACCTTGTAAGGCAGCGACTTGACCGCCGGCAGCACGGAAAGCCCGTCCGACACGGTCCACAACAGCGTGTAGCCGTCCGGATCGGATTTGGCGACGAAATCGGTGCCGAGCTGCGCCGCCGCGCCCGGCTTGTTTTCGACGACGAACTGCTGATGCAGGCGCTTGCCGAGCTCGTCGGCAACCATGCGGCCGGTCAGATCGGTGCCGGCGCCGGCCGGAAATGGAATGATCATTTTTACCGGCCGGGAGGGATAATCTTGCGCGAGCGCGCCGTGCGCGCAGAGGCCGATCAGAGCCGACAACCAGATGACAAGAATGCGCATTGAAACCCCCCGGATCGTTCAAACGCGTGCCGCTTCGTGCCCAACTCAGCGCCAATGCGCAAAACAGAGACCCACGCCCGTAAGCGCATGCGACCGGTAGCCCGGCACATAAGCGATCCAATCGAGGTTAAGATGCTGCACGGCGCCGGCCGTCGCGATCCAGTTTCTGATCTCGGATGAACCGCTGACCAGCTTGTTGAGCGGCAGCCTCTTGAGCGCGGCGTGGTTTTTCTTCTCCAGCGCGGCGACCACTTCGCGGTCAAGCTGCTCGTTGACCAGAAAGTGGCTGAGCCCGCCGGAAGCGAGAATGCCGACGCGAATATTTTCGGGAAACGCTTCGACCAGCTCCTTGATGGCGACACCGAGCTCGAAACAGCGCCGCGGGCTCGGCTGATTGGGCGGATAATAAGTATTGATGATCACCGGCACGATCGGGATCGGCCCCTTGGGCATGAAACGGCGATGGATGAAGGAATAGGCGTGGCCTTCGAACTGGTCGGCGGAAAGCGACTTCATCGCCGTGATGTCGAAGTCGCGCGCCACCAGGCCCTCGATCAGCGCCCGGCCGAGCGCCGGATGGCACGGATAGTGCCGGTCCTCCTTGTCCTCCATGCGCTTGCGCTGGTCTTGCAGATACCAGTCCGCCGTCGGCTCGGCCGGCGCGGCCGCGTTGCGAATGGTCTCGCCGTAATAGATGGCGATCGCCGGGCGGAACGCATCCTTGAACATTTCGCGCTGATCGTCGCCGATGATGACCAGCACGTCGACGCCGGACGCCGCGATATCGCGCTCCAGCCGGTCCATGGCGTCCATGGTCGCGCGGTGGCGCTGCGCCATTGCGTCCTTGGCGATGATGGCCGCGGCGTTTGGCGGCAGATTGTTCAAGAGCTCGTCGAACGTGCGCGGCGCGCCGTCGAAATCGTTGATCGGAGCGCGGCGGTCGACGCGGTCGAACATTTCCTGCCAGTGCTCGACCGACGACACCAGCATCGTCGAATGCGACGAACCGAACGCGGCGACAATCTGCGCCATTGGACGTTTCCCCTTCCCTGTTTTCGCAATCGTAGGGGGCGGGTGCGCAGAGCGTCAACGACTGTGGGGTTGCGGTGAGGACCGGTTGCCTATTCGCCTTATGCTGAGGCGCACGCCCATAGCCGGCGCAAACTTGACTGCGATGGCCTCAAAGGATGCGGCCGAGACAGCGACGCTGTAGGGCCGCTTGCGTCTTGAAAAATAGCCGCCGAATGATATCATAATGATATCAAGGAGCCGGTCATGAGCGATTTTCTGGTGCGCAAAATCCCCGACGCCACCAAGGCGGCGCTCAAGCGAAAAGCCAAAGCGGCGGGCAAGTCGATGAACGATTTTGTGCGCGAGACCCTCGTCGCTGCGGCGAAGCCGAGCAAGGAAGAGGCCTGGGCGGAGATCGACCGCATTCGCGCTAAAATTCGCGCGCGCGTGGCTCACGATCTCCCCGATTCCACGCCCGGCATCCGTGAGGATCGCGACACGCGCCGAGCAACTAGCTCATGACTCTTGTCGTCGACGCCAGCGTTGC
>JASHOX010000164.1 GCA_030038415.1 Xanthobacteraceae bacterium
GTCGGGAACAGGAGTTTAATCCTATAAAACGGCCAAACGCTTGCATCTCGCGCGCGTGCCATGGCCGCAAAGAGAACGCCGCTTCCTCCCGGCCGAAAGGAAGCGGCGCCCGTTCCGATGCGTTTCTTATGGTTCTACTGGAACAGCTTCATCGAGTTGATCAGGGTCTGCAGCACGCCGAGTGTGAGCGGAATGCCGACAAAGCTCCAGGCCAGCACGAGCCGCAACGTCGTCGTGCCCGTTTGTTGATTTGAACTCTCCATGGTCGTTTCCTCCTTATGCGCCGGCCGGTTCGCCGGCGGCGCCGACGGCGATTTGCGCCAATTCGGCTTCATGATCGGGGCGCATGTGGAAGCGGTGGTGCACCGCCTTGACGAGCAGATTGCAGATGAAGCCGATCACCAGCAGCCCCGCCATGATGTACATGGTGATATTGTAGGCATCGGCTTTTGGCACCCCGTGAGTGACGTTGTACTCGCGGATGTAGTTCACCAGCACCGGCCCGAAGATGCCGGCCATCGACCATGCAGTCAGCAGCAGGCCGTGGATGGCGCCGACATAGCGCGTGCCGAACATATCTTTCAGATACGCCGGCACGGTGGAGAAGCCGCCGCCATACATGCTGATGATGATCAGGAAGCAGATAACGAACCCGGCCACGCTGCCGATCGATCCCGTATACGGCACGGTGCAGTACAGCAGGAAGCCGAGCACCATGAACACGAAGTAGGTGTTCTTGCGCCCGATATAATCGGACGTCGACGCCCAGAAGAAGCGGCCGCCCATGTTGAACAGGCTCATTAGTCCAACGAACCCTGCCGCCGCCACCACCGAGACCTTGCCCGGGAACATTTCCTGGCTCATGGCGGAAGCCTGGCCGAGCACGCCGATGCCGGCGGTCACGTTGAGGCAGAGCACCCACCAGATCAGCCAGAACTGCGGCGTCTTCAGCGCGTCATAGACATAAACGTCGTTGGCGGTGATCAGTTTCGAGGCCTGCGACGGCGCGACATAGCCCGCCGGCTTCCAGCCCGGCGCCGGCACGCGCACGATGATCGAGCCGACGACCATGAAGAAGAAATAGACGACGCCAAGCACGATGAAGGTTTCGGCGACGCCGATATGGCTCGTGGTGCTGAATTTGCTCATCAGCCACACCGACAACGGCGAAGCGATGAAGGCGCCGCCGCCGAAGCCCATGATGGCCATGCCCGTCGCCATGCCGGGGCGGTCGGGGAACCATTTGATCAGCGTGGAGACCGGCGAAATGTAACCGATGCCGAGGCCGCAGCCACCAAGCACGCCGTAGCCGATATAGATGAGCCAGAGGTTGTGGATATAGACGCCGATTGCGGAGAGAAAAAAGCCGCCGGCCCAGCATAGTGCGGCGGTAAACATCGCCCGGCGGGGTCCGCCTTCCTCGACCCAGCGGCCGAACACCGCCGAAGAAACGCCGAGAAAGAAGATGGCCAGGGAGAAGATCCAGCCCAACTCGGGGAGAGACCAGTCATTCGGCGTCGATTGCGTGATGCCGATGAGCTTGGTCATCGGTAAATTGAACACGCTGAAGGCATAGGCCTGGCCGATGCACAGATGCACGCACAGCGCCGCTGGCGGCACCATCCAACGGCTGAAGCCGGGTCCGGCAATCGTGTTGCTACGATCGAGAAAACTCATCGCGCGGTCCTCCCCCTCTTTGATTGTGCAAGCAGCGTTCTTGGCGACCGCAAATGCATGCGGCGCTGATTGCCTATTCGACAGTGACGAGCGCGATTGTGGGAATCAATAATGGGCTCTCTATCACTCGATAGAAAAATCAAATTATGCGCGGAGCGGTTGGCATAACGGCTGTTCGACGACCAGCTAAATCTGTGCGACGCGCCGTGCTTCGGCGACCAGCGCTGCGGTCAGCGGTGTCATCGGTTGGCGCGCCGGAATCACCAGGCCCACCGTATGCGTGGCCTCCGGCGCAACGATTGGAATCGCGCGCACCACGTCGGCGAGGCCAAGTGTCGCGGCCATTCGCGCCGGCATGACGCTCGCCCAGCGCCCGGTACGCACGTGCGAGTAGAGCAGCACCATTGAATCGGATTCCAATGTCGGCTGTGAGTCGCCGCCGGCCTGCCGAACGAGATCATCGATGATGCGGCGGGTTTGGGTATTGGCGGTCAGCAGGCAGAGCGGCACGTGGGCGACCTCGGCCCATGTCACTTTGTCGCGGTTGCCGAGCGGCGCATCGGCGGCAGTCAGCAGGCAATAATGCTCTCGATAAAGCGGCACATGGGCAACATGGCCGAGCGGCTCGTTATCGAGATAGGTCACACCCGCGTCGATCTCGAGATTGTCCAGGAGTTGGAAAATCTCCTTTGAATTGCGAGACAGAATGGTGAATTGGACCGCGGGATGCCGCTCGCGATAGGGCGTCGTCAATGTTTCGATCATGGCGAGCGTTGCCGGGATCGCCGCTATGCGCAGGCGTCCGGTGAGCCCGTGTTTGAGCGCCTGCACCTCTTGGCGCATGGCGCGGGTATCGCCGATGATGCGGCGCGCCCAGTCGAGCACCCGCTGGCCCTCGGGCGTGAAATCCTGGAACCGAGAACCGCGATTAACGAGGAGCACGCCGAAGCTCTCCTCGAGTTGTTTGAGGCCGGCCGACAGTGTCGGCTGGGTGACGCCGCAGGCTTCGGCCGCTCTGCCAAAATGGCGTTCGCGCGCCAGCGCCAGCAGAAATTCGAGCTTTTCAATCACGACCCAGCCTGCGATTTGGGTTGGAAAAATCCGGTTCGAATGCCTATGGTAACAGCAAGATGATCGGTTATTCCAAGCATGGTCAACATATCAATAGAAATCTTCTATTGATTATTGCTCGAAATGGACTTGTTTAATGTCGTCGCTGATACCCTTCATGCGCCCGGAGACAGAATGAGCTTAACTATGCCGCCGCCGACATTGCCGTCCCAAGCTGATGTGGGGCGCGGCGGTACCGGCCGCCGCCGGCCGCCGCGCACCCCGAAAGGCCGCCAAGTCGATCCCAAGGCGCTCGCGGAAGTGCGGGATTTACTGATCGATCGGCCGCGCCGTCGCGATCTGCTCATCGAACATCTGCACCTGATCCAGGATCATTACGGACACCTCTCCGCCGCGCATCTCGCAGCGCTGGCGCAGGAGATGAAACTCGCTTTGACCGAGGTTTATGAGGTTGCGACCTTCTATGCCCATTTCGATGTGGTGAAGGAAAACGAGACACCGCCACCGCCGGTCACGGTGCGGGTTTGCGATTCGCTGTCCTGCGCATTGCAAGGCGCAGAACAGCTGCTTGCAGACTTGCCGAAGATGCTCGGCGTCAATGTGCGGGTCGTGCGCGCTCCCTGCATGGGCGCTTGCGATCGCGCCCCAGTGTGCGCCATCGGTCATGTTCAGGTGATGCACGCTGATACGGCAAAGGTTTCGGCGGGTGCGGCCAAGCCGGCGCACGCCGAATGCTATCCGACGCCAACGGCCTTTGACGCCTACGTGAAAGGCGAGGGCTACGAACTGCTCAAGGCCTGTCTCGCCGGCAAACGCACGCGCGACGACATTATCAAGACCGTGAGCGATGCGGGGCTCCGCGGCCTTGGCGGCGCCGGCTTTCCGACCGGCCGCAAATGGTCGCTGGTCCGCGCCGAGCCGGCACCGCGGCTATTCGCCGTCAATTGCGACGAGGGCGAGCCGGGGACCTTCAAGGACCGGTATTACCTTGAGCGCGATCCGCACCGCTTTATCGAGGGTATGCTGATCGCCGCTTGGGTCGTCGAGGCTGCCGACACTTACCTCTATGTCCGCGATGAATATCCGGAGGTGATCATTCTCCTGCAGCAGGAAATCGCCAAGGCCGAAACCGCCGGACTTTCCAAACATACGAAAATTCATATTCGCCGCGGCGCTGGCGCTTACATCTGCGGCGAAGAATCGGCGATGATCGAATCGATCGAGGGCAAGCGCGGCCTGCCGCGCCATCGCCCCCCCTATGTCGCCCAGGTCGGCCTGTTCGGCCGCCCGACGCTCGAACAGAATGTCGAGACGCTCTACTGGGTGCGCGACATCGTCGAGAAGGGCGCCAACTGGTTCACTTCGCAGGGCCGCCACGAGCGCAAAGGCTTCCGCAGCTTTTCGGTGTCCGGCCGAGTCAAGAATCCGGGCGTGAAGCTCGCGCCGGCCGGCATCACCGCGCGCGAATTGATCGAGGAATTCTGCGGCGGCATGGCCGACGGCCACACCTTCAAGGCCTATCTGCCGGGCGGCGCGTCGGGCGGCATCCTGCCGGCGTCGATGGCCGACGTCCCGCTCGATTTCGGAACCTTGGAAAAATACGGCTGCTTCGTCGGCTCGCACGCCGTTGTGGTCCTGTCCGACCAGGACGACATGAAGGCGGTGGCGCTCAACCTCATGAAATTCTTCGAGGATGAGAGCTGCGGCCAGTGCACGCCGTGCCGGGTCGGCACCGAGAAGGCGGCGCAGCTGATGGCCAAAGGGCCGTGGGACGCGGCCCTGCTCGACGAGCTTTCCGCGCTGATGCGCGATGCCTCGATCTGCGGCCTCGGTCAGGCTGCGCCAAATCCTTTACTTTCTGTGCTAAAATACTTTCCCGATGAACTGAAGAAGCCGCTGGGGCATTGGTGATTTAAAGGTTCCTACGATGAACGATCGCAACGAACAAAAGCCAGCCGGCTACGGCCATGACAAGAAGGGAGCCGCCGGCGGTCCCGCTTATGGCGACGGCAAACCGGGCGTCGTG
>JASHOX010000165.1 GCA_030038415.1 Xanthobacteraceae bacterium
TCGACCGGAATGCCGTTCTCGGTGCGAATGGCGGCCGCAGCGAGCGTGTACAGCGCCAGACCCGCCGCCGCGATTACCGCGCGCAGGTGCTCCGCTCCATAAGCGAAGCGCAGCGTCGGCAGCAGCTTTGTGCCGGCGCCGGAATGGGTTTCCACCGTGAAAGCTAAAACACCGTCCGGAGACAGAACCCGCGCCACCGCACTGAGAATCGGCGCGAGATCGTTGACGTAAACGAAAACGTCCGCCGCGATCACGAGGTCATACTGTTCCGCCGCTTGGCGTTCCGCGGCAAGAAAAGCTGTGAGATCCGCGGTGGCCAGGCGATCGTACAGTCCCTTGCTCTCGGCCTGCGCGATCATCGCCGGCGACAGATCGACTCCAATGAGCCGGTCGACGACGGGGCGAAAGGCCGCGCCGGCGAGCCCGGTGCCGCAGCCGAGATCGAGCATCGCCGCAAAATGCATGGGCCGCCGGGAGGCGCGCATTGCAGCTTCGACCGCGTCGCGCAGCAGCGCCGGGCCGCGGTAATGCAGATGCTCGGTCAGCGCATTGTCGTAGCGGCCGGCATATTGGTCGAATAACCGGCGCACATAGGTGCCGGTCATCGCCGGAGCGGGCTCGCCGGCGCCGAGGCGGGCGAGCTGCAGCCGTGCGCCGTGATAATCTTGCGGGTCGGCGTCGCGGGTCCGTTCGAAGGCCGCGACGGCGCCGGCGCGGTCGCCGAGCCGATCGCGGATGGCGCCAAGCGCGAACCAGGCGGTGGCGAAATTCGGCGTCAGCTCGACCGTCTGCGCTAGGATATCGGCCGCGGCGGGGAAATCGCCCCGCGACGCCAGCTCAATCGCCGCCTTGTAACGCCGGTCGGCGATCAGATCGCCGGACGAGACAAAGAGCGGGCCGGTATCGGTCATGCTGCGCGAGGCGTGCAGAGTTTATTTGCAGAGCTTATCTAACGGAAATGCGTCCCGAAGACATCCTGGTGCCGACGCCGGCTGGCGTGTGCTGCAAGCGCGGCGGCTTTCATATCGATCCGACGCGGCCGGTCGAGCGCGCGCTGATCACGCACGCCCATTCCGATCATGCCCGCACCGGCCACGGCGCCGTGTTGGCGACGCAAGAAACGCTCGATCTGATGCGGCTGCGTTACGGCGAGAACTTCGCCGGCTCGACGCAGGCGGTTCGCTATGGCGAGAGCATCACGCTCGATGGCGCCACGGTGACATTTCACCCTGCCGGCCATGTGCTCGGCTCGGCGCAGATCGCGGTCATGGCGAATGGGCTCCGTGTCGTCGCTTCCGGCGATTACAAGAACGTCGGCGATCCGACTTGCGCGCCATTCGAGCTCGTCCCTTGCGATGTATTCATCACCGAGGCGACCTTCGGGCTGCCGGTGTTTCGGCACAGCGATGCCGACGCCGAAATTGCAAAGCTTCTACATTCGGTCGCGCTCTTTGCTGAGCGGGCGCATCTGATCGGCGCCTATTCGCTCGGCAAGGCGCAGCGCGTGATCGCGCTCTTGCGCCAAGCCGGCTACCACGCGCCGGTCTATCTGCACGGCGCGATGGAGAGCATCACATACTATTATGCAAACCGCGGCATCGCGCTCGGCGAGTTGCGTCCGGTGCGGGGCACCACCAAGCCCGAGCTCGCCGGCACGGTCACCCTCTGCCCGCCTTCGGCACTGAAGGAGGTGTGGACGCGACGTTTTCCCGAACCGCTCACAGCCTTTGCCTCCGGCTGGATGCGGGTGCGCGCCCGCGCCAGGCAATACGGCGTCGAACTGCCGCTGGTCATTTCCGACCACGCCGACTGGAACGGCCTGACCGCGACCATCGCCGCGACCGGCGCCGGCGAAATCTGGGTGACGCACGGCCAGGAGGACGCACTGGTGCACTGGTGCGGCACGCGCGGGCTCAAAGCGCGGCCACTCGACATCGTCGGCTATGGCGACGAGGAGGATGGCGACGGCGCAAATGACGGCGGCGAAGAGCAATGAACCGCTTCGCCGAACTGCTCGACCGTCTCGCCTATGAACCCGGCCGCAACAACAAGCTGCGGCTGATGACGGATTATTTTCGTTTGACCAGTGACCCTGAGCGCGGCTGGGCGCTCGCCGCACTCACCGGAAGCTTGACCTTTACCCATGCCAAAGCTGGCCTCATTCGCAGTCTGATCGCCGAGCGCACCGATCCGGTGCTGTTCGAGCTGTCCTACGATTATGTCGGCGATCTGTCCGAAACCGTCGCGCTGATGTGGCCCACTCATTTTCCCTCCCCCCTTGTGGGGGAGGGTAGGGAGGGGGGTAGCGAGGATCGGGGCAAAGCGTCAACGAATGTGCGTCACCTCACGACCCCCACCCCTAACCCCTCCCCACAAGGGGGAGGGGAATTATCTCTTACCACCGTCATCGAAACCCTCACCACACTCGGCAAGGCGCAATTGCCGCAACAGCTGGCGCGCTGGCTCGATGCGCTCGACGAGACCGGCCGCTGGGCTCTGATCAAGCTCGTCACCGGCGGCTTGCGCATCGGCGTTTCGGCGCGGCTCGCCAAGGCCGCCGTCGCCGCGCTCGCCGACGAAGACGCGCAAGAGATCGAGCTGATCTGGCCCGGTCTCGCTCCACCCTATCGCGAGCTTTTCGCCTGGCTTGAAGGCCGCACCAAGAAGCCGGCAAGCGCCGATCCGGCGCCGTTTCGCCCGCCGATGCTGGCGCATGCGCTCGACGATGCCGATCTGCAAAACCTCAACGCGTCCGAGTTCATGGCGGAATGGAAATGGGACGGCATTCGCGTGCAGGCCGTCGCCGGGCATCACGACAACAAGCATGGCGGCCATCTGATCGGACGGCTTTATTCGCGCACCGGCGAAGATATTTCTAAAAGCTTTCCCGACCTCCTCGATGCGCTACGATTGCCTGGCGCTATCGACGGCGAGCTCCTGATCATGCGCGATCGCCGCGTACAGTCGTTCAACGTGTTGCAGCAGCGGCTTAATCGCAAAACCGTCACGCCAAAACTCCTCGCCGAATTTCCCGCGCATTTGCGCGCCTATGATCTCCTTGCCAACGGCGACGAGGATTTGCGCGGCGTGCCCTTTGCCGAACGCCGCGCGCGGCTTGAAGACTTTGTCGCGCGGCTTGGCGATCAGCGGGTCGACCTGTCGCCCATGGTTGGCTTCGCAAGCTGGGACGCGCTTACGGCGGCGCGAAAAGATCCGGTGGCCGCCGGCGCCGATGCGGCGGCGGTCGAAGGCGTCATGCTCAAGCGCCGCGATGCGCCCTACCTGCCCGGCCGGCCGAAGGGACCGTGGTGGAAGTGGAAGCGTGATCCGTTCATCATCGATGCGGTGTTGATGTATGCGCAACGCGGCCATGGCAAGCGCTCATCGTTTTATTCGGATTACACCTTCGGCGTCTGGAAGAATGGCGAAGCGGGTGACGAATTGGTACCGGTGGGGAAAGCCTATTTCGGTTTCACCGACGAGGAGCTCCTGCAGATCGACCGCTTTGTCCGCCGCAACACCACCGAGCGATTCGGTCCGGTGCGCGAGGTCGTGCATGACGCCGATCAGGGGCTGGTGCTGGAAGTCGCCTTCGAGGGGCTGCAGCGCTCGACGCGGCATAAGTCCGGTCTCGCGATGCGCTTTCCCCGCATCAACCGGCTGCGCTGGGACAAGCCGCCCGGCGAAGCCGACCGCTTGGAGCGGCTCGAGACGATGATCGCGCGGATCGAACAGGGACAGGAGCGCGCGCCATGAATAAATCGTCGCGGGCTCCGGCTGCCAAGTTTCGCCGCGGCCGATTGAGCGATCTCGATGCGCTGCTCGCCTTCGAAAGGGATTTCTTCGGGCCGGACCATCAGATTTCACGACGCAGCTTTCGCCGCTTCATCGTGTCGCCCAATTGCACCCTCATCGTTGCCGAGTCCGGCGGACAGGTGGCCGGCTGCGCCCTGGTGCTATACCGGCAAGGCTCCAAGCTTGCTCGCCTCTACACGATTGCGATCGCGACTGCGTTCCAACGGCGGGGCCACGCACGCCGCCTTCTGGCGGCGGCCGAGGCCAGCGCCAGGCGCCGCGGCTGCCGGGCCATGCGGCTCGAAGTCCGCGAGGATGATGCTGGAGCCATCGCGCTCTATGAGACATCGGGGTTTCGCCTGTTCGGCCGACGCTCCCGGTATTATGACGGGCGCATCGACGCGTTGCGCTTCGAAAAGCCGCTCGTCGACAAATCCCGCCGCCGACCCGCCTGACTCCGATCCGCGAATCGGCTTTCATGGTGGACAGCGTGGCCGGCGCAGTCGCTTCCCGCTTGAATTCCGGCTATGACGAATCGCGCCGTGCCTGATTTCGAAAGCATGATCGGCCGAGCTTTACAGAGTGGCATCGACTGCAAGGGGACCCGCCCATGACCGGCTGGGTCATCCTGGTCGATCAGCCGCGCGACCTGCCCAACGCGGAGACCCCGCACAAGGTCATCACGACCAGCGAATACCTGGCGCGGCCGCGCCTGTTCGACATGGCGCGGCCCAAGCTCGTCAATCTCGCCCGCTCCTATGCCTACCAGTCCAAGGGCTATTACGCCTCGCTGTTGGCCGAGGCGCGCGGCCATCGCGTGGTGCCGACCGTCGAGACCATGCTGGAACTACGCGAGCAGAAGCTCTACGAGCACGCGCTGCCGGAGCTTGAGGAAGAGCTCAACCGCTGCGCCCGCCGCGCCGACTTCCAGCCCGACGGCGAGTTCAAGCTCCTGGTCTGTTTCGGGCTGGCGCGCGACGAGCGCTTCGAGCCGTTCGGCCGGCTGTTGTTCGACTGGTTCCGCTGCCCCGCGCTCGAAGTGATCATCGAACCGGGCGCGCGACTGTCGATCGACCGCATCCGCCCGCGCAACATCACCCGACTCGCCAACGGCGAAGGGGAGTTTTTCCGCGAGTCGCTGCACAATCATACCAAGCGCGAATGGCGCGACCCCAAGGCGCGTTCGGTCGCCAAATACGATCTCGCCGTGCTGTACGATCCGAACGAAAGCGAGAAAACCGCGCCGTCGTCGCCGAATTCGATCAAGCACTTCATCCGTATTGCCGAGAAATTGTCGGTCGACGTCGAGCCGATTACCAAGCGGCAGCTCGCCGAATTGGCCGAATTCGACGGGTTATTCATCCGCGAGACCACGTCGATCGACAATCACACCTATCGCTTCGCGCGGCGCGCCTGGCAGGAGGGCATGCCGGTCATCGACGACCCGATCTCGATGATCCGCTGCACCAACAAGGTGTTCCTGATGGAGCTGTTGCAGCAGAATCAGGTGCCGACGCCGCCGACCGTCATCGTCGGCGAGGATACCGATTTCGCCAAGGTGATCGACGAGCTCGGCCTGCCGCTCGTCGTAAAAATCCCGGACGGCTCGTTCTCCCGCGGCGTGCACAAGATCGAATCGCCGGCCGAGTTCAAGCGCATTTGCGACGAGCTGTTCGAGGAAACCGACTTGCTCTTGGCGCAGAAATTCATGCCCACCGATTTCGACTGGCGCGTCGGTATCCTCGCCGGCGATCCGCTGTTCGTGTGTCAGTACCGCATGGCGCGCGGCCACTGGCAGGTGGTGAAATACCGGCCCGACGGCTCCTCGCACGAGGGCGGCTTCCGCGCCTTCGACCTCGATCAGGCGCCGCGCGAGGTGATCGACATCGCGGTCCGCGCCGCGCGTCCGATCGGCGACGGCTTTTACGGCGTCGATCTCAAACAGACCGACCACGGCATTGTCGTCATGGAAGTCAACGACAATCCCAATCTCGAACACGGCATCGAGGATGTCGTCGGCAAGGACGAAATCTGGATGCGCGTTTTACGCTGGTTCATCGACCGGTTCGAGCAGTAGCCGCCACCTCATCCAGCGGCCAACGGGCCCGCGGCGCCACGTCGAGCGGATCGGTCAGGCCCAGCGCCAGCCGTTCGGCGCCGGCCCAGGCGATCATGGCGCCGTTGTCGGTGCACAGTGCCGGCGGCGGCGCTACGAGCTCCGCGCCGATTTCGAAGGCAACGCGATGCAGCACCTTGCGGATCGCCTGATTGGCGGCGACGCCGCCGGCGCAGACCAGCGCGGTGGGATTGCCGACGCGCAACCGGAACATCCGCAAGCCCGAGCGCAGCCGGTCTTTGACGACGTCGACCACCGCCTGCTGGAACGAAGCGCACAGATCGGCGACGTCCTGGTCGGAAAGCGGCGCGATTTTCTGCGCTTCGATCCGCAACGCGGTCTTGAGCCCCGATAGCGAGAAATCGGCATCGCGGCGGCCGGCCATCGGCCGCGGCAACGCAAAGCGCGCGGCATCGCCTCGCGCCGCTTCCTTCTCGACCAGCGGCCCGCCGGGATAACCCAGTCCGAGCAATTTTGCCGTCTTGTCGAAGGCTTCGCCGATCGCGTCGTCGACCGTACCGCCCAGCCGCAGATAGTCGCCGACCCCGCGCACGCCGAGGATTTGGGTGTGACCGCCCGAGGCGAGAAACAGGCAATAGGGAAACGGCGTTGCGTCGGTGAGCCGCGCGGTCAGCGCATGGGCTTCGAGATGATTGACCGCGATGAGCGGCTTGCCGTGGGCCAGTGCGATGGCCTTCGCCGTCGTCAGTCCGACAATAACGCCGCCGATCAGCCCTGGCCCGGCGGCGGCGGCAACGCCGTCGAGGCTCTCGAACGAGACCTTCGCCTCGGCCATCGCCTTGGCAATGATGTGATCGAGCGCCTCGACATGGGCGCGCGCGGCGATCTCCGGCACCACGCCGCCAAACTCGGCATGCTCGCTGATTTGCGACAGGATGACATTCGACAGAATCTGGCCGCGCCCTTCCGCGGTCCGGCTGACTACGGCGGCGGCGGTCTCGTCGCAGGTTGTCTCGATGCCGAGAATGATCATCGTTATATTATAGGCCTCTCATGGCAAATTCTCCGACCGCAACATCGATTCTGCGCATCGGCTCGCGCGGCTCGCCGCTGGCGCTGGCCCAGGCTCGCGAGGTGCAGAGCCGCCTCGCCGAGGCCTGCGGCCTCGCACCGGAGCGAATCGAAATCAAGACCATCCGCACCTCGGGCGACATGATCCAGGACCGGCCGCTCGCCGAGGCCGGCGGCAAAGGCCTGTTCACCAAGGAGATCGAGGAGGCGCTGCTCTCCGGCGGCATCGATCTCGCCGTGCATTCGTCGAAGGACATGCCGACGGTGTTGCCGGCCGGTCTAGTGCTGTCGGCATTCCTGCCGCGCGAGGACGCCCGCGACGCCTTTATCAGCTCCAGGGCTAAGAGCCTGCGCGAACTGCCGCATGGTGCCGTCGTCGGCACCGCATCGCTGCGGCGGCAGGCCTTGCTCAAGCGCTTGCGGCCGGATCTCGGCATCGTGCCGTTGCGCGGCAATGTCGAAACGCGGCTGCGCAAAATCGAAAACGGCGATGCCGACGCCACCGTGCTGGCGCTGGCCGGATTGAAGCGGCTCGGGCTTATTGCAGCGGCGACCGCCGTGCTCGACCTCGACGACTTTCTCCCGGCGGTCGGGCAAGGCGCCATTGGCATCGAGACGCGGGAGGATGACGGCCGGACCCGTGCCTTGGTCGACGCGATCAACGATGCCGATACGGCAACGGCGCTCGCGGCCGAGCGTGCCTTCCTTGCCGTGCTCGATGGTTCCTGCCGCACGCCAATCGCCGGCTACGCGCGGGTACGAGCCGGAACGTTGCGCTTTCGCGGCTTGATCGCCAAGACCGACGGCAGCGAAGCGCTGGACGTATTGCGTGAAGGAATGCGCGACGACGCCTCGGCGCTCGGCGCCGATGCCGGCCGCGAGCTTAGATCGCGCGCTGGTCCCGGCTTTTTCGAACGGACTTGAGCGGTGCGTATTCTGGTGACGCGCCCCGCTGCCGACGCCGAGCGTACCGCCGAAGCGTTGCGCGCCCGCGGTCACGAAGTCATCGTCGCCCCGCTCCTGACAATAGTTTTTTTGTCCGATAGCGAATTGGGCGACGGGCCCCGGCCGGAATGCTGGTCGGCAATTCTGGTGACCAGCGCCAATGCGGCGCGGGCGATCGCCGGGCACAAGCGCCGGGACGAGCTTCGCCGCATTCCCGCGTTCGCCGTCGGCAAGCTAACCGCGCAGGAACTCCGCACGGAGGGTTTCACCGATGTGACCTCGGCCGACGGCGATGTCGACGACCTCGCCGAACTGGTTGCCGCCCGGCTGAAGCCGCCGGCGCGCCTTCTCTACCTCGCCGGCGAGGAACGGGCTGGCGATCTGGCCGGCGTGCTGCGCGCGAAGAATTTCGACGTGGCTGCGGTCGTGGTCTATCGCGTCGCAGTCGCGCAAACGCTGCCGGCCGAAGCCGCGACCGCGCTGCGCAGCGGTCTCAATGGCGTCTTGCATTACTCGCGCCGCAGCGCCGAGGCGTTCGTGGCCGCCGCGCGCAATTCCGGCCTGCTCGAGGCCGCGTTGACGAAGCCGGTGCATTATTGCCTGTCGGCGAAGGTTGCCGAGCCGCTCCGGAAAGCCGGAGCCGCCAATGTGCGCATCGCGGCGCGGCCCGAGGAGGCCGCATTAATGGCATTATGCGGCTGAACCAACGTGATTGTGCCGACTTGTTAGGGTTTGTTCGGCATGTTGCCGCTGCCGCAGCCCCGTATTATGCCGTCGCGGGGATTGGCTGGGGGAACCTTGATTCTGGTGAACGCGTCGAACTCGCTTTGAGGACAGCATGACGAGCGAGCCTGACAGCAAACCGGGCCGGCGGCCGCCGACCATCGAACTGAAGGCAACCGAGGTCGAGCAGCCGGATACGGCGGCGTCATCCGGCAGGACCACGTCGGCCGACACGCCGCCACCGGAATCCTCAAGTCCGGCATCGGCCGGTTCGCCAGCAAGCGCCACTTCGCGCAGCCGCCTGAAAACCCATGCAGTTGGTGCAGTCTTTGGCGCCGTGGCGATGGTGATCGTCATTGGCGTACTTCGATTAGCCGGCGTTTTCCCGTCGCGCGGGCCTGCAGCCCCTTCCTACGCCACCGCACCGGAAACGTCGGCGGCGACGCAATCCGCGCCGAATGACGAGGCAGCAATCTTGGCGCGGCTGGACAAGCTCGAACACGCGGTCCAGGCGCAGCGAATGGAGCCGGGCCAGAACAATGGCGCGGCCGCGGCGGAAGCGCAGACCAAGGCGCTTTCAGATTCGGTAGCGGCATTGACCCGCCGCGTCGATGAGGTGGCTGCTACAAGTCAAAGCGCGGCGAAAACAGCCGATGCCGCGCAGAGAGCGGCGGAGGCAGCGAAGACCGCGAGTGAAAAAGCAGGTCAGAGTGTAAGCGAGGCGGCCACCCAAGCGGCGGGCCAAGCTGCAAGCCAAGCTGCGAGCCAAGTCGCAAGTCAGACCGGTGTGCAAAAAAGCGATCTCGACGCGCTGGCGAGCCGGATTGCGGCGCTGGAAAGCGCGTTGAAGACGCTGTCCGAAAATGCCGCCCATCCGGCCGAGGGCGCCAATGACCAGGCGGCGCGGCTGACCATCGCCGCCGAGGCGCTACGCGGCGCGGTCGAGCGCGGCGCGCCGTACCGGGCCGAGCTTGCGGCGGTGCAATCGCTCGGTGTCACGCCAGACGCCACCGCGCCGCTCGAGCCGTTCGCCGAGACCGGCGTGCCGACAACCGCCGCGCTCGCGCACAAGTTGGCGACATTGGTGCCGGACCTGCGGCGCGCTGCCGAAACCTCGTCCGGCGGCTCGACATTTCTTGAGCGTCTCGAAACCCACGCGCAGCATCTCGTGCGCGTCACGCCGGTCGATGCACCGCTCGGCAATGAGCCTTCCGCGGTGATCGCGCGCATCGAAGTCGATGCTGCGCACGCCGACATTGGCGCGGCGCTAAACGATATCGCGGCGCTGCCAGAGACGGCGAAACCGCTGGCCGCGGACTGGGTCGACAAAGCCAAAGCGCGCGAGATGGCGATCGCGGCGAGTCGGCAAATCGCCGCCGCCGCGCTCGCGGATTTGGCCAAGCCGGCATCGCAATGATCCGCATCGTTCTCTTTCTCATCGTGATTGGGGCGCTGTCGCTTGGCGTCGCCTGGCTCGCCGACCGGCCGGGCGACGTCGTCATCGTCTGGCAGGGATTGCGCATCGAGACTTCGCTGATGGTGCTCGGCGCCGGCCTCGTCGCGGCGCTGGTGGTGCTGCTTCTGATCTGGAGCCTGATCCGGCTGATTCTGCGCTCGCCCGGTCTGTTGTCGCGGCATCTGCAGCATCGGCGCGGCGAGCGCGCCTATGAGGCGATTTCCAACGGGCTCATCGCGGTCGGCGCCGGCGACATCGCGGCCGCGCAAAAGCATGCCGCCGCGGTCAACCGACTGGCGCCGCAGGAACCGCTTTCGCTCTTGTTGAACGCGCAATCGGCGCAGCTCTCAGGCGACCGCGAGGGCGCCGAACGCACCTTCCGCGCCATGGCGGGCCGCACGGATACCAAGCCGCTCGGTTTGCATGGGTTATTCGTCGAAGCCCATCGCCGCAGCGACCACGTGAGCGCGCGGGCCTATGCCGAGGAGGCCGCCCGCACCGCGCCGTCGCTTGGCTGGGCGAGCCGGGCCGTGCTGGAAGCGCGCTGCAAGGACGGCGACTGGGCCGGCGCGCTGGCTTTGCTCGAGGCCAATGCGCGCGCGCTCGCCAGAGAAGCTTACCGCCGGCAGCGCGCGGTGCTGCTCACCGCCCACGCCCATGCCCTGGAAAACACCGATCGCGACCGCGCCAAGGCCATGGCGCTCGAAGCGCAAAAACTGGCGCCGACCTTCGTGCCGGCGGCGTCGCTGGCCGCGCGGCTTCTGGCCGAGGGCGGCCAGTTGCGCAAAGCCTCCGGCATCATCGACAAGGCCTGGCGCGCCAATCCGCATCCCGAATTGGCGCAGGCCTATAGCGAATTGCGTTCCGGAGAATCCGCGCGCGACAAGCTGAAAAGGATCGAAGCGCTGGCGGCGAAGGTGCCCGGCCACATCGAAGGCGCGCTGGCAACCGCGCGCGCCGCGCTTAACGCGCAGGAATTCGCCAAGGCGCGCGCCGCGCTCGAACCTTATCTCGCCGCGCCGACGCGGCGGATCGCGCTGTTGATGGCCGAGCTGGAGCGCGCCGAGCGTAACGACGTCGGTCGCGCCCGCGAATGGCTGGCGCGCGCGGTGCACGCCCCGCCCGATCCGGCGTGGACCGCCGACGGCCATGTCTCCGATCACTGGCTTCCAGCTTCGCCGGTGACCGGAAGGCTCGACGCGCTGGAGTGGCGCGTCCCGGTGACCGGGATGGCAGGCACGGCGACAATCGAGGCCGAACCGACACCGGCCGTGCCTGTACCGATCGCGAGCAAGGCGCCGTCCAAAGATGACGAACCGCTAAACAATCAGACCTCCGCGGTCGAAGTTGCGGAGGCGCCTTCCTCGCGGGTTCGAGACGAGGCGCCGCAACAGATGCCGTCGGCCTCAAAGCTGGAGGCCAAGCCCGAACCGATCATTCCGCTGGTCCACGCCCCCGACGATCCCGGGCCCGACGCGGCGGAGGAGACCGAGCCGCGCACCGAGCAGGACAGCGGCGGCTGGCGGAAGATTTTCGGGTAGGCAGCGCCGTTTGGCTTGTTATTACGTGGCAACCTATGCATTATAAGACATGAATTATATTGCATGATGCTTGGGGCCCGTGCCGGCAACAAAGCCCAAAACTCGCCAAAAGCCGTCCCCCGCTGCTGCGCCGAGCGACACCGCCGCGATCGCGACGTTCCTAGCCGCGATCGGGCGCGAGGTGCGGCGGCAGCGCGCCAAGCGCGGCATGACGCGCCGGCAACTGGCGCAAGCGTCGACAACCTCCGAGCGCTATCTGGCGCAGATCGAAAGCGGCGCCGGCAATCCGTCAGCAAGCGTCATCCGCGCCGTCGCGCAGGCGCTCGATCTGCCGGCTACGGCGTTGCTGCCGGCGAGCGGCGCGCGACCGGCGGCGCTTGACGCCGTGATCGACCTCCTCGCCCAGGTGCCGGAAGGCGAATTGCCGGAACTCGCCAAACTAGTCGAGGCGCACGTTGCGCGCGCGGCCGGCGCCGACCGGGCGCGGCGCATCGCGCTGGTCGGTCTGCGTGGCGCCGGCAAGTCGACTCTGGGGCGCATGCTGGCGCAGCATCTCGGCTGGCCGTTCATCGAGCTCGACCGCGTCGTCGAGGAAGATTACGGCGCCAGCATTCCCGACCTGATCGAGATGGCCGGCACCGCCACCTTCCGCCGCCACGAGCGCGGCGCGCTGGAGCGCGTCGTCGCCGCGAACGAGGCAGCGATCATCACCACCGCGGGCGGCATCGTGTCCGATCCGGAGAGTTACGCGCTGCTGCTGCGCCGCAGCCACACGGTGTGGATCAAGGCGCGACCGGAAGATCACATGAGCCGGGTGATGGCGCAGGGCGATTTTCGGCCGATGGCGCAGAACCGCGAAGCCATGACCGACCTCCTCGCCATCCTCGAGGCGCGCCGCGCCGACTATGCCCGCGCCGAAGCCGAGGTCGACACGTCGGGCGCGGCCCTGGAGCAGAGTTTTGCCGAGTTGTTGCGGGTGGTCACCGCATGGCTCGGGCCGCAGGCGCGAGCGCCATGACGCTGGCCGACCAGGGTTTTCTCGATCTGCCGCCGCTGCGGCTCGAATACCGCATGATCGGCCCGCCGCCCGATGCGGCGCCGACCGTGGTGATGCTGCATGAGGGCCTCGGCAGCGCCGCGGCCTGGGGATCGTTTCCGGATCAGATTGCGGCGGCGACCGGCGCTGGCGTGTTCGTTTATTCGCGCGCCGGCTACGGCCGATCGCGGGCCGGGGCGATGCCGCGCGCGACGTCTTTCATGGCGGAAGAAGCGAGCGAAGTGCTGCCGCGCGTCCTCGCGGCAATCGGCTTTCAGCGCGGGCTGTTGCTCGGCCACAGCGACGGCGCCTCGATCGCGGCCATCTATGCCGGCAGCGTACAGGACCATCGCGTGCGCGGCCTCATCTTGATCGCGCCGCATTTTTTCACCGAGGAGATCGGGCTCGCCGAGATCCGCCGCGCGCGCAAATCGTTCGAATCCGGGGCCTTGCGCGAAAGGCTCAAAGTTTGGCACGCCGACGTCGATTGCGCCTTTCGCTCCTGGAACGAGCCGTGGCTGCAGCCGGACATGCGCGCCTGGGACATCACCGAAGCGCTGGGCTATATCCGTGTGCCGATCCTCATCGTGCAGGGCGCGGACGATCAATTCGGCTCGCTCAAACAGGTCGAGACAGCGCAGCGCGAATGCTTCTGCCCGGTCGAGACGCTGGTGCTGCCCGGTATCCGCCATGTGCCGCAGCGCGAAGCGCCGGAACTGACGCTCAACGCGGTGACCGGTTTCATCAATCGACTGCTGCGCGACCATCATGAAGGCGAGCGGCAGGCCGATTCGGGGGTTGC
>JASHOX010000166.1 GCA_030038415.1 Xanthobacteraceae bacterium
TGCCCTTTCCCCATGCTTCTAAGGCCCTTGCCCGCTTCACGGTGCTCGACCTAACCCGCGTACGGTCGGGACCGACCTGCGTGCGCGAACTTGCCGACTGGGGCGCCAACGTCATCAAGATCGAGAGCCCTCCCGGCGTCGAGGAGCCGATGGGCGGGCCGCGCGAGGGCGGCGACTTCCAGAATCTGCATCGCAACAAGCGCAGCATGACGCTCAATCTGAAGACGCGCGAGGGGCTCGCCGCCTTCAAGCGCATGGTCAAGAAGGCCGACGTCATCGTCGAGAACTTCCGCCCCGACGTGAAGAAGCGGCTCAAGATCGACTACAAGACGCTCTCGAAGATCAATCCGCGCCTCGTCTATGCCAGCATATCGGGCTTCGGCCAGGACGGGCCTTACGCCAATAGGCCGGGCTTCGATCAGATCGCGCAGGGCATGGGCGGTCTCATGTCGGTCACCGGTCTGCCGGGACAGGGCCCGGTACGTGTGGGCATACCGATCGCCGATCTGAGCGCCGGATTGTTCGCGTCGCTCGGCATTCTCGTCGCGCTGCTCGAGCGCGACGCGCCACTCTGATAATTTGGGTTACTCAGGAGCGCCGGCGCCTCGGCGGCCTCGCAGAACCGTTCCCAGATTTTCTGCCCGGTGGCGGCGATATTGATGTGGCCGTCTTTGGTCTTGAACACGCCGGTTGGAATGCTGGTTGGATGGTTGTTGCCGGCTTGTTTCGCCACTTCGCCAGAGACCAGATAGCGCGCGGCCTGGAAGTCGAGCATGAAAATCTGCGCTTGCAGCAGCGAGGTGTCGATGTACTGGCCTTTGCGCGACTTCTCGCGCTCGAGCAAGGCGACAAGAATGCCGAGCGCCGCGAACAGGCCGGCGGAAAGGTCCGCGATCGGAATGCCGACGCGCACCGGGCCCTGACCGGGAAGGCCGGTGATCGACATCAGACCGCCCATGCCTTGCGCGATCTGATCGAAGCCGGGCCGGTTGGCATAGGGGCCGTCCTGGCCGAAGCCGGAAATGCTGGCATAGACCAGGCGCGGATTGATCTTGGCGAGGGTCTTGTAGTCGATGCCGAGCCGCTTCTTCACGTCGGGACGGAAATTCTCCACCACGACGTCGGCCTTCTTGACCATGCGCTTGAACGCGGCGAGCCCCGCCGGCGACTTCAGATTAAGCGTCATGCTGCGCTTGTTGCGGTGCAGATTCTGAAAGTCCGAGCCCTCGCGCGGTCCACCCATCGGCTCTTCCGGACCCGGCGGCGACTCGATCTTAATGACATTGGCGCCCCAATCGGCAAGTTGGCGCACGCAGGTCGGTCCCGACCGCACCCGGGTGAGATCGAGAACCGTGAAGCGGGCGAGAGCTTTGGAAGCGCGGGGAAAGGGCATCGTCGGCGTCTCCGCTGCCGGTCTCAGCCGGCTTCATTTTGCCGGGTGGAAATCCCATATTGGGCCCGGCCGGAAGGGCCAGAACTTCCCCGATCTTGTCGGCATTGTCCACCGGCTCCATCACCGGCTCCATGGGTAACGCCGTCGCTCAAGAGGCGATACAGTAGCGGCGGCAACGGCCATCTTTCCGGCACTTTCGAGAGGCGATCATGAACGAGGAAGCTCTCAATGTCAGCGTGCGCAAGTTTTTGAAGAAAGTTGGCATCACCTCGCAGCGGGAGATCGAGCAGGCGGTGCGCACGGCCATCGCCGGCGGCCGGCTCAAAGGCAATGAGGCATTGCCGGCCAAGGTGCTGCTCACCGTCGACGGCCTCGGCTTGTCGGTCGAGATCGAGGGCGCCGTCGAGCTTGAATGAAGAAGTGCGCCAGTCGCGCCAAATCCCGGGATCACAATCATGGTTGACTTGCGCCGTCCGCTTATTGCGCTGATGCTGGTTGCCGCCGCGGCAACGGCGCTGGCCCAGGAACATCCCGGCCGTGGCGGCGCACGCACCGACCGCCAAGGGGAGAGCCAACAGGAGAGTCAGCAGAACGGAGGCGGGCGCGAGAGCGGCCCCGGCGTGCTGGCGCTGTTGCCGCCCGATTCGGTCACCGAGCACTCAATCGACGTTAAATCTGGCAAGCTTGCCTATACCGCGACTGCCGGAACGTTTCCGCTGTTCGATCAGTCGGGCTCACGGTCGGCGCAGATTTTTTATACCGCTTACGTCGCCAAGACCGACAATCCGTCGACGCGGCCGGTGACTTTCGTCTTCAATGGCGGGCCGGGCGCGGCGTCGGCTTTCCTCAATCTCGGACTGGTCGGGCCGCGCATCGCCGAGTTCGGTGTGGATGGGCGGGACGGCTCGCAGGTCCGGCTGGTCGATAATCCCGATACTTGGCTCGCCTTCACCGATCTGGTGCTGATCGATCCGGTCGGCACTGGCTGGAGCCGGGCGGCCAAGCCCGACGATGGCCGCGTCTTCTGGAGCGTGCATGGCGACGCCGAATCGATGGCCAAGGTCATCGCGCTCTATGTCGCGAAAAACAGCCGCGCCAGTTCGCCGAAATTCATTCTCGGCGAAAGCTATGGCGGCTTTCGCGCGGCCAAAGTCGCCCGCGTGCTGCAGAACGATCAGGGCATCGTCGTCTCCGGAATCCTGATGGCGTCGCCGATGCTCGATGGCCACTTCCAATTCGGCGGCGACGGCTTCGCGCTCGGCGCCGCGCTGCAACTGCCGTCGCTGGCCGCCGCCGAGCTCGAGCGCAAACACGCGTTCACACAGGAAGCGCTGGCGCAGGCCGAGCATTTCGCGCTGACCGATTATCTCACCACGCTCGCCGGTCCGCCGCCGCAGGGTGATGCCGCCAAGAGTTTTTACGCGCGCGTCGCCAAGATCACCGGCCTGTCGGTGGACGCGATTACGCAATCGCGCGGCTTCATCCGCGACGATTACATCAAGAATTTCGCCGGCGACCACAAGATCGTCAGCCATTATGACGCGACCTTCGCTTCGGACGATCCCTATCCAGAGACGCCGGTCGACCGCGGCCCCGATCCGATCCTCGACGGCATGATCCGCGCCTACGGCAGCGCCTTTGTCAGTTGTGCGCGCGACGAGCTCGGCTTCAAGACCGACATGACCTACAACCTTCTCGATGGCAGCATTTCGAGAAAATGGGATTGGGAACGTGGCCATGGCCAGCCGAGCGTTACCGACGATCTGCGCGTCCTTCTGGCGCTAACGCCGTCATTCCGGCTCTTGATTGCGCACGGCTACAGCGACATGGTCACGCCCTATGCGGTGACGCGCTATCTGTTACAGCACCTGCCGCCGTTCCAGGGCGAAGAGCGCACCGAGCTGAAACTCTATCGCGGCGGCCACATGTTTTATCTCGATCCGGACTCCCGCAAGGTTTTCACTGCCGACGCCAAAACGATGTACATCTCGCCGTGATGGCTGCTCAGGACAACTAAAACGCCTTGGGCTTTGGCCCACCGCGGCGCACGACGGCATCCGCCCGTCCGCGCCATTAACCACAGCCTTCCGGGTCGCGGCACCGCACAACGATTTGCGCCGTCGCCGATTGCGGCAAGCGCGGCGCTTTGTCTCACCGCTGCCCGATTGCACGGAAAGCTAAGCTAAATTCGCTTTGCGCGCGCCCATCGTGAGCCCAATGGTTAAGAAATGGGCTGCGGTGTCCGCGCCACCTTCGCCGGCCACCGCCGGCTCACGTTGCTTTTCACGATAGAATACGACAATCGTTTGATTGAACGGATTGATCGGTTAGACATAATCGTCCGCCCTCGCGTCACCAAGAACAGCTTCAAGGGAGAAACAACACGATGTCCAAGGACCCTATCAGCGTCCCCGTCAAGCGGCGGACGATCCTCAAAGCCGGTCTCGCGCTCGGCGCCATGCAAGTCGCCAGCCCGTTCGTGACAAAGTCGCTCGCCGACGAGCCCGTCAAGATCGGCCTCGACAATCCGGCGACCGGCACCTATGCGGCGCTCGGTAAAAACGAACTGATCGGCTGCCAGCTCGCGCTCGAGCAGATCAATGCCAAGGGCGGCATCCTCGGTCGCAAAGTCGAACTCCTCGTTGAGGATTCGACCAGCGGTGACGCCGGCACCGCGGTGGAAAAGGCGCGCAAGCTGATAGACCGCGACCAGGTGAATTTCCTCCTCGGCAATATCAACTCGGCGCTCGCCGCGGCAATGGCCAACGTGTCCTATGAAAAAGGCGTCTTTCACGTCGTTCCGGGCGGCCACACCGATCCGATCACCGGCGCGAACTGCCACTGGAACGTTTTTCGGGTGTGCAACACGACGCAGATGGAGGCCAATGCCGTCGCAGGCACATTGATCAAGACGGCCGGCAAGAAGTGGTACTACCTCACGCCCGACTATGCTTTCGGCCACACGCTTCAAGCCGGCCTTGAAAAGGCGGCTGCGGCGCTCGGCGGCACCAAAGTCGGCGGCGATCTGACACCGCTCGGTACCACCGACTTCTCCTCCTATTTGATCAAGGCGCAGGCGGCGAACCCGGACGTTATCATCTTCCTGCAGGCCGGCGATGACGCCGTCAATGCGCTCAAGCAGGCGGTTCAGTTCGGCCTCGACAAGAAATTCCACCTCGCCGGCGCGCAGCAGGAGCTCGAAGTGCTTATCGGCCTGCCGCCCGAAGCGCGCATCGGCACCTGGGTGTTCGAGTGGTACTGGAAACAGCCGAACGTGGCGCATGTGAACGATTTCGTCGCCGATATTCGCAAGCGCAGCGGCGGTCACGTTCCCACGGCGCGCACCTGGTTCGGATATGCTGCGACCCACACCTGCGCGCTCGCCGCCGCCGCGGCGAAGTCACTCGATGCGGTCAAGATGGCCAAGGCAATGCAGGGCTTTAAGCTGCCGCCTGAAGTCGCCCTGATGCCCGATGGCGCTTTCTATCGCGCGGCACAGAATCAACTCATTCCCGATCTGTATGTCGGCAACGCGCAGGCGAAGGGTAGTGATCCCGAGGATCTGTTCAACGTGACCGATGTCGTGAAGGGCATCACCACCGCCGGCACGGTGGAGGACACCGGGTGCAAGATGACGTGGCCGGCTTAATCGCCGGGATGGCCGGGCGCCGCTATGACGCGGCGCCCGGAAGTTCCGAACGAAGTCGAGGGGCTTACAATCGTCTGCCTTCTGAACGGTGACCGCATTCGCGCCGTGTAACCTGGTGCGGTTCGCGGAGGATAATCTCGCGTATGACACAAGTGGTATTATTCAACATCTTTAACGGCCTTATCGTCGGCGCCTTCTATGCATTGATGGCGCTCGGCCTCTCGCTGATCCTCAATCTCTCCGGCGTGATCAATTTTGCCCACGGCGGATTTCTGGCGATCGGCGGCTATGTCGCGTATACGCTCATCCCCTATGTCGGTTTCTGGGGCGCGCTGGTGCTGGCGCCGGTTCTGACCGCGATCCTCGGCGTTCTCGTTGAACGCGTCCTGATCCGTCGGCTCTATGGGCGCGATCCGTTGTACAGCCTGCTGTTGACCTTCGGCCTTGCTTTCATATTTGAAGACGGCACGCGCTTCATCTGGGGCGCCCAAAGCCTGCCGTTTCAGGTGCCCGGCTGGCTGATGGCGCCGCTGAGCAGCGATTATTTCTTTCTTACCGGCTATCGTCTGTTCATGGTGCTCATCGTCGCCATCGCCGTGATCGGACTGTTCCTGATCCTCAGCTACACTAAGCTCGGCGTTCGCATCCGCGCCGGCACGCTCGATCTCGAAACCGTCTCGGTGCTCGGCGTCAATGTGCGCATCTTGCGCAACATGAATTTCGGCATGGGCGTCTATTTGGCCGGTCTTGCCGGTGTATTGGCCGTCGGCCAACTCGGCCTGCAGCCAACCATCGGTTCGTCGCTGATCATGCCGAGTTTCGTCGCAATTATTGTCGGCGGCCTGGGCAGCTTGCCTGGCACGCTGCTCGGCGGCTTTTTGATCGGTGTCGCCTCCGGCGTGACCACGGTGTTCTTTCCGTCAGCGACCGAGGCGGTCATTTACGTCATGATGGCCGCGGTGCTGATGGTTCGCCCGCGCGGGCTGCTGGGCGAGGAGGGTAGATTCTAGTGGGCGCCATCGATTTCAACAAACGCGCCGCCAATCTCCTGGTTTGGCTGTTGCTGGGAACGATGCCGTACTGGATGACGGCCATCGGCGGCTATGTTGAGCTCGGCAGTCGTGCCGTCGTGCTCGGGCTTGGGGCGATGTCGCTCAATTTTCTGCTCGGTTACACCGGCGTCCTGTCCTTCGGACATGCCGCATATTTCGGACTGGGCGCCTATGGCGCCGGCATGATGATCCGCTATGTCGCGCCAAGCACCGGGCTCGCCATCGCCACCGGCATTTTGGTCGGCACGGTTGCGGCGGCAATCATCGGGCCCCTGATCATCCGATTGCGGGGCGTCTATTTCGCCATGGTGACGATTGCCTTCGGCCAAGTGTTCTATTTTATCGCCTTCCGCTGGAACGCAGTGACGGGCGGCGATGACGGCCTGACCGGCTGGACGCGATTGCCGATCGATCTCGGCTTCACGCAGATCGATATTCTGCATAATCCTATCGCGTTCTATTATCTGGTGTTGGTACTTTTCGCGGTCGCCGTCGGCATCATGGCGTTTCTCTTGCGTTCGCCGTTCGGTCGAACGCTTTTGGCAATTCGCGAGAACGAGCGCCGGGCGCGCTTCCTCGGCATCCCGGTTGACCGCCATATTTGGATCTCTTGGATCATTTCGTGCGGGTTTGTCAGCCTTGCTGGAGCGCTCTACGCATTGCTCAACAATTTCGTCGACCCACGCGCGCTGTACTGGACGCAGTCGGGCGATTTCGTAATTATGGCGGTTCTTGGCGGGATGCGCTCGTTCTGGGGGCCACTTCTTGGCGCCGCAATCTTCGTCGTGCTGCAAGACTATCTCTCCAGCCAAACCGAAAATTGGATGTCGTTCCTCGGCCTGTTCTTCGTGCTGATCGTGCTGTTCTTCCCCCGCGGCGTTCTTGGGATCATCCGGCGAAAGGTGACACCGTGACCCTGTTGCGCGTTGAGAAAGTCTCCAAACATTTTGGTAGCCTTATTGCGGTGAACGATGTGTCGATGACGGTCGAGCCCGGCGAGTTGCGCGCCGTCATCGGTCCCAACGGCGCCGGCAAGACCACGTTCTTCAATCTGATCAGTGGCTTTCTCACGCCGACGTTCGGCCGCGTCATGTTCGACGGCGAGGACGTCACGCAGCTGCTGCCGGCGCGGCGGGTGTGGCGCGGCATCGCTCGCACGTTCCAAATCACCGAAGTATTCCCGGAGCTCACGATCCGGGAAAATCTGCGTATCGCGGTCGAGGTCGCCAGCGGCTATCGTTTGCGGGTGTGGCAGTCGCAGGATGCCGATGGCGAGGTCAAGGCGCGCGTCGTCGACTTGCTGGAAATGAGCGGCCTGACCGAGAAGGCCGACCGGCTGGTCGGCGAACTCGCCCACGGCGATCAGCGCGCCACCGAGATCATGATGGCGCTGGCGCTCAAGCCGCGGCTCCTGCTGCTTGACGAACCGACAGCCGGCATGGGCGACCAGGAAACCTACGACATCACCCAGTTGATCCGGAAGCTGCATCGCGACCAGAAGCTGACGATCGTGCTGATCGAGCATGACATGCGTGTAGTTTTCCATCTCGCTGACCGCATCATGGTGCTCGACCAGGGTAAATTTCTCGCCGAAGGCACGCCGCAGGACATTGCCGCCAACGAGGCGGTGCAGGCGGCATATTTGGGGAAGGCAGCAGCGTGAGCGGCGTCGTACTTGAGGCCGAAGGCCTCCACACCTATTACGGCAAGAGCCACATCCTGCACGGCGTCAGCTTGGAGGTGCGGGAGGGCGAGATCGTCACGCTGCTCGGCCGCAACGGCGCCGGCAAAACCACGACGCTGCGCAGCCTGGTCGGACTCACCCACGCTCGCGACGGCGCGGTGCGCATTTTCGGCCACGCCACCACGGACTGGCCGCCCTATCGGGTCGCCGGCCTCGGCGTCGGCTATGTCCCGGAGGGACGCCGCATCTTTCCGAATTTGACGGTAGAAGAAAATCTCAAAGTGCCGATCGAGCGGCCCGGCCCATGGACGATCGCGCGTATCTATGATCTGTTTCCGCGGCTCGCCGAGCGCAAGAACAACAAGGGCCGCCAGTTGTCCGGTGGCGAGCAGGAAATGCTGGCGATCGCGCGCGCATTGTTGTTAAACCCCAAACTGCTGCTGCTCGACGAGCCGAGCCAAGGTCTCGCGCCGCTGATCGTGCAGGACGTGTTCAAGGTCGTCACTTCGGCGCGCGCGCAAGGCATCTCGGTGCTGCTGGTGGAGCAGAATGTGCGTGCCGCCGTCGAAGTTGCAGACCGCGCCTATGTGCTCGACGACGGTCACGTCGTCTATTCCGGACCCGCCGCGGAGTTCGCCAAGGACGAAGAGCGGGTGCGTTCGCTCGCTGGCGCCAGCGCCGAGGAATGGACGGCGCAAGCGTAACCCGCGGGGAGCACGCCGGCAGCGCAGCCCTTCCTCAACTCGATTTGTTGGGATCGAGACCGTATTTGGCGCACATCGTTGCCACGATGGATCTGTCCTTGCCGCCGGCGATCAGCCCCATGACGGCGGATTTCACTCGGTTGTTCGCCATCTGCGCTTCGACGATATAGGCCTGTTCGCCGTTGTAGGCAGGATAGGGGCTTTGCGCGTTGACCATGGCGCAATAATTAATGGACTGATCGTTCACGATCGTCGGGATTTTCGCCCAGCGATATTTTGCCGACGCCGGATTACGCAGTGATGGCGAAACCGCGTCCATAATGGCTTTCTTCTCCGCCGCGGTCAGGTCGCGCATTGGAACGTTGGCGGAGGCACTGCCGCCGGCATCGGCAACATTGTCACCGCTGGATGCCGCCGCATTGCCGCCGGATGCCGCCGCCGTTCCTTGGGTGCCGGTCGTAGCGCAACCGGAAAGCCCAAGGGCCACCGCCAACGCAGCTATCACGCTGAATCTCGTTACTTGCACGGTTCGTCCGTCGTTAAAGGAAGAGATGGATGCGGCGGCCTAGTTTCCGGCTCGGCTCGATACCCGGACTTGGCCTATCGTGACATGTGGCGCTGGCGTGGCACGTACTACCCTCGACTCGGGCTCGCCATTCGCGCCGATTGTATAGACATGATTGTTGATCATTGCCCGGCCGTCGCGCGTCGGATTGCTCATTTCCTTGACGTTGTCGCTGACCAGCGTCTCTGCCGCTTCGGGATGGCCGGTATTCAACAGGCGAAGATGCGTCACGAATACCTTTGGATAGATCAGCGATGAAGCCGGCACCTTGAGTCCCATGAACTTCGCCACGTCGCCGACGAAGGCGTTGCAGTTATAGAGCTCCGCGCTCCACACATGCGAGCGGTCCTGCAGTCCCTTGATGTAGGTGAGGACGCGATCGTATTCGTCTTTATTCATCAGCACGCGATAGCGCGCCGTCACGTATTTGTTCTCAAGATCGCCGTCGGTCCATCCGGTTTCTGCGGGCACCGGGACGTAATGACCGATTACCCAAGCTGTCGAGTCGTCGCCGACCGGAGAGAGTCCCGCGACGTCGGCTTTGGTGGGCGGCACGCCGACCCGACCGTGAACGAGATAGGTATGGCCATAATCCCAAGCATAGCGCGCGCGAAACTCGATGTAATAGTCGCCGGAACCGGTGGTCACGACCGAGGGCGTTGGATTACCGGTGCGCAGGATTGTCCTTGAATTTTGCGCGTTTGCAACAGACACCCCGAGACCCAGAAGCGCGGTCAAAACCAACGCGACCCCGAACCGAATAGGACGAATACGGTCGCTCAGCCTATGCCACATGATGCCCTCCGTGAGCCTGGTCAAACCGAAGGGTGACCAGCCATCGAGGTGATCGGCTTGCGCGGCGAACTTCTGCAATCGCATGTACTTAAGGCGATTCGACTTCGGTTCGCCGCATCCAGCTCCATAATGGTAACAATAATTGGCCTTTGGCCGGTGGCAAATGTTCGGCGGCTTTTGTGGATTTTTACCAGTGCGCCATATTTGCAACGCTGCGGCACCGGCCCGCATCTGTGGATAGATCGGCCATTGGCTGCCGATTTTTCCTTGCTCCGACCGGAATTTATAGGCCAATGGCCCCGTTCGGGCGCGGTTTGCGCCATTAGCCGCAAACACCGTGATTGGAACCAAAAGACGATGCATTCAGATCATGACTGTGTCTTTTCAGCACTAGAGGACTGCGGCCCCCGTCTGTATGGTTAACCCTGTCATGACAAGGGGGAGTTCCCTATGAAGAAGATCGCTATAGCAACGGCCGCGGTGCTGGCTCTCCTGAGCATCGCTGGCTGCGCTCAGACCGGCAAGGGCAAAGCCCCGCCGCCGGTGGTTACCAAGGGGTAATGCCTAACGGCATTGTATGGGGGAAGGGCCGGCTTCGCGCCGGCCCCTTTCTTTTTGGCGGTCCTATTTGACCCGTTAGATCGGTCGTCGGGCGGCTATTCGGCGGCCCGCTCGTGCACCAGGGCGGCCGCGGCGCGGTCGTAGTTCTCCTCGCGCGCCAACTGCTCCTTGAGCCCGACCAAGCCGTAGTAATCGTCGAGCGGCAGCAGATGCTCAAAAGTCGGGGTGAGCGAGTTCTCCCGTTTGAGGAGGCGCAGCACATTGCGTACCGCCTGCGCCGCGGCAAACAAGGCCAGCGAGGGGAAGGTCGCCGCCACGACGCCGGCCGCTTCAAGCTCCGCCAGACTGCGCTGCTTGAGCCCCGCCGCTTGCGACAGCGTCGCCATATGCGGGCCGCCGACTTCGCGCATGACGCGCTTGATGTCTTCGATGGTGTCGACGCCCATCGGTTTCGCCATGTCGGCGCCGGCGTCCATGAACAGCTGACAGCGCTCGATTGCGGCGCTGAGCCCGTCGACGCCGGCGGCGTCGGTTCGGCCGGCGATGAAGAAGTCGGCATCGCGCCGGGCGTCGAGCGCGGCTTTGATCTTGGCCAGCATCTGCTCGACCGGGATCACCTGCTTGCCCGGCAGATAACCGCAGCGGTTGGGAAACACCTGATCGCTGATGAAGATGCCGGCGACGCCGGCGGCCTCGAAGGCGCGCACCAGCTGCCGCACATTGTTGACGCCGCCAAACCCGGTATCGGCGTCGACATAGACCGGCACTTCGACGGCGGCGGCGATGCGCCCGTAATGATCGGCATAATCGCGCATGTTGGACTGGCCGGTGTCGGGCTGCGCCAGCATCGAGCCGATGGCGGCATAGCCGCCGGCGCACAGCGCCTCGAAACCTTCGGCTTCCATGATGCGCGCCGACAATGCGTCATAGGCGCCGGGCATCAGCACTAGCCGTTTGCCCGCCATGATCGCCCGGAATTTCTTGCGCACGCTCATAAACGCGGCCTCCCTTTTGTGCTCTTGCCGATTACCGGCTGTCCCGTGTCGTCTGCAGCCACGGCTGCGCCGCCGCCGCGCGGCGCTCCCAGCCGACGATCTCATCCATGTGCTTGAGCGTCATGCCGATATCGTCGAGCCCTTCAAGGAGCCGGGTGCGATCCGCCGCCGCGATTTCGAAAGCAATATCCGGCCCGCCGGGGCCGCTGATGCGCTGCGTCACGAGATCGACCGTAAACGGCGCGGCGCCGTCGGCGGCGACGATGCGGGCGATGAAGCCATCGGCGTCTTGCGGACCGAGCACTACCGGCAACACGCCGTTTTGCAGGCAGTTCTCGCGGTAGATATCGGCAAAGCTCTTGGCGACGATGACGCGGATGCCATTCGCCAGCATGCTCCACACCGCGGATTCACGCGACGAGCCGGCGCCGAAATTTTGCCCGGTCACCAGAATGCCGGCGTTACGAAACTGCGGTTTGTTGAGGACGAAATCCGAATCTTCGCTGCCGTCCTCGCGCTGCCGGGCGCGATAAAACAGCATCGCCTTGTAATCTTCTTTGAGGCTGCGGGAATGCATGACCGGTGCGATCTGGTCGGTATTGATGTCGTCTTTGAGGAGCGGCGCGGCGATGCCGGTATGCGCGGTGAACGGCTGCATCAGGCCGCTCCCGCCAGTAATTGCCGGACGTCGGCGATGCGGCCGGCGATCGCGGTGGCCGCCGCGGTCGCCGGACTGGCGAGATGGGTGCGCACTTTCGGCCCCTGCCGGTTTTCGAAATTGCGATTGGTCGTCGACACGCAGCGTTCGCCGGGTTGCCCGCGGTCGCCATTGCCGCCGGCGCACATGGAGCAGCCTGACTCGCCCCAAAAGAAACCGGCATCGCGAAACACCCGGTCGAGGCCGGCGGCTTCCGCCTCGCGCTTCACGCTCGACGAGCCGGGGACGACCATCGCCACCACGCCCTCGGCGACGCGCCGGCCGCGCACCACCGCAGCGGCTGTCTGCAGGTCCGGCAGCCGGCTATTGGTGCAGGATCCTATGAAGACGCGATTGACCGGCAGGCCAGCGAGCGGCGTTCCCGGTTTTAGCCCCATATAGGCGAAGGCGCTTTCGGCCGCGGCCCGCCGGGTCGGATCGACCGCGGCCGGCTCTGGCACGCGGCCCGAAATGCCCACGACCTGGCTCGGATCGGTGCCCCAGGTGATTTGCGGTTCAAGGCCAGCGCAATCGAGCACGACCTCGCGGTCGAATACGGCGTCGTCGTCCGACTGCAGCGTGCGCCAATAGGCGAGCGCGCGATCCCAGGCCGCACCCTGCGGCGCATAAGGACGGCCCGCGAGCCAAGCGAAGGTCGCCCGGTCTGGCGCGACAAAGCCGGACCGGCCGCCCATTTCGATATTGAGATTGCACAATGTCATGCGCTGCTCGACCAGCATGCCACGTGCCGCCGCGCCGGCATATTCCACGACATGGCCGCGCGCGCCCGCCACGCCGAGCTCGGCGATGAGCCGCAACGCGACGTCTTTCGCATTGACGTGAGCTCCGAGCGCGCCGTCGAGACGTACGCGCATGCGCTTCGGCCGCCTGAGCGCCATCACCTGTGTGACCAGGATATGCGCGAGCTCGCTGGTGCCGCAGCCGAACGCGATCGCCCCGAGGCCCCCGACAGTGCTGGCGTGGCTGTCCGGAACCGCGTGCGTCGCGCCGGGCAGCACGATGCCAAGTTCCGGCGCCACCACGTGGGAAATGCCCTGCTCGGGATCGTCGATGTCAAACAGCCGGATGCCGTTGTTGCGGCAACCTTCTCGCATCGCCTTGATGAAGGCGGTGCCCGTCGGGTTGGTGTCGTCGTCGCGGCCGGGCTTGGTCGCCACGGTGTGATCCTGTACCGCAAACGTCAGGTCGGGCCGGTGCACTTTTCGCTGCTGCTTTTGCAGCTCCGCGAAGGCATGATGGGCGTGTAATTCGTGCAGTACGTGGCGGTCGATATAAAGCAGGTCGCGGCCGTCGGCGCGCTGGCCGACGCAATGAAAGTCCCAGATCTTGTCGAACGAAGTGCGGGGCAGGGCGGTTAGCATGGCAGTTGATATCTACCGCCGCAGCCCCGACCAGAGCAACCCGCCGAAAAGGAGGATAGTACCATGCCGCGTGTCGTCGGTATCGACCATTTGGTCTTGAGCGTCGGCGACTTCGCCCGTTCCAAGGAATTCTATGACAAGCTCCTAAAATTCCTCGGCTTCAAGCTCAAGCACGAATACGAGGATATGGCCGGCTGGAGCAACGGCAGGACGCTGTTGTGGATCGCGGCCGCAGATGCGCAAGGCAAGAGGCACAAATACCGCAAAGGTGACATCGGCTTCCATCATTACGCGTTCGAGCTTTCGAGCCGCAAGGATGTTGATGCGCTCGGCGCTTTTCTCGAAGCCAACGACATGAACGTGGTCGATCCGCCGGGCGAGTATTATGGGCGTAATTATTACGCCGTCTATTTCACCGATCCCGACGGCATGAAGCTCGAAGGCATGATCTGGGCGCCGCCGGACAAGAAGCCAGTATCAAAAGTCGCCAAGAAAAAAGCGCCGCTATCGCGCGGCAAGTCGCGAAAGAAATCGCGTCAATCTTGATTTGGTGGCGCGGCCTCGTCAGGACGCTGCGCGCAGCAGCGGCCGAACATGCGCGACCACGTTATTGCGGCCGCGGCGTTTTGCGGCATAGAGGGCGGTGTCGGCCGCCTCGATAAGATCGGCGGTGGTTTGAAATTTGTCTGGAATGACGGATTCGACGCCGATGCTGACGGTGACGTAGCCGCATGACGATTCGGCGTGATTGATTTGCAGGTCTTCGACCGCCTTGCGCGCCTCGTCGGCAATCGCTTTGGCCCGTTCGAGGTCGAGGCCAGGCAGCAGCAGTGCGAACTCCTCGCCGCCGTAGCGGGCAACCAGCACTGCCTCATCCAGCGTCACCAGCGACAGCGTCTCGCCGACCGCACGCAGGCAGGTGTCGCCGGCGACGTGGCCGTAGCGGTCGTTGAATAGCTTGAAGTGATCGATATCGACCATCATCAGCGCCAGTGGCCCGCATTTCTCGCTGGCACGCTGCCATTCCCGGTTCAGTTCGCGATCGAAGCCGCGCCGGTTGGCGAGTCCACTCAAACCGTCGAGGCTTGCCAGTTCCTCGAGATGCTGATTGGCGATTTGCAGCTCCTCTTCGCGTGCGGCGAGCTTGGCCGCCATGTCGTCGAGCGCTGCCGCCAGCGGCGCGAATTCCGCGACCCAGGGCTCCTGTGAAGCGCGCACGTGCAAATCGCCGCGTCCGAAGCGCGCCGCGGTGCGCACCAGCGATCGGATCGGTTTGACCACCAGCTGCTCGCCGCCGAACCAAGCCAAAAGCACGACGAACATGCCGAACAGCAAAAGCTGCAGGTAAGCGAAATTGATCTTGTTGTCGATGCCGCTATGCACTGAGCTTTCGTCGAGACCGATCGCCAGCCGCGCATTGGTCCATGGCACGCGGACATAGGCGAAGATGCGACGGACGCCGTCGAAGCCGGCTGTCGTTGTCGTGCCTTCGTCGTGGGCCAGCAGCTCCCGCGCCAAAGCATCGTCGGCGAACCGTTTGCCGATGAAGCGCTGCTGATCGGCGGAGCCCGCAACGAGCGTGCCGTTGCCGTCGAGCAGCACGACCGAGGCGCCCTGGCGCTGCGCCATGCTCGCCGCCAGGTCGCCGATCCATTGCAGATTGATGACGGCCAGCGCGACGCCCTTGACGGATGAATCGTCGGCAATGACGGGGAAAGTTGCGACCAGGCTCGGCACCTGATTGACATGATTGATCAGATAATTGCTCAACACAAATTCGCGCGAATGCAGCGCGTTCACAAAATGCGGACGATCGGAGACATTCAGTCCGATCGCCATCGGATCGGTCGAGCAAATGATGCGCCCGTCGGCCGCGGCCACCGAGATATCGCGGATCCAGGGAATATTGGCGGTCAGGCCGGCCATATACTGACTGCAATTTGACCGGTCGATCGGGACTTTGGCGAAGACGCGCGAAACGATTTGCAAAATCGCGCGCGTCGACGAAATGATGTCGCGTTGCGCCTCAACGCCGCGCCTGGCGAGATCGACCACATCGGCGTTGGCGCGTTCGGTGCGTGCGACGCGGGCCGCTTCGAGGCCGTGGACGCGCTCGAGCATCAGCGGCGCGATTGCCAGCAGCGCCAGCACCAGCAGCCGGGCGCGGATACTGAGAAACGGCTTGTGCCGCCGCGACGATGTCTGCGATTTGGCTTGGCCGTCCGACATTGTGCCGTTCCCGCCCCGGGTTTCCTAACCTAGCCAGAGCGCGTAAAAATCGGCCTCGTGCCTTCGCTAAACTGTTCGCGCAATCGTTGACGGAATGGAAACCATGATCGAAACTATGGACCGGCAGAGCGCCATTACCACGGTGCGCGAGGAAATCGTGCGCGCCGCCCGCGATGCCGGTCGCGATCCCGCAACCGTCACGCTGGTGGCGGTGTCGAAGACCTTCGGCGTCGAAGCGATCGAGCCTGTCATCGCCGCCGGGCAGCGCGTCTTCGGCGAGAACCGGGTGCAGGAGGCCAAGGCCAAATGGCCGGCGCTGATCGCGCGCCACCCCGGTATCGAATTACATCTGGTCGGCTCGCTGCAATCGAACAAGGCCAAGGACGCGGTGGCGTTGTTCGACGCCATCCATTCGGTCGATCGGACAAGTCTGGCCGAGGCCTTGGCCAAGGAGATCGTCAAGCAGGGCCGTCGGCCGCTGTTGTTCGTGGAGGTCAATACCGGCGCCGAAACGCAAAAGTCCGGCGTGCTGCCGCAGGAGGCCGACGCCTTTCTCGCCGCCTGCCGCGATCGTTATGGACTGGTCATTTCGGGCCTGATGTGCATTCCCCCGCACGAAGAGGCGCCGGCGCCGCACTTCGCGCTCACCGCCAAGATTGCCCGCCGCAATGGCCTGAAACTTCTCTCGATGGGAATGAGCGCCGACTTTCCGACGGCAATTGCCTTCGGCGCCACCCATGTGCGTGTCGGTACCGCGATTTTTGGGACGCGAGTGCCGATTAGGAATGAATTATGATTCGTGTCTTTGCTGACAGAGATCGAAGTAATTGCAGCAGCTCGTTCCGCCGCAAGCCGATACAGCCCGCGGTCGGCGCGAAGCGGTCGCGCGCCACGTGAATGAATACGGCGCTGCCGCGGCCGGCCACGCGCGGCCGGGTGTTGTGGTCGATCTCGATGATCAAGTCGTAGAGGTCATCGCTCCGGCGTAGCCGGTCGCCAAGTTCATTGGCCGACCTACGGAATGCTTGGTTGTAGCGCCGGTGCAAAGGGTCCTCGCACCAAGCATCATCCGGCCTTATCCCGCGCACGGGAAGCAAAGTTCGCGGCCGCCGCAGCCGATCCGGCCGCCACCACAGCCGGACCGGGTGAAAACAACCCGCCGGTGTGCCGCCGTCGCCCTCGCGTTTAGACGCCTTGATCCCGCCGCGACCCAGCGACACCTGCAAAGGCTTGAACGCCCCGGGGTGGGATAACCAACCTTGCGAGCGCCGGCCCGGCCGGGCCTGGATGCGGATGAAGCGAAACGAGGTTCGTCGCATCCCGACCCCATGGATTCCCAATGCCCGTCGGCTCTTGTATCCTGAGTAACTGTACTTCGCGCCACGGGCGCGGCAAAGCGGCGGCGGGGCCCGGATTTAATGCCGAATACGCGGAAGATTCTCATTGTTGACGACGATGCGGAGCTGCGCGACGCGCTGACCGAACAGCTGTCGCTGCACGAGGAATTCGAGGCCGAAGCCGTCGATACCGGCAGCAAGGGCGTGCAGGCGGCCAAGACCGGGCAGGTCGACCTCGTCATCATGGATGTCGGCTTGCCGGATATCGACGGCCGCGAAGCCGTGCGCATCCTGCGCAAGAACGGCTTTAAGGCGCCGATCATCATGCTCACCGGTCACGATACCGATTCCGATACCATCCTCGGCCTCGAATCCGGCGCCAACGATTACGTGACCAAGCCGTTCCGCTTCGCGGTACTCTTGGCGCGCATCCGCGCGCAGCTTCGTCAGCACGAGGCGAGCGAGGACGCAGTCTTCACCATCGGTCCCTATACGTTTCGGCCGAGCTCCAAGCTGTTGCTCAATCCGAAGGGCAACAAAGTGCGGCTGACCGAAAAGGAAACTTCGATCCTGCGCTATCTCTATCGCGCCGGACAGCGGCCGGTGTCGCGCGAGACGCTGCTGCAGGAGGTCTGGGGCTACAATTCGGGCGTCACCACCCATACTCTGGAGACGCACATTTATCGGTTGCGGCAGAAGATCGAGAAGGACGCGACCGCGCCCGCCATCCTCGTCACCGAAGCCGGCGGCTATAAGCTGGTGCCATGACTCGGCACCATGACTCGGCACCATGAATTGGCGCTGTGATTTGGCAGCGTGATCGCGGATTGTCATGACCATCGAGGATGACATCGCGTTTCTGAGTCAGGTGCCCGTTCTTCGCCGCCTTGGCGCACCGGCGTTACGCATCCTCGCCATTGGTGCCGAAGCCTATTCGGTCGAAGCCGGCCAAATCCTGTTTGGCGCCGGCGACACCGCCGACTGCGCCTACATCGTCCAACAGGGCTCCTTTCAGATCACGCCGGAACGTGCCGGCGATACCGAGCTGATCGCAGAGCCGGGGGCCTTGCTCGGTGAGGCCGCTTTGCTGGTGCAATCGCAGCGGCTTGCCACGGCGGTTGCCCGCGAAGATTCCATCGTACTGCGCATCTCGCGCACGATGTTCCTGCGCATGCTCGACAGCTATCCAGAGGCCGCCCAGCGTCTGCGTGAGCTGATCGCGACGCGCGCCGACCAATGGGCGCGCGAGATGGAGAACGTCCGCGCCGCGCTGGCGCGGGACACCGGACCGCGATCGTAACCGTTCAATTCTTGCTCTGGCGGCGATGCTCGATTTCCGAACTGACCAGCCGCGCAAGCAAGGTCGCCGGATAAAGCTGCCCGATCTAGAGTTCCAGCGTCGCCGTCACCGGAACGTGGTCCGAGGGACGCTCGGCGCCGCGATAGTTCTTGGCAATGGCGATGCCGGAGACGCGGTCGGCGAGCGCATCCGAGGTCCAGACGTGGTCGAGACGGCGGCCGCGGTCGGCGGCGCGCCAGTCGGCGGCGCGATAGCTCCACCAGGTGTAAAGCTTCTCCGGCTCCGGCGTCAGCGCGCGCATGCTGTCGATCCAGCCGCCGGCGCCCAGCGCCGCGCTGAATTTCTCGCACTCGACCGGTGTGTGCGACACGACGCGCAGCATTTGCTTATGGCTCCAGACGTCGTGTTCGAGCGGCGCGACGTTGAGATCGCCGACCAGGATGGCGCGATCGGACCGCGCCGGCCGCAAAGTCGGGGCGTCGCGCATTTCGTCGAGAAAGGCAAGCTTGTGCGCGAATTTCGCATTGACCGCCGGATCGGGAATGTCGCCGCCGGCGGGAACGTAGAAATTATGCACAATGATGGGATCGCGCAGTCCGGCGCGGTCGCCGAACACCGCGGAGACATGGCGGCAGTCGGTCTTGCCGCAGAAGCTTTGGATGTTGAAGCTTTCGAACGGCAGTCGCGACAGCACGACGACACCGTGATAGCCCTTCTGACCGTTAAGCGCGACATGCTCATAGCCGAGCCGTTTGAAGCGCTTGCGCGGAAAGGCGTCGTCCGGACATTTGGTCTCTTGCAGGCAGAGAATGTCGGGACGGACCGCCTTGATGAACTTGGCGACCAGGTCGATGCGCAGGCGTACCGAATTGATGTTCCAGGTTGTGAGCTTGAGTTGCATCGAGGAGGGATCAGGTATCAGTTTACAGGTATCAGGGCTAGGGCGGTAGATAAGAGCGAGAGAATCAAACGCAATTTGATTCCTGATCCCTGACAGCTGATGCCCACGTTACTGATTGCTGATGCTGCCCTGGTTGCCCTGATAATTGATCACGAACAGGTTCGGATCAGGCTTTTTGGTGGTGTCGAGATTATAGACCGCGACCGTGGTATCGAAGCCTTGCGGATCGGTGACGGTCCATTGCTTGAGCGTGAGATCCTTGGCGTCGAACATGATCATCAGCTTATCGGTGCCGATCATCAATTGCTTTTGCTCGATGGTGACGGTGTCGAATGTATCGTCGGATGTCACGCTGACGACGTCGGTGTCGCGCAGCAGATCGATGCGGTCGGCGAGCAGATAGCGCAGCGGCGTTTCCGACAGCGGATAAAGATCCTGCGTCGCCAGCTTGCGGTCGCGCACTACGACCGAGGAGCCGTCGGCAATGATGTCGATCGGGCTCGGCGGATTATATTCGAAACGCACGCGGCCGGGTTTCTGCAGATAGAACGTTCCCTCGGTGCGCCCGCCGTCGGGGCCGATCTGCACGAAATTGCCGACCATGGTCTGGATACTCGACAGATACATGCTGATGCGGTCGAGCAGCACGCGCTGCTTGTCGTCGAAGGCGGTGGCTTGATTCGACGCGCCCTTGTCGGAGAACGGGAAGAAGCCTGGCGTGTGGCTCGGCTGTGACGAGGCTTGCGGCGTCGGGGGCGCCTGCGGTGTCGACGCCGCCTGCGGTATTGGCGCCGGCGGAACCGGGATGCTGTCGGTTGCTGCGGGCGCCGGAGCGACTCCGGTTTTCGGCAATGGCGCTGGCGTCGGCAGCGGCACGTTCTCGGCGAAGACGCTTGCGGGCCTGAAGACACCGAGCCCGCAGATGAACGCCATAATTACCATAGCCGGGCCGAGTTTCGCTAAGCCCCGTTCCACCATATGCCTCTCCCGCCGATGCGTCCCTGTTGATGCACCCGAATGATGCATCGGTCAGCACGCCCGCGATACCAAATTCCGCTAAGCGCCCGATATGGCGAATTCGCGGCTACTGTTTAGCGCTACTCTTGCACGCTTAAGGCGCCGAGGCCCGATTCTCAATAGCGTTCCTGGTCGGCGCCCTCGACCAGGATTTCGCGCTTGCCGGCGTGGTTGGGCTGGCCGACGATGCCTTCCTGCTCCATGCGCTCCATCAGCGAAGCGGCGCGATTGTAGCCGATCTGCAGCCGGCGCTGAATGTAGCTGGTCGAAGCCTTGCGGTCGCGTGTGACAATTTGCACCGCCTGCTGGTAGAGGTCGCCGCCCTCGGCGCCGCCCATCGCGGTCGCGTCGAAGATCGGGTTGCCGTCCTCATCCTGCGGCTCCTCGGCAGTGACCGCTTCGAGATATTCGGGCTGACCTTGCGATTTGAGGTGGCGCACCACCTTCTCGACTTCTTCGTCGGAGACGAACGGTCCGTGCACGCGGCTGATGCGGCCGCCGCCGGCCATGTAAAGCATGTCGCCCTGGCCCAAGAGCTGCTCGGCGCCTTGTTCCCCCAAAATGGTGCGGCTGTCGATCTTGGAGGTAACCTGGAACGAGATGCGGGTCGGGAAATTCGCCTTGATGGTGCCGGTGATGACGTCGACCGACGGGCGCTGCGTCGCCAGGACCACGTGCAGGCCGGCGGCGCGCGCCATCTGCGCGAGCCGCTGCACGGCGCCTTCAATGTCCTTGCCGGCGACCATCATCAGGTCGGCCATTTCGTCGACGATGACGACGATGTAGGGGAGCGGCTCAAGATCGAGCTCCTCGTTCTCGTAGATCGCCTCGCCGGTCTCGCGATTGTAGCCGGTGTGCACCGTGCGCGAGAGCTTCTCGCCCTTGCCGTTCGCCTCGGCCACGCGCGCGTTGTAGCCGTCGATATTGCGCACGCCGAGCTTCGACATTTTCTTGTAGCGCTCTTCCATTTCGCGCACCGCCCATTTGAGCGCGACCACGGCTTTCTTCGGATCGGTCACGACCGGCGTGAGCAGATGCGGAATGCCGTCATAGACCGAGAGCTCGAGCATTTTCGGATCGACCATGATCAGCCGGCACTGATCGGGCTGCAGGCGATAGACCAGGCTGAGAATCATGGTGTTGATGGCGACCGATTTGCCCGAGCCGGTGGTGCCGGCGATGAGCAGATGCGGCATGCGCGCGAGATCAACCAGCACCGGCTCGCCGCCGATCGACTTGCCGAGGCAGAGCGGCAGGCGCGCCGAATTGTCCGCATAGTCGCGCGAGGCGAGGAGTTCGCGCAGGAACACTTTCTCGCGCGTCGGATTCGGCAGCTCGATGCCGATGGCGTTCCTGCCCGAGACCACGGCGACGCGCGCCGACAAGGCGCTCATCGACCGGGCGATGTCGTCGGCAAGGCTGATCACGCGCGACGACTTGATGCCGGGCGCGGGCTCGAGCTCGTAGAGCGTGACCACCGGACCGGGCCGCGCATTGATGATTTCGCCGCGCACGCCGAGCTTCGACATTTTTTTGTAGCGCTCTTCCATCTCGCGCACCGCCCA
>JASHOX010000167.1 GCA_030038415.1 Xanthobacteraceae bacterium
GCGCTAATATTCCGTAGCCTCACCCAGTCCCGGCACCGCCCAATCCGCCGCCACAGTGCCAATAGTCACCTGTCTGACACAAGCTGACATGCTAACGGCGTGCCAATCAAGAATCCATTAACGATAACGCGACTTTGTGCCTATGTGTTTTCTGGATCACACGCCGAGAAAAGGTTTGACCGGGGGCCCGGTCCCGCTTTGGGCCGATGAATCGGCCACTTTTGTGGCGGTGCCGGGCACCCGACTAGCTCACCCCTTTGAGGACGGGCTCGCTCTTGAGACCCGGCTCCTCCGGCCGCTTTTCGATCACCTTGTCGATGAGACCGAAATCCTTGGCCATCTCGGAAGTCAGGAACATATCGCGTTCCAGCGCATCCTCGATCTTCTTGAGCGGCTGGCCGGTATGCTTGACGTAGATTTCATTCAGCCGGCGCTTGAGGTTCAGGATTTCCTGGGCATGCAACATGATGTCGGTCGCCTGACCTTGGAAGCCGCCGGACGGCTGGTGCACCATGATGCGGGCATTGGGCAGAGCGAAGCGCAGGTCCTTGGCGCCGGCCGCAAGCAACAGCGACCCCATCGACGCCGCCTGCCCGGTGCACAGCGTCGACACCGGGGGACGAATGAATTGCATCGTGTCGTAGATCGCCAGTCCGGAGGTCACAATCCCGCCCGGCGAGTTGATGTACATCGAGACTTCTTTTTTGGGATTTTCCGCCTCAAGGAACAGGAGCTGGGCCACGATCAGCGAGGCCATGCCGTCTTCGATCGGACCGGTGATGAAGATGATCCGCTCCTTGAGTAGGCGCGAGTAGATGTCATAGGCCCGCTCCCCGCGGTTGGTCTGTTCGACCACCATGGGGACAAGGTGCTGCATATAGGTATCGGTCGGGTCGCGCATGGATCACCTGGGAGGGGACGCCTGGAACTGGGTCACCTGGATTTGGCTCACCGGGTCCGGTTCGCCGGGGATAGTCATAACTACCTGCTCACTGCCTGCGGCCTAGTGTGGCTTGAGTCGGTCCGCTTGTCGAAGCCGGCTGCGCCACATCGCCTTGCCGATCGGGCAATGCGACGCATTCATGTGGCTGTTACCGAAGATAAGCGCGGAAATCGCGCCGGCAAGGCGCAAAAACTAGGCGTAAAGCGCCCTTACTCCTCGTCTTCCTTGAACAATTCTTCCCGCGACACCTGCTTGTCCGTTACTTCCACAAGCTCCAGCAGGAAATCGACGACCTTGTCCTCAAATATCGGCGCGCGCAGAGCGGCAAGCGCGCTCGGATTATTGCGATAGTAGTCCCACACCCTCTGCTCCTGGCCGGGAACCATCCTCGCCTGCGCGACGACAGCCTGGCTCAACTGGTCGTCGCTGACTTTGATACTGTTTTTCTCGCCAATTTCCGCGAGCACCAGACCAAGCCGCACCCGGCGCTCGGCGATCGCGCGATAGTCCGCCCGCGCCTTCTCCTCGGTCGTTCCTTCGTCGGCGAAGGTGCGACCCTGCTGCTTGAGGTCGTTCTCGATCGTCTGCCAGACGTTATTGAACTCCTCCTCGACCAGCGTAGGCGGCGGTTCGAACTTGTGGTTGGCGTCAAGCTGATCAAGCAGCGCGCGCTTGATTTTCTGGCGCGTAGCAGCCGCGTGCTCGCGCTCGATACGCTCGCGCAGCGCATCGCGCAGCTTGGCGAGCGATTCCAGCCCAAGCGTCTTGGCGAAGGCGTCGTCCATCGTAACCTCGCCAGGCGCCTCCACCGTCTTTGCGTTCACGGCGAAAGTGGCGTCTTTGCCGGCGACGGCGGTAGCCGGATAGTTCTCCGGAAACTTGACGTCGAAAGTCCGGCTCTCGCCGCCCTTGATGCCGATGAGATTATCTTCGAAGCCCGGAAGGAACTGGCCTGACCCGATGAGGATCGGCACATCGTCACCGGAGCCGCCGTCGAAGGCCTCTCCATTCATGGTGCCTTGAAACGATACCGTGACACGGTCGCCTTTTTCCGCCCCTTCGCTCTTGGCGGCGAACGGCCGGTTCTGCTCGCCCAGCGTTTTTAGCGCTTGATCGATCTCGGTATCGGTGACCGGCGCAGTCAGCCGCTCCAGCTTGATGGATTTGAAGTCGGCGAGCGTGATTGGCGGCACGATCTCCATCTCGACGGTGTAAGCAAGGTCGGATTTGCCGGCGATAACGCCCTCGACGGCGCCCTCTTCGGTGGGCAGCACCACTTTGGGCTCGGTGGCGAGTTTCAAGCCATGGTCGCTGACGATCTTGGTATTGGCCTCGCGTACCGCGGCCTCAATGACCTCCGCCATGGCAGACTTGCCATAAAGACGCTTGAGATGCGCCACTGGCACCTTGCCGGGCCGAAAGCCGCGCAGTTGCACGCGGCCTTTAAGGTCGTCGAGCCGCTCGTTGACTTTGGCTTCGAGGTCGGTCGCCGGCACGACGACGCGGTATTCCCGCTTGAGACCCGCGGCGGCAGTTTCAGTCACCTGCATCGTCACTACTCTTCAACGGCGCGAGATCGAGCGCATCCCGGCCAAGTTTTGGAAAAGCCGCCCGGCTGGTGCGGGCGGAGGGGCTCGAACCCCCACGACTTTCGTCACGGGAACCTAAATCCCGCGCGTCTACCAATTCCGCCACGCCCGCGACGCGCAGGGCGGCCCGGTGGCGCGGCTTATATCATGCGGGGCGCGCCGGCTACTACAAAATTAGCCCCGATTTCGGCCAAGCGATTCATAATTTCAGCCGAGCAGCGCGCGGTAAACGCGCGGCAGCGTTTCCGGCAAATCCTCGGCAATGAGGCCCGGGCCGAACACCGCCGCGGCCTGACCGTGGAGCCACACTGCGGCCGAAGCGGCCTCGAAGGCGGGCATGCCCTGGGCCAAAAGACCGGTTGCGATTCCCGTCAGAACGTCGCCGGCGCCTGCCGTGGCAAGGTACGCCGGCGCATTTCCTGCTATGCAGGCGCGGCCATCGGTTGCCGCGACCACAGTATCGGCGCCCTTGAGCAATATGGTTGCGCCGGTGATCTTGGCGGCAAGGCGCGCTCGCTCGAGCTTGGAACCTTCTTTAGTTCGTGCGTCTAAAGCACCAAAATATCTGGAGAATTCGCCCTCGTGTGGAGTCAGGATCGTGGCCTTTCCAGCGCGCGCTTGCAGCGCTGCGGCGAGCCGTTGGGGCGATTGGGCGAAACTCGTCATGCCATCGGCATCGAGCACCACAGCGCGATCGCCGGAGAGCGCCGCCAGGACGAGCTCGCAAGTCGTTTCGTTCACGCCGATCCCGGGACCGATGGCCAGCGCATTGAGCCGGCGGTCGGCCAGGAACGCTACAAGTTCGTCGGCGCCGTCGACCGGCCGCACCATCACCGCCAGGCTTGCCGCCGCATTGACCGCGAGCGCCTCGTGCGGGCTGGCGATGGTCACGAGCCCCGCCCCGGCCCGCAACGCGCCGCGCGCCGCGAGCCGAGCCGCTCCGGTCGACCAGAATGGGCCGGAAACGACAACCGCGTGCCCGCGGTCGTACTTGTGTCCCGCATAGCCAGGCACCGGAAACCTTGCCCGCCACAGCGCCGGGACGTTCTCGAAGGTCCGCGGAGCGATGGTTGCGAGAACCGTTGCCGGAATGCCGATGTCGGCGACGGAACTCGTGCCGCCAAGCATGCGCCCGGGCAGCAACAGATGGCCGGGCTTCTTGCGAAAAAATGTGACGGTGTGGGCAGCCTTGACCGCGGCACCCATGATGGCGCCCGAAGTGCCATTGATGCCGCTCGGCAAGTCGACCGCAACCACAGGGGCACCCTGGGCGTTCATCGCTTCGATCATCGCGCGCGCAAGCCCTTCGACCGGACGGTCGAGGCCGGCGCCAAATAGCGCATCGACAATGATGTCGGCGCGGCCAAGTCCGCCAGGCTCGGCCGGCATGATCGACCCGCTCCACCTCTTTGCCGCGAGCGCCGCGTCGCCCTTGAGGCGATCGGCCTCCCCGACCAGCAATACGTCCAGTTCATAGCCGCGCGCGGCGAGAAGCCGCGCCGCAACAAAGCCATCGCCGCCGTTATTGCCGGGGCCCGCCACCACGACGACCCGGCTGCCCGGCGCGCGACGTCCCGCCACCGCCTCGGCCACCGCGGCGCCGGCGTTCTCCATGAGCTCGATGCCGGCTACACCGCCGGAGATTGCGAGCCGGTCAGCTTGCGCCATTTCGGTATTGGTAAGAAGCTCGATCATGTGCGGTCGCACCATAGCCAATGCATCGTTTTTCGAATATTGGGCCGCTCAACCATTCGACCCGCACAACCATTGACGCGATTATAGGCAGTGTGCCTATCTAATCAGCGACAGCCTCATCCGGGCTTGTGCACATACCACCGGACAGCACCATACCGCCTTGATCTAACATCGATTTTGGCACGCCTAAGGCTTTGGCACGGGACCTGCTAACCAAGGCTCGGTTCCAAGGGTGATTTTCTCATCAAGGGGGCCGGGAGAAGAGACGCAATGAAAAAAATCGAGGCGATCATCAAGCCGTTCAAGCTCGACGAGGTGAAGGAGGCTCTCCAAGAAGTCGGACTTCAAGGAATTACGGTCACCGAAGCCAAAGGGTTTGGCCGGCAGAAGGGCCATACCGAACTCTATCGCGGCGCCGAATACGTCGTCGATTTTCTCCCCAAAGTGAAGATCGAGATTGTGCTCGGTGACGACATGGTTGAAAAAGCGATCGAGGCGATCCGTCGCGCCGCCCAGACCGGGCGGATTGGCGACGGAAAAATCTTTGTCTCAAACATCGAAGAAGCCATCCGGATCAGAACGGGGGAATCCGGACTAGACGCCATCTAAATTGCTGGTCCTCCCGCTCACGCCGGCCGGCCGTGGGACGTGAACCAGCGCGACACGACATCCAACACCACACGAAAGGTACGCCTACCATGACGACGCCAAAGAATGTCATGAAGATGATCAAGGACAGCGACGTAAAGTACGCTGATTTCCGCTTCACCGATCCGCGCGGCAAGTGGCAGCACGTCACTTTCGACATCGGCATGATCGAGGAAGACACGTTCGCCGAAGGCATGATGTTCGACGGCTCATCGATTGCGGGATGGAAGGCGATCAATGAATCCGACATGTGTCTGATGCCGGACCCCGCTTCGGCCTGCATCGATCCGTTCTTCGCCGAAACCACGCTGGTGCTGGTCTGCGACGTGCTCGAGCCGACGACCGGCGAGCCCTACAACCGCGATCCGCGCGGCATCGCCAAGCGCGCCGAAGGCATGGTGAAGTCGATGGGCGTCGGCGACACCATTTATTTCGGCCCGGAAGCCGAATTCTTCGTGTTCGACGACGTCAAATACAAAGCCGAACCCTACAACACCGGCTTTAAGCTCGACTCGGTGGAATTTCCGATCAATTCCGACACCGAATACGAGGGCGGCAATCTCGGCCACCGGGTGTGGACGAAAAAGGGCTATTTCCCGGTGCCGCCGCAGGATTCGGTGCAGGACATGCGTTCGGAAATGCTTGCCGCAATGGCGCGCATGGGCGTCAAGGTTGAAAAGCACCACCATGAGGTGGCGTCCGCCCAGCACGAACTTGGCATGAAGTTCTCGCCGCTGACGATCATGGCCGATCAGATGCAGATCTATAAATACTGCATCCAGCAGGTGGCGCAGGTCTACGGCAAGACCGCAACTTTCATGCCGAAGCCGGTCTACGGCGACAACGGCTCGGGCATGCACTGCCATCAGTCGATCTGGAAAGGCGGCAAGCCGGTGTTCGCCGGCAACAAATATTCCGACCTGTCGGAGACCTGCCTGTCCTACATCGCCGGCATCATCAAGCACGCCAAGGCGATCAACGCCTTCACCAATCCGACAACAAATTCATACAAGCGCTTGGTGCCGGGCTTCGAGGCCCCGGTGCTGCTCGCCTATTCGGCGCGCAACCGCTCGGCGTCGTGCCGCATTCCGTACACGACCAACCCCAAGGCCAAGCGCGTCGAGGTGCGTTTTCCCGATCCGCTCGCCAATCCCTATCTCGCCTTCGCGGCGATGCTGATGGCGGGCCTCGACGGCATCAAGAACAAGCTCGATCCCGGCGAGGCCGTCGATAAGGACCTCTACGATCTGCCGCCGAAGGAATTGAAGAAGATTCCGACCGTGTGCGGCTCGCTGCGCCAGGCGCTCGAAGAGCTCAACAAGGACCGCGGCTTCCTCACCGCCGGCGGCGTGTTCGACGAGGACTTCATCGACTCCTATGTCGATCTGAAGATGAGCGAAATCATCCGCTTCGAGCACACCCCGCATCCGGTCGAGTTCGAAATGTATTACTCGGCGTAAGCGTTGGTATCCTCCCAAACTTAAGGGCGCTCCGGCGCCCTTTTTCTTTTTCGATGCATCACCGCTTTTTTAAACGCTTCACCGCACCAAAATTGGCACCGTGAGCGTCGACGCCGCGGGCAAGGCGGCGAGTTTCATCTGCGCGCGGCAATCGAGCAGCCGCTCGGCGCCGCTTAAAATCATCGCATCGTCCGGCTCGACGCGGTTACGGCCGTTTGCCTTGGCGCGATAAAGCACGGCGTCGGCGCGGGCGATCAGCACATCGATCGACACATCGGGCATGCCGCAGGCCACGCCGATGCTCACGGTCGCCGGGATTTGCGGGGTGCCAGGCGCCACGGCAGCCCGTTCGAAAGCCGCGCGCACGCGTTCGGCGGCAATGCAGGCTTCGGCGAGCGTGCCGGAAATGATGGCGACGAATTCCTCGCCGCCGATCCGGCCGACCACGTCGTCGGCGCGCAGGCTCGATCGGGCCACTCTGGCGAACAAGCCCAGCACTGCGTCGCCGGACTTGTGTCCATAGCGGTCGTTGATCGATTTGAAGTGATCGAGATCGAAGGCGAGCACGCTGACCGGCGTCTTGCTCGATTTGTTGCCAGCCATCAGCGCCGCGCCGGCAGTGAAGAAGCCGCGCCGATTAAGGAGCGCGGTCAACGGATCGGTCTCGGCGGCGGCCTTGTAGCGGTTGACGGCGCGGTCCTTGGCGAGCACCAGCAGGATGAAGGCGGCGCCGACCACATAGAGCACAACTTCGATCGCGAACACCGCGATCCAGCCGGTGGTAAGACTTTTGACGCCGAGCGACGCCAGCGCCACCGGAAACAGGAAGATAGCGCCGTGTAGCATCGGCACGAACAGCGCCGGCCAGCGCCGGATCAGAGATTTGCGCCGCTCGCGCCACAGTTCGGCGGCGATCAGGAACGTATAGGTGGCGACGATGACCGAACTGAGCATGATACGCGCGGCCGGCGAGTGCGGCACCGCCGGCACGATGCAGCTCGCGGCCCACACCGTTGCGCCGAAGCACATCGCGCCCCACCGCACTTGACGGCCGTGGAATAGGCGCGCCGCACTCCAAATCATGCCGACCGCGATGAACAGCAGCACATCGGGCATCCAAGACGGCACCGGCGGGGAAATGGCGCCACCAAGCTGCCACAGCACTCCGGAGAAGCCGCCGATCAGATAAGCGAGCCCCCACCAAGCCAGCGCCTGGATGCGGTCCTGCATCCAGGCGAACAGCAGGAAGAGGCCGAGCAACGCGGTGACGCAAGTTGCGATCACGAACAGCGTGCCGATATCGAGTGAAGTCGACGCCTCTGCCAGGCGGGCAAACATACAGGCAATACTCCTCACTGCGTAGGCAATGCTACCTATCACAGTTTTTGGAGCCGCGTTGAACGTTTGCGGATCAGGCTTTGCCGAATGTATCGGCTATCGCGCAGGTTTGCTCAAAAACACTTTTTAAAATTGCAACGTCCGCATTGTTCTTAAAATTGCAGCATCCACGTTGCCAAGTTCGCAATAGCTTGGCGGCGCCATATTCGCCGCTCGGACATCGCCCGAACCGGCGGACGATCTCACGAGGCAATACGCCAGCGCCGGCCGGCCGATTGCGGGGCGTTTGCCGAGCGATCCGGCCCGATGATCGGCACGATCGACGGTGCGCCGGCGCTCACCTCGGCTGCAACCGGCGCCTCTAGCTCGACGCGATTGCGCCCAAGCTCTTTCGCCCGATAGAGCGCCCGGTCGACAATCGAAAGCAGTTCCGTCACGCTGGCGCACGGACCGCAAGCGAGCGTCACCCCCGCGCTGACGCTCGGTGATAGAGTATCGTTGCCGAAGCGAGCCGCCACGGCGGCGAAGTTACGCCGCACCCGATCGGCGATCGCATAGGCCTCATCGAGGTCGCCGACCGGCAGGCAGGACGCGAACTCCTCGCCGCCGATGCGGGCGAACAGGACATCGGTGCCGAGCGTCTTCGTTGCGGTCCCGGCGAAGCATTGCAACACGCTGTCGCCGATCGCGTGGCCCAGCCGGTCGTTGATTTGCTTAAAATGATCGAGATCGAACAACAGCATCGCCAGCGGCTCATGGTCGATCTCTTGCCGCACCAGTAGCGCAGCGGCGCCGTCGAGGAAGGCGCGGCGATTGGCTACCCCGCTCAACGGGTCGACCAGCGAATTGATCTTATGTTTGAGCTCGGTGCGTTCTTTCGTCATGTTCAGTTGCAGGAACGCCAGGACGACGGTGAACAACAGCGTGCCGAACGCGAGCAGCGTAAACGACAGCGTGCTCAACGTGAAAACGCCGCGGAAAGTGGAACTCCACAGCAGCACCGGCACGCGCACCAGCAAGATCGCGGCATGCGCCCACAATACGATGACCGTCGGCCAACGTGACATCAGCGGCTCGCCACGGCCGCGCCAAAACTCCTGCGCGGCGAGCAGCGTGAGCAGCGCCAGCATGGTCGAACAGGCAATGACCCTGGCGCCAACGCTGTCGGCGAAAATCGGGAGCCGGCAGGCAACGAGCCAGGCGACCGGCGCCAGCAGCACGAGCAACGGCCGGGTCGGCCGGCCGTCGAAAATGCGCGCTCCGGTCCAGGTTAAGCCGTAACCGAGCAGCACCAGCGCATTGGCGAGATCGACGGTGACGAAGCCCGGCGCGGTGCCGCGCGACGTCAACAGAGCGAAACCGCCCGCATTGACGATGTGGGCAGCACCCCACCACATCGGCGCGCGAACGCTGCGATTTTGCAGGCCGGCGAAGACCAACAGCGCGCCAAGGAGCGCGGCAACGAATACGGTGACGACCGATAGAGTTTGCAGATCGATATGCATGCCGTCACCGCCAACCACTGAGGGCGCAAGCTAATGGTCACGCGTTCCCTACGCGTTACTACGGCAGGAAAGCTCGCGAATAGGCTTGCCGGACGGTAAACCGTCGTCGCGCGATTTTAGGGACCTTCCCGAAGCCGCCTTCCGGCCATAGATTGAAGGCAATCCAAAGGAGTTGCCGATGACGCTCACCGCCGAGCTGGACACCGCTCCCGACACCATCGAAGCGACGCTCAATTACATCGTCGACGATGGAACCAAGGTCTTCACCATCGTCGCCAGCCCTGGCGGCAGCGACGCGCGCTCCGGCGGCACGCCCGATCCGCGCCGCGTTACCATCCACAACGGCCGCCCGCACGCCCAAGACTTCGTGCTGGACCGCAACGGCTTCCGCTTCGTGCGGCACGACACCAAGGTCGCCGATTTCTACGACGAGGCGGAAATCAAGCGTGTCTACTATCCGGAAATGGAGGCGCTGATCAAAGCCGAGAGCGGCGCCAAACGCGTCGTGGTGTTCGACCACACGCTGCGCACCGCCGACGACGAGCTGCGCGAGAGCAAAAAAATCCGCGAGGTCGTGCGCCGCGTGCACAACGATTACACCGAATGGTCCGCGCCGCAGCGCGTCCGCGATATTCTTCCCGGCGAGGCCGAGGAATTGCTCAAGCGCCGCTTCGCCATCATTCAGGTATGGCGGCCGATCCGTCACCCGGTCGAGACCTATCCGCTCGCCATGGCGGACGCGCGCACCTTGTCGCCGAGCGACATGATCGTGTCGGAGCGGCGCGCTCCCGGCCGCATCGGCCAGACCTACGCGATCAAATACAATCCGGCGCACAAATGGTACTGGTTTCCGCGCATGCGGCGCGAGGAGGCCTACGTCTTCAAGGTATTCGATTCGGAAAAAGACGGCCGCGCCCGCTGGACCGCGCATACCGCGTTCGAAGATCCGACCTCGCCGCCGCACGCGCGCCCGCGCGAGAGCATCGAGATACGGACCATGGCGTTTTTCTAGTTCCTTCCGCTCATTCCCGCGCAAGCGGGAATCCAGATGATTATGCGAAGGAACTAGATCCCCGCCTTTGCGGGGACGAGCGGAATGTCGAAAGAAATTACCGCTTCGAGAACTGGAAGCTTCTGCGCGCTTTGGCCTTGCCGTACTTCTTGCGCTCGACCACGCGCGGATCGCGGGTGAGAAAGCCGCCGCGCTTGAGCACGCTGCGCAAATCCGGCTCATGCCGCATCAGCGCCTTGGACAGACCGTGACGCACAGCGCCGGCCTGGCCCGAGAGGCCGCCGCCGGACACGGTGCAGACCACGTCATATTGGCCCTGGCGATTGGAAGCGACCAGCGGCTGCTGGATCAGCATGCGTAAGACCGGCCGGGCAAAATAGGTTTCCACCGGCCGATCGTTGATGACGATCTTGCCGCCGCCCATCTTGATCCACACCCGCGCCACCGCATCCTTGCGCTTGCCGGTGGCATAGGCGCGGCCCTGCTTGTCGAGCTTCTGCACGTATTTCTGCGTCTCCGCCGCCGGCGGCGTCGCGGGCTTGAGCGTCGACAGACCTTCCAGCGATTGCACTGTCTCGGCCATTACGCGGTCCTCTTGTTCTTGCGATTCATCGCAGCAATATCGATCTTTTCCGGCTGTTGCGCCTCATGCGGATGCTCGGCCTGCGGATAAACCCGCAAATTGCCGAGCTGACGGCGGCCGAGCGGTCCGTGCGGCAGCATGCGCTCCACCGCCTTTTCGACGATTCGCTCGGGAAAGCGGCCGGCCAGGATCGCCTTGGCGGTGCGTTCCTTGATGCCGCCGATATAGCCGGTGTGCTTGTAATAGACTTTCTGCTGCACCTTGCGCCCGGTCAGCACTACCTTGGCGGCATTGATCACGATGACATTGTCGCCGCAGTCGACATGCGGCGTGAAGGTCGGCTTGTGTTTGCCGCGCAACCGCAATGCCACGAGCGAAGCGAGCCGACCGACGACGAGCCCGTCGGCGTCGATCACGACCCACTTCTTATTCACGTCGGCGGGCTTCTCGGAGAAGGTTTTCATGGACGTGTCCGTCTTAAAGGGTCCGGCTATTTACCCGCGCAACCCCGGTACGTCAACCGCAATTACGGATATTTCTCAAGCGCTTGAGTTAGAGGTATTATATTACCAAAAGGGTATCGAATAGGTCGATGTGGCGTGCGCGACGAGATCGTCCTCGCCCTCGGAACGGATCGCGATTTCGCCGACGGCCAAGCGCTTGCCGAGCTTCATCAAATGGGCCTCGGCCACTAGATCGCGTGCCACCGGCTTGCGCAAAAAATTGATGGTCAGATTGGTCGTGACCGCGAGCGGCACCCAGCCGATCGAAGCGAGCACCGCGACATACATGGTGAAATCGGCAAGCGACATCATGGTCGTTCCGGAAAGCGTGCCGCCCGGGCGGAGCGCCTTGTCGGTATAGGGATGGCGGAGCCGGCAGCCGCCCATCCAGACGTCCTCGATGACGTAGTCACCCATGGCATGGGAGGCCTCCGGGAATTCGGCCTGCAAGCGCTCAATGAGCTCCGTGCGCGTCAATTTCGGCGCCGCCTTTTCTTTGCCGCCCGTCATGATTAGCTCCCCGGCATCCCCAGTCTCGGATACAATGCTAGGAACAACACCGCAAAACCGCAAAAAAAACTCCGAACCGGCGTCAATATCTGGATGCTCGCATGAACGCCCAAGTCGCTACCGCCGCCACTGCGGCCGCCTCATCGCTGATCTTGCTGCGCGAGAACCAAGGCGGCATCGCCGTCCTGACGCTCAACCGGCCGGCCGCGCGCAACAGCCTGTCCGAGGCGATGCTTGAAGGTTTAAGCGAAGCGCTCACCGCGATCGCGCATGACCGCTCAGTGCGCGCCGTGGTGCTTGCCGCCAACGGTCCGGCCTTCTCCGCCGGCCACGACCTCAAGGAACTTAATGCGCGTCGCCAGGACGAGGATCGCGGCCGCGGCTATTTCAAGCACATTATGGGGCTGTGCAGCGCCGTGATGCAGCAGATCGTGATGCTGCCGCAGCCGGTCATCGCCGCGGTCCATGCCACGGCGACGGCGGCGGGATGCCAGCTGGTGGCGAGCTGCGACCTTGCGGTGGCCTCGCAGGCCGCCAAATTCGCCACTCCCGGCGTCAATATCGGACTGTTCTGCTCGACTCCGATGGTGGCGCTGTCGCGCAACGTGACGCGCAAGCACGCCATGGAAATGCTGCTCACCGGCGAACTGATCTCCGCCGAGGATGCGGCGCGCATCGGCCTCGTCAATCGCGTCGTCACCGCGGGTCACGAGCGCGCCGAAGCGCTCCGGCTTGCCGAGAAGATCGCCGCCAAATCGACGTTTACCGTCAAGATCGGCAAGGAAGCATTTTACCGGCAGGTCGAAATGCCGCTCGCCGACGCTTACAAATATGCCTCGGAAGTGATGGTCGAGAACATGCTGGCGCGCGATGCCGAAGAAGGTATTTCCGCCTTCATCGAAAAGCGCGACCCGAAGTGGCAAGATCGATGAACCACGACTCCTACCCCGACAGCTATATTCGCGGCATCCTCAATACCGTGAAGACGATCGCCATGGTCGGCGCCTCGGAGAAGGAAAATCGTCCGAGCTATTTTGCCTTCAAATATCTGCTCGAACGCGGCTACCATATGATTCCGGTCAATCCGGGACATGCCGGCGAGCAAATGCTCGGCCAGCGCATTTACGCGCGGCTGGCCGATATCCCCGAGCCGATCGACATGGTCGATATTTTCCGCGGCTCGCAATATGCGCCGGCGATCGTGCAAGAGGCGCTGGCGCTCACACCGCGACCCTTAGTGATCTGGATGCAGCTTTCCGTGCGCAATGACGAGGCGGCGGCGCTGGCCGAGGCGAACGGCCTGAAAGTGGTGATGAATCGCTGCCCCAAGATCGAGTATGGGCGGCTGTCGTCGGAGATCGCCTGGATGGGCGTCAATACCCGCACGCTGTCGTCGAAGAAGGCGACGATCGGCGGTGTTCAGCGCATGACGCTCAACCGCTTAAGCGGCCAGGGCGGCACGACCGAGGCGGCCGACCGCGCGCAGCGCGAACAAGGCGGCCATTGACCTCGATTTTGCCTTATCGAACTTTTTTACTATCTCGGGCGTCTAATATGTTTGGGGCTTGCTGGGCGCCCGCGGAAAAAGGTCATGAAATTCACCCTCGCAATTTCGCTTGGACTGGTTTGCCTGTTGCTTGCGCCCGTCGGCGTCAAGGCGGACGCGCAGCAGGATCAGAATGCCTGTATGATGGACGCTCAGGTCTATTGCGGACAGTTCATCCCCGACCGAGTACGCGTCGCACATTGCCTGATGGCCAATCGCAGCAAGATCACGCCGGCGTGCCGCGATGCGATAAGGCGCTTCAAATAACCGCGCCCCCCGCCGTCTGACGGCGTTGCAAGAGAATAAGCTTCTGCTGCTGACATGTCCCACGGTGCGACCGTTGCTTATTAACGCAACGGCTGTGCCTCGGCTTGACGGGCTTGGCCGGTCCTATAAACCGGCGACGCACGCCTTTTTTATTTAACGACGATCGGCCAAGGAGCGGCTAAGGGGCGGCCAACGAGGAAATACCGATGAGCGAACGTATTCCCGGCTTTTCGACGCTTGCCGTCCATGCCGGCGCGCAACCCGATCCGACCACCGGCGCGCGCGCAACGCCGATCTATCAGACCACCTCTTATGTATTCGAGAGCGTCGATCACGCCGCCTCGCTGTTTGGCCTGCAGACCTTCGGCAACATTTACACGCGGATCGGCAATCCGACGACCGCAGTGCTCGAAGAGCGCGTCGCCGCGCTGGAAGGCGGTACCGCGGGACTGGCCGCTGCATCCGGCCACGCGGCGCAGGTTCTGGTCTTCCATTGCCTGCTGCAGCCTGGCGACGAATTCGTGGCGTCGAAAAAGCTCTATGGCGGCTCGATCAATCAGTTCAACCACGCGTTCAAGAATTTCGGCTGGAACGTGGTCTGGGCGGATCCCGACGACATCGGCTCGTTCGAGCGCGCTATCTCGCCGAAGACCAAGGCGATCTTCACCGAGTCGATCGCCAATCCCGGCGGCGTTATCACCGACATGGCCGCGGTGGCGCAGATCGCGCGGCGCGCCGGCGTGCCCTATATCGTCGACAACACGCTGGCGACGCCCTATCTGTGCAAGCCGTTCGAACATGGCGCCGACATCGTCGTGCATTCGCTGACAAAATTTTTGGGCGGCCATGGCAATTCGATCGGCGGCATGATCGTTGACGGCGGCACTTTCAATTGGTCGCGCGAGCGGCGCTATCCGATGCTGTGCGAACCGCGGCCGGAATATCACGGCATCGTGCTGCACGAGACGTTTGGCAATTTCGCCTTCGCCATCGCCTGCCGGGTGCTGGCGCTGCGCGACATCGGATCGGCGATCTCCCCGTTCAATTCCTTCCTCATTCTCACCGGCATAGAGACTTTGCCGCTGCGCATGCAAAAGCATTGCGACAATGCACTCGCGGTCGCGGAATGGCTCGCGGGGCATCCGAAAGTCGCGTGGGTGAGTTATCCGGGCCTGCCCGGCGACCGCTATCACAACCTGGCGCAAAAATATTGCCCGAAGGGCGCCGGCGCCGTGTTCACTTTCGGGCTGAAGGGCGGCTATGACGCCGGCGTCAAACTGGTTTCGAACGTGAAGCTGTTCTCGCATCTCGCCAATATCGGCGACACCCGCTCGCTGATCATTCATCCGGCCTCGACCACGCACCGGCAGCTCTCCGACTCGCAAAAGGTGCAAGCCGGCGCCGGCCCCGATGTTGTGCGGCTGTCGATCGGCATCGAGGACAAGGACGACATCATCGCCGATCTGGAGCAGGCGCTGGCTGATTAGGAGCTGTCATGCCCCGCGAAGGCGGGAATCCAGTACTCACTGCATTCCTAATTTCTGCTATGTGCAATGCCGATCTCGACAGAGCCTACTGGATCGCCCGCCTTCGCGGACGATGACATCCGCGTCACGACCGATGCCGCATGGACAGTCGCGATGGTCAATACGACCATCGCCATGGCTTGGTGCAGCAAAGCGAGCGAGATTGGCACCACCATCAAAAGTGTGAAAATGCCGAGCGCCGCCTGCAGCGTCACCGCCGCGGCAAGGACGATGGCACCGGCGACGACGGGGCCCGCTTTCACCATACGTGCTGCGTTGACGGCGTGAAGAAGCGCGACGACCCAGATCGTATAAGCCAACATGCGGTGATCGAACTGCACCGTGAGCGTATTTTCGAAGAAATTTCGCCACAGCGGCAGATCGAAAAACAGCCGCGAAACGCCAGGAACGAAGCGGCCGTCGATCAGCGGCCAGGTATTATAAACATAGCCGGCGCGGAGCCCGGCGACCAAGGCGCCGAGATAAATCTGTCCCAGCACGAGGACGAGCAGTCCGATGGCGGTGGCGCGTATGGCGCTGGGCGCCAGCGCGGATTCGCGGCCATCGAGCCGCTGCGCGGTCCACAGGATGGCGATGTAGATGCTGCAGGCAAGCGCGAGATGGGTCGCCAGGCGATATTGCGAGACTTCGACACGGTGCACGAGGCCGGACGCCACCATCCACCAGCCGACCGCGCCTTGCAGCGCACCAAGGCCGAAGATCAGCCATAACCGCGCGCGCAAACCCGGTCCGATCCAGCCGCGCCACAGAAACCAAAGCAACGGCAGCAGAAACACCACGCCGATGGCGCGGCCGATCAGCCGGTGCGTCCACTCCCACCAAAAGATGGTCTTGAAGGCATCGAGACTCATGCCGCGGTTGAGCTCGCGGTATTGCGGAATGGCCCGGTATTTTTCGAACTCGGCCTGCCATTGCGTGTCGTTGAGCGGCGGCACCACGCCCATCACCGGTTGCCATTCGGTGATCGAGAGACCGGATTCGGTCAGCCGCGTCGCGCCGCCGACCAGAACCATGGCCAACACCAGCGCGGCGACGGCGTAGAGCCAGAGCCGGATCGCGTGCGTCTGACATGAAGTTCGGCTGACCATCTCGATCGCTGATATCGGGCGCTTGTCGTGTTGCTTGTCGTGGGCGCGCGGACCATATAGTGCTGCCCCCTGCCCTCGCAACTCGCTCTTTGTCGCCCCTGGAACCGCGCCGCCATGCCCATTCGTCTGCGCAAATTTATCGGCGCCGTGGCGCTTCTGGTGCTGGTTATCGTGTGGGCGCTGGTGGCAATGGCGCTGGCGCAGGCCCCCGCGATCCACGACAGCACCGCACTGTCGATTGCCTACTACGTGATCGCCGGCTTGGGGTGGGTTTTGCCGGCGATGCCGATTGTGTCGTGGATGAGCGGCCCAGTCAGAGGTCAGTAAACAGAAATCAAGAACACCCACGCTTCTGATTACTGATCCCTGATAGCCGACTCCTGGCTACGCCGCATCCAGCCGCCGAAAGCCGTTCCACATCGCCGTCGCCGCGCCCGACAGCAGGACGCGCACGTAGCGGATGCGCTGATAGTCGCCGTTGAGCGAAATCCGCGGCAGCGCCGTCATGCATTGCGCATGTTCGGGGAACAGCACCCCGGGCCGCGTCGTCACCGCCGTTTTGAAGCCGAGTTCGGCGGCGATCTCGAATTCGCGCGCGCCGGCCGACGTGCGGTCGCCGAATGGATAGGACAGATGCAGCGGCCGCACCGCGAGCGCGGCCTCGATCACCGAGCGGCTCAAATCCATCTCCGAGCGCACATTGTCCTTTGTGAGTTTCGCCAGCATCGGATGGGTCACGGTATGCGCCCCGATGGTGACGAGCGGGTCGGTCGCGAGCTCCGCAAGTTCGCGCCAGTTCATGCACAATTCGCTGCAGAACGCGGCGATGTCGACATGATAAAAGGCGGCGAGATTGCGGATCACGTCGCGCAACTCCGCTTCCGTCGGCCGGCTGCGCAGCCACCAATAAAGCTCGTCGAACAGCGCGCGCTTTTCCGCAACCGTGCGGCAGTCGAACTTGCGGTCCCGGCCGGCGATCACCAGGCCAACGCGATCGTTGCGCGCGATCACCGCTTCGAGCACCAGCCACCACAATTCGCCGAGCCGATCCGGAAAGCTCGTCGGCACGTAAATCGCGAAGGGCACTGCAGCCTCTTTCAAGATCGGATAGGCCCATTGCAAAGTGTCGCGATAGCCGTCGTCGAAGGTCAGGCAGGCGAAGCGGCGCGAAAAATCGCCGCCGGTCATGCGGCGATGCATCTCGTCGAGACTGATCAGATCGAGCCCCGAGCGGCGCAACGTCTTGATGACGCGGGTGAGAAAGCGCGGCGTGACTTCGAGCAGGCGATTGGGTTGAAACCGGTCCGGCCGCGGCGGGCGGACATGATGCAGCGTCAGGATTGCGCCGACGCCGCCGACAAACGGCCGCAGCGCAATATGCGCGCCGGTGAAATAGAGCGACTCCAAGCCGCCGCGAATGATCGTCTGCTTCAGGCCGGCCACCGGCGTTCCCTTGTCGAAGCGCAGCAACGGTGATCTTTTGCCAAGGCGAAAGCCCGGTCAACCGTCCGCGGCAAACCAGGCATTTACGCGGCCGCAGCAGTCGCGCCGGAAGTTCCGTAGCCGCCGACAAGGATCCGCACGTCGCCAAATCCGGCCGTCAGCAGGCGGTCCCGCGCCGAAATCGTGGCGGCATTCGACAGTGTGTCGGTGATCAGCACGGCGTGAGAAGCAACCTCGGAGATGCGCTCAATCTCCGCCCCGGCGGCCTCGCCGGCATCGACGACCACATGATCGTAGGCGCGCGCCAAGGCATTGAAGTTCGTCACCATGCCGGGTGCGGCGAGAACACCCACGCGATCGACCGGCGCCTGCCCCGCCGAGATCAAGTGCAGCGGCGAGAATTTGTCCTTAGTAATGATGCCGCCGAAGGACGCCGTGCCGCAGGCGAGCTCGGCCAGCCCGGGGGCGGACGGTTCGTTCGATATGCCTCGGATTGCAGTATCGCCGGAGGCGAGGCCGACCAGCACGACGCGGGAATCGTCCGCAAGCAAGCGCGCCAGCTTGATCGCCGTCTGGCTGGTACTGATCCCCGACAAGGCGCCGAACACCGCAAGCCGTTTGCTGGCGGCGCCAGCATGCCGCAAGTTGTCGGCCACGCTCGCAACAGAGCCGGCGGGAACGCCGGCGGCGGCAGGCGGCCCCGGCGGTTCGTTTGCAATCGCCGCCAGTCTGGGCGCCAAGGTGTCAGACACCCCGACGGTCGGCTCCGTCCGCGCCGGAGCGGGGCCGACCGGAGCGGCGAGGATCTCTTTGGTCATCACCAAGCCGGAACTGATCAAAAGCGTGGCGAAGGTCGCGATCAGCACCGTCGGCAGCTTCTTCGGATAGGCCGGAACATTCGACACCGTGGCGCGCGAGATCACCCGCGCGTCGGCCGGGCTCGATTCCAGGCTGTTGCGCGAAGCCGCTTCGCGATATTTGGCGAGATAGGATTCCAACAGATCGCGCTGCGATTTAGCGTCGCGTTCGAGCGCGCGCAGCTGCACGTCCTGGCCGTTGGTCGTCGCCGCCTGGTTCTTGAGCTGATCGAGGCTCGCGGTGAGCGTGTCGACGCGGGCGCCGGCGAGCTTGGCGTCGTTCTCGAACGAGCGCGCGACGGTATCCGCCTCGGCTCTAATCTGCTTGTCGAGATCGGCGATCTGCGCCTTCAATTCGATGATGCGCGGATGGTTGTCGAGCAGCGTCGCCGATTGTTCGGCAAGCTGCGCACGCAAAGTCACGCGCTGCTCGGAGAGCCGGCGGATGAGTTCGGAATTGAGGATATCGGAGGATTCGATCGGCTGGCCGGAGCGCAGCATGTCACGGATCATCTTGGCCTTGGCCTCGGCGTCAGCCTTCTGCGCGCGTGCAGCGGCGAGCTGGGCATTGACGTCGCCGAGCGTCTGCGCCGACAGCGTGGTGTTGTTGTTACCGACCAGCAAATTGGCTTTGGCGCGGAAATCCTCGACCTTGGCATCGGCATCCTCCACCTTCTGCCGCATCGTGTCGATTTCACCGGCAAGCCATTGCGACGCGGTTTTGGCCTGCTCCTCCTTGGTCTCGCGCTGTCGTGTCAAATAAGCATCGGCGATCGCGTTGGCGACTTGGGCGGCCAGTTGGGGATCCTGCGATAGAAAATCGATATTGATGACACGCGATTTGTCGACCGGCGTCACGGTCAGACGGTCGTAATAAGCCGTGAGCACGCGCTCTTCCGGCGTCATGTTCAACGGGTCTCTGACGAGACCGAGCAGACCGAGCACGGCTTTGATTGGCGAGACGCCGTTGCGCGCCGAATCGAATTCCGGTTTGTCGCCGAGCTTGAGATTCTTGATTACCTCGCGCGCCAGGTCGCGCGACAGGATGATCTGGACTTGGCTGGTCACCGCCTCGTCGTCGACCGGATTTTGAGCGATGTCCTTGTCGACGTCGGGGCGCAAATAGGCGTTGTCGCGACTCTCGATGAAGACGCGCGACTCCGCCTGATATCGCGGCGTAATGAACTGCACGACGATAAGCGTGGCCACCGCGACCAAAATCGTCGGGCGCAGCACCGTCCATTTCTTGCGCCACAACGTCGCGCCGAGCTGCGAGAGGTCGAGCTCGGCTCCCGATGATCCTCCGGCGCGGGGCGGCGGCGACGCCACACTCATTCCGAAACTCCTCGCAACATACTTGCCGACAGACCGCAGAGCGATAAGCGATCACAAACTATTAAGGTTGCTATCCGGTTAAGGCCGCGAGGCGATCTGACTTGGTGGTTAAGACCGCCGCGCGCCCGGATCGCGACCCGACGTGAGGGTTTATTAACCTCCCTTGCCCTCTATCGGGCTTAACGCTTTGCCATCAAATTTAAGGACCGCGCATGGGCGATCCGCGCCCGATCCAGCCGAGCCTCGGCACCGTGCCATTTGGCCGCGCCGGCACGTTCGCGCCCCCGCTTGATGCATTTGCGCCGACCAGCCTTAAGATCATGCATCTTCTGCGCGCGCCACTCGGCGGATTGTTCCGGCACGTGGTGGATGTGACGCGAGGCCAGATCGAACGTGGCCATCGCGTCGGTCTCATCGTCGACTCGACGACCGGTGGCGCGCGCGCCGATGCCGTGCTGGCCGAACTCGCGCCGCGGCTCACACTCGGGATCGAGCGCGTGCCCATCGCGCGCGAACTCAACCCGCACGACATCTACGCGCTGTGGCGGATTTCGCGCCGCATCAGCGCGCTGGCGCCCGACGTACTGCATGGCCACGGCGCCAAGGGCGCGGCCCTGGCCCGGCTCACCCCGGCGGCGCCGAATGCCATCCGCGCCTATACGCCGCACGGTGGCTCGCTGGTTTATTGTCCCGGCACGCTCAGCGGCGGCTTTTACCGGTCGCTGGAGCGGATCCTCAATCCACGCACCGATCTATTTCTGTTCGAAAGCAGTTACATCGCCGAGCTTTATCGCAAGGTGGTCGCTCCGCCGCGCGCGATGGTTCGCATCGTGCGCAACGGCATCGCCGAAAGCGAGTTCGAACCGGCGGTGCCGCGGGCGGATGCCGCCGATATCGTCTGCGTAGGCGAGCTGCGCCCGGTGAAAGCCATGGATGTGCTTCTCGATGCTCTGGCTATCCTCCAGCGGTCCGGCCGCCGCGTGACTGCAACCATCGCCGGCGAAGGTCCCGACGCCGCAAAACTGCAGGCGCAAGCGAACCGGCTCGGGCTCGCCGATCAAGTCCGCTTCATCGGTCATTGTCCGGCCCGCATCGCCTTCACCATGGGCCGCATGCTGGTCATCCCGTCGCGCGCCGAGTCGCTTCCCTACGTGGTATTGGAAGCCGCCGCCGCCGGACTGCCCATCATCGCTACCGCCGTCGGCGGCAACCCGGAAATATTTGGTACGCAGGCGGCCAAGCTCATACCGCCCGACGACATTGTGGCGCTCATCGGCGCCATCACGGCCGCGATCGATGATCCGGCGGCAATGCAGGCCGGCGCGCAGGTGCTCAGGACTCGGATCCGCAGCGAATTCTCGCTGACGACGATGGTCGAATGCAATCTCGCCGCTTACCGCGAAGCCATCGCGACGCGAAAACTGGCTCAATTCGCATAACCAATTTTTGAAGATTGTTCACTATGTTGCCGGCGAATTGCCGGCGGGGGACTGCGCGATCGCGGGGAGAAGTTTTACGATTATGTCCGCTCCCGAACCAAGCACGATATTCGAGACCGCCGCTGCGGTGTCGTCGGCGGTCAAAGCCATGCCCCGTGCGACTGCGAAAGCCTCAGGCCCGCACGCCCTCTCAGCCGCCGCGCTGGCAGTCGCCGCCCAACGATTCAAAGACGCCTATTCACCCATCGTTGTCGCCGGCATCGTCCGCGTGATCGAGAGCGCGCTGGTCGCAGCGATCGGATTTGCGCTGTATATCTGGTCCGTCCCGTTGATCGATTCCGGCCGCTACTATATCGGCGCCATCGCCGGCATCTCGCTGCTTTCAATGCTGGCATTCCAGGCTGCCGACATTTATCAGGTCCAGGCGTTTCGCGGCCACGAAAAGCAATATATGCGACTCGCATCGGCGTGGTCGGTGGTATTTCTGCTCGCCATCGCCACCTCGTATTTCACCAAGACCGGCGACCAATTTTCGCGTGTCTGGCTCGGCAGCTTTTACGTGGTCGGGCTGGTTGCGCTCATTGCATTTCGACGCACCTTGTTCCTCCTGGTGCGCCGCTGGACGCGGCAGGGCCGCCTCGACCGCCGCACCGTCGTGGTCGGCGCCGGCAGCAGCGGCGATGCCCTGATCGCCGCGCTCGCCGCTCAGCGCGATTCCGACGTGCGCGTCATCGGCACGTTTGACGATCGCGGCGATGACCGCACCTCGACCAGCTTCAACGCCGTGCCCAAGCTCGGCACCGTCGACGACCTCGTCGAGTTTGCCCGCCATACCCGCGTCGACCTCGTCATCTTTTCGCTGCCGATCTCCGCGGAGAGCCGCATTTTGCAAATGCTGAAAAAACTGTGGGTGCTGCCGGTCGACATCCGGCTCGCCGCTCACAGCAACAAATTGCGGTTTCGTCCGCGCGCTTATTCCTATATCGGCCACGTCCCGGTGCTCGATATCTTCGATCGCCCGATCGCCGACTGGGACGTCGTGATGAAATGGCTGTTCGACAAGATCATCGGCTCGCTGGTGCTGATCTGCGTCGCGCCGATCATGCTTTTGATCAGCATCGCCATCAAGCTCGACAGCAAGGGACCGGTCTTTTTCAAGCAACGGCGCTACGGCTTCAACAACAAGTTCGTGGAGATCTACAAGTTCCGTTCCATGTATGTTGAGGCCACAGACGCCAACGCCAGCAAGCTCGTGACCAAGGGCGATCCGCGCGTCACCCGGGTCGGTCGGTTCATCCGCAAGACCAGCCTCGATGAGCTGCCACAACTGCTCAACGTGGTGTTCACCGGCAACATGTCGTTGGTCGGTCCGCGGCCGCACGCCATCCAGGCCAAGGCCGCCGAGCACCTCTACGACGAAGCGGTCGACGGCTATTTTGCGCGGCACCGCGTCAAGCCTGGCATCACCGGCTGGGCGCAGATCAACGGCTGGCGCGGCGAAACCGACAGTCGCGAAAAAATCCTCCGCCGCGTCGAGCACGATCTCTATTACATCGAGAACTGGTCGATCCTGTTCGACTTTTACATCGTACTGCGCACCCCGTTCGCGCTGATCCGCGGCGAAGGCGCCTATTGATGACCGCCCGCAGCCCGGCCGTCGCGCTGCCGACCGAATATACCGGCAGCGCTGCGGCTTTCGCCGAGCGGCTCCTGAATTTCGTACTGTTCATCACGGTGCTGCTGAGCTCGATCGCCTTTATCGAGCCGTCGCCGCACGATGTGATGATGTTCGTGCTGCTGGTCACCTGCGTCACCGCTCGCGTGCCGTTCGATCGCAGGCTCGTGCCGTTATTGGTATTGACGATCATATGGCTGGTTGGCGGCGCCATGTCGGTGATCCAGGTCGGCGACGACGAAAAGGCGGTCCAGTATTTCGGCACCTCGGTCTATCTCGGTTGCGCTGCCATCCTGTTCGCCTGCCTGTTCAGTAGCGGCGATGCGGTGCGGCTGCAGATCTTGCGGCGGGCTTATCTGCTGGCGGCGATGCTGGCGACCTTGGCCGGCTATGTCGGATTTTTCCATCTGCTGCCGGGTGCCGAGATTTTTATGGACGGAGACCGCGTCAGCGCGACGTTCAAGGATCCGAACGTCTACGGACCGTTTCTGATTTTTCCGCTGCTGATGCTGATGATCGGACTGATGACGCGCGGCATTCGGCTGTTTGACCTCACGGTCTTGCTGGCTCTGCTGGGAGGCCTGCTGTTGAGCTTCTCGCGCGGCGCCTGGGTTCATTTTGCGGTTTCGGCGAGCGTCTGCTTCATGATCCTGCTCGTGGTGACGCCCGAGCCGCGCATGCGCTCCCGGATTGTTTTACTCGGCATCGTCGCAATGATCGTGATGGCGGCGCTGGTGATCGCGTTTCTATCGGTCGATTCCATCCACGACTTGTTCGTGGAGCGCGCCAAAGTAATTCAACCTTATGATGTGGGTCCGGGCGGCCGTTTCACCGAGCAAAGATTGGCGTTGAGCGTCATCCTCGATCACCCGAACGGCATGGGACCCTTCGCCTTCGCCAATACCTACGGGCTGCAGCAGCACAACGTCTATATGCAAGGCTTTCTGGTCTATGGCTGGCTCGGCGGCACGACCTATCTGACGCTGATCGCGGCAACGTTGATGGTCGGACTTCGCGCCGTGCTGGTGCGATCGCCCTGGCAATATTATCTCATCGCCGCCTACGCCGTCTTCGTCGGCGAACTCGTCGAAGGCATGATTGTCGACACCGACCATTGGCGCCACTTTTTCCTGATGGTCGGGCTGATTTGGGGGCTGATGGTGGCCAATCAAAAGGCCGCCTGGCGGTCGGGCCTAAGTCCTCCCTGAGCAGAACAATCTGTTAACGACCGCATGCAACCATCGCCGCAAAGCTCGGAAAAACCTACGTGACGGCTCAGCTATCGCGCCACCCGCGGTCGATCGTTTTTCTCGGCACGGCGCATGACAATGGCGGCACATCGATCCTGGCGAGCAATCTCGCCAAGGCGATGCGCGCGCGCGGTCACCACGTCGAGGAATGGTACCTGTTCGGATCGGACGGCGATCTGCCCGCCGGAGCGCGCGTCTTCGTGCCGGCCAAGCGCTCGCGGTCGCCGACGCTGCTTATTTCTCTGTTCTTTCGCGTCGTCGCCGCGCTGCGCCAGTCCAAGCCGGACGTGCTGTTCGGTCTACAGCCGTACTCGAATCTTTTGGTCGGCGTGGCGGGCCGCATCGCCGGCATCCGCAACCGGATCCCCACCTATCACGGCCCGCGCGCCTTCGTGACGCCTTCGCTGATGGCGCTCGACGACATCGTCTATTGGCTCGGCCTCTACACGCAAATGATCGCTTGCGCCAACAATGTCGCCGTGACGTATCACCGCGACGACATGGCGGTGGTCGTCAACGGCCATGACGTTCCGCAAGCATTCTCGCGCGCCGAAGCGCGCAAGACGCTCGGCTTGCCGGCTGACGGACTCATTCTCGGCCAGATCGGCCGGTTGAGCCATCAGAAGAATCAGAGTTTCAGCCTCGAACTGATAAAGCGCATGCCGGAGGCGATCCTGGTATTGCTTGGCATCGGCCCGGACGAAGCCGCGTTAAATTCGCAGATCGAGGTTGCGGGATTGGCGCAGCGGGTGCACATCGTGCCCGCGATCGCCCATGGCCGCATCGGGTTGTTCTATTCGGCCATCGATCTGGCGCTGTTTCCCTCGCGCTATGAAGGCTTGAGCCTCGCCGCCATCGAGGCGATCCATGCCGGCGTGCCCTCGCTCTGCACCGACATTCCGTCGTTTCGCGAGATGTTCGCTGCCTCGCCCCTTTTGACCGCGCAGCTCTTGCTGCCGCAAGGTGATTACGCAGCCTGGATCGCGCGCATCCGCAATATTCTGGCGGATCAAGACTTGCGCAGGCACATCGGCAGCGAGCTGGCGCGGCTGTCGCCGGCTTACGGCTTCGAAGTAATGGCGGAGCAATATTTGCGCCTGTTCGACCAGTGGGATCGACCGCCGCATCGGCCGATCCGCGCCGCCGTTCAGACCGGACTTTAAGGCCTCATTCACGCCGGCCGCAGCCATGCCGGACCGGTCCGCCGAGACGCGCCGCATTAGACGGCTCAATTTACCATTTCGTTAGCACCAGACCGCTACAGTTTGCAGTGATTTCTCCTTGTCCGCCATAGAGATCGAGCGATGCACGCGCCCTTGCAGCCATTGCCCCGTTCCGCGCGCGACGCCGCCTTGCCAACCGAGCCACAGCGCGAGGAGACGGGGCGCAAGCCGCCGCGCCGCCACCCCTTGCGACGGCTGTGGCAGCGCCTGCCGCAGACGACGCGGACCGGAATTTTGGGCCGCGTCAGTCGGCTCGTGGCCCCGCGGCCCGACCGCGCACCACGCGGCGGATTCCCCATTGCCATTGCCGGTCTATTCTCGACCGCGAGCGGCATCGGCGAAGGCGCCCGGCTCGCATACGATGCGCTCGAAGCCGCCGGCATGACGCCTGCTGCCTTCGACATCAGCGCCGCCTTCGGCCAGGCCGAGCTTGACGCACCGCCGCGTCGTCCGATCGTTCCCGGCTCCGGCGGAACGCTTGTCGTCCACCACAACGCGCCGTTCTTGCCGCACGCCTTGTGGGCGCTCGGGCGGACGCGCGTTCGCGGCCGCCGAGTCATCGGCTATTGGGCCTGGGAGTTTCCGCGCATCCCGGACTCCTGGCTGCCGAGCCTGCGCTATCTTCACGAAATCTGGGTGCCGAGCGAGCTCACGCGCGTCGCGGTCGCCGCGGCCACCGAGCTACCGGTGCGCGTCGTGCCGCATCCGCTGCCGCCGGTTCATCCGACGCCCAATATGCGTGCGCGCCTCGGCCTGCCGGCCGATGCGCTGATCGTGCTCACCGCCTTCCACATGGGCTCCGCGTTCACGCGCAAAAATCCGCTCGCCGCCATCGCCGCCTTTCGCCGCGCCTTCGGCGATGCGCCCGACCGCCTGCTCGCCATCAAGCTGATCGACCACGGCGCCTCGCCAATCGCGCGCGACGAGCTCGAGCGCGCCGTCGCCGGCGCGCCGAACCTCCGCCTCATCAACGTCATGCTGCCGCCGGCGGACATGTCAGGCCTGATGGCCGCGGTCGACATCGTGCTGTCGCTGCACCGCTCGGAAGGTTTTGGTCTGGTGCCGGCCGAGGCGATGCAGCTCGGCAAGCCGGTGGTGGCGACCGGCTGGTCGGGCAACATGGATTTCATGAACGAGCGCAATTCGGCGCCGGTGTCTTACGATCTTGTGCCGGTGCAAGATCCCTACGACGGCGCCTTTGTTGCCGACGGCCAGCTCTGGGCCGAGGCGAATGTCGACCACGCCGCCGAGTGGCTGCGCCGGCTCGCCGCCGAGCCGGAGTTGCGCCAGCGGCTCGGCGAGGCAGCCCGCGCCGATATCGCCCGGCAGCTTTCGCCCGAATCCTTCGCGCGCACCGTGGCCGAGCTAGTCACCGCTGGAGGGACGGCGTGAGGCGGACCGGCGGCCGATCTCGCCGCCGCTCCCGCCGTTGCGCGCGCCAAGAACCTCAATGATCGCCAAGCGCCTCATCTCCTACCGCTACATGGCGCTGCGCGTTTCGACGGCGGCCGGCACATTGGCCACGGGTCTATTGCAAACCTTCGTGTTTGCCCGCGTGCTCACGCCGGAGCGGTTCTCGCTGTTCATCTTTTTTGCCGCGCTCGGCTATTCGCTCTATCTGGCCGACGTCGGCATCGTGAAGGTGCTGTTCGTCAATCTGCGCGGGCGCTTCCTGCAAAAGAAGCCGCTCGGCGCCATTGCCGGCGAAGCGACCATGGTCTTCGTCTTGTATGTCGCGCTGGCGGCTTTCGCCTCGGCGGTCTGCTTTTTCATTTTGGCAAGCCGCCTTCATTATTCGACCGCCGACGGCGCCGAATTGACGCTGTTTTTCGTGTTCAATGCCATCAATCTGCCGTGGGTCGCGTTGCGCTATTTCAGCATCGCCATCGACGAATATGTTTATTTCGAAATGCTGGAAGCCTTGCGCCGGGGCATCAATACGTTTGCCCTCTTGGCCCTGCTGTTAGGCCTGCCTGTTTTTGTTTTTTTGCTGGCGATCAATGCCGGCTGGATCGCGGCCATTGCCGCAGCCATCGTCAAGCTCCGGCAACGCCAGGCGTTTGTCGGCGATTTTCGCCGCAACTTCGTCTGTTTCGTCGCTTTCCTGCGCAGCAGCCGCAAGCAGCTTTTCAGCAGCGGCGTCTATGCGCTGAGCGAAACCTATATCTACAACTTTCCCTATTTTCTGGCGCCGTGGGCCTTTGGGCTCGGCGCGCCGACCATCATTCTCGACACCACGTTCAAAGTGTATCGCGTTGCCAATCAGTTCTACAGCGCGGCCTGCGATAGCCTGGTGCCGCGGCAGACCAGTGCGCTCGCCGAGCGCGACGGCCCGGCCATGGTTCGCGCCACCTGGCTCGCCGCGGCCCTGTGCAGCATCCCGGCAGCCGCGGTTTGCGGGGTTTTGATTTTGGCCGCCGGCAGAATTTTCGCCGTGCTGCTCGGCCCCGCGGCCGTCATGCCGCCGGCGACCACGCCCATCATCATCATGCTGCTTGTCGGCAATCTGGCGCAGATGGTGTCGCATAGCGTGCTGGTGCATACCGGCTTCTTCAAGGACGTGGCGCGTATTTCATTCGGCCTGGTCGCGGTCCTCACCGCCATCGCCGCGTTCGCCGTCTGGGCCCACTTCGGCGTCGTGCAATTTTTGAACGCCTATGCCGCGGCCTATACCTGCGGCGCGCTGGCGACGGTCGCCTTGATGATCCGCGGGCCAATCCGGCTCGCCCATGAGGTGCCGGGTACGCCCGCGGTTGCGTCACGATAGGCCAGCCTCGCGGCTGGACAGCAGAGAGACAAAGAGCCGAATCCAGCCATGCATGCCAATATCGGGGCTCTCCCGGAAGACGCAAAGCCGATCGAAAAACCCGAGCGGCTGATTTCGCTTCCCTACTCGCTGTTGCGCTTTGCCACCGCCGGCGGCGCCGTCGCGATGGGTCTGATCCAGACCTTCGTCTTCGCGCGCGTGCTGACGCCGGAGCGGTTCTCGATCTTCATCGTCGTCGCCGCGGCCGGCTACACGCTGTGGCTGGCCGATCTCGGGCTTGGCAATATCGTGTTCGTCAACCTGCGCGGTCCGTATCTGGCGGGGAGCAGGAACGAACAGGCCGCCCGCCAGGCGACCGCGGTCATTTTATTCTATGCAATGCTGGCGGTTGCCGCGGCGTTTATTTGCTTCATCATAACGCTGACGTTGCCGTCCGCGACGCTCGCCGACGCGTTCGAACTGGCGCTGTTTCTGCTTTACATCGCGCTCAATCTGGCCTGGTCGTCGCTGCGCAACATCAGCATCGCGGTCGACCTGTTCCTGTTCTACGAAAGACTTGAGCTCGTCCGCCGCATCCTCAACATCGCGACCATGCTGGCGATACTCGGCGGCCTGCCGCTGGGCGCCTTCCTGATCGGCTCCAACATTCTGTGGGGCGCATTGTTCGCCGTCGCGGCGGCCAAACTCGCGCAACGCGGCGCGCTCGCGCCGCAACTCCGTGGCGTCCCGCGCGCCTTCACATCGTTTGTGATGGCGAATCGGCGTTCGATCGCCCGCAGCGCCACTGGCGCCCTGAGCGGCGTCGTCATTGTCACCTTTCCCTATTACGTCGTGCCGGTCTGGTTCGGGCTGGGCGCGGCGCCGATCATCCTGGAAGTGACGTTCCGCATCTTTCGCGGCTCGGGCGTCATCTTTGCCGCCATTTGCGATCTCGCAATCCCCGGACAGACGCGCGCGCTGGCGGCGCGGGATGTCAACCGCCTGGTGCGCACGACACTGTTGGTGGCGGGGCTTTGCTGCGTGCCGGCCGCGATTGCCTGTGCGTTACTGATATTCGCCGGCGGCCCGCTGTTTGCGTTTCTGCTGCGCTCGGCCGCCACGATTCCGCCTGCGATCACGCCCATTCTTATCGTGCTGCTCGCGGCCAGTGTGCTGCAAATCGTGGCGGAGGCTTTGCTGCAATTCACCGGCTTCTTCCGCAGCCTCGCCTATAACGGTGCTGCCGTTGCGGGCGCGATGATCGCGGCAACCGCGTGCGCATTCGCGGCCCACGTCGATCTGATCGGCTTTCTCGCGGTCTATGCCACCGTCTATGCGGCGGGAGCAGTGGCTTTGACGATTGCCGCCGTGTATGGACCGATCCGCGCCGCGGCGGTTGCGCCGGGGGAAACGCGGCCGCTCAGCGGCATCCTCAAAGCCATCCGCAACGCACCGCGATCGCCAAGAGCCACACCAGCCCGGTAAGGCAGAGCGCGCAGAATACCGCGGCCGAGCCGAAATCCTTGATGCGGCGAATGTCCTTATTCTGCTCGCGCGTGACGTGATCGGCGAGTTTCTCGACCGCGGTATTAAGAAATTCGACCGCGAGCACGACGAGCACGGCGCCGATCATTGCCGCAAACCAGGCGGCGCTGGGGCTAAGAAAAAACGCCGCCGGCACGGCGACGACCAAGAGCACCAGCTCGTCGCGCAAGGCCGGCTCGGTGGCAAAGCCGTCGCGAAGCCCGCGCAGCGAATTTTGGGTGGCGCTGAAAAGCCGTTTCAAAGTCGATCCGGAGAATCACTTAAGCCAGAAGGGACACCCTGGCCACCTTATGTTGCCAATTTGCGAATGGCGAGAGGATGTTGCGGGCCAGGGTACCGCCCACTATAGTCCGGGCCGATTTCGGAGCGTAGCGCAGCCCGGTTAGCGCACCAGTCTGGGGGACTGGGGGTCCCGAGTTCAAATCTCGGCGCTCCGACCAAAACTCCGAGCACGGGCGCCGGGTAAGCAATACTCCAAGATATCACATCGAATGCTAGCGCAAGCGCGGCAGATGATGCGGGCATTCGTCGAGGCCGCTGCAGAACGCGATCGTCAGGCTTGGCGTTCGGTCTCTGACCATCGCGGCGGCGATCTCCAATGCCGCGTCGGAAATTTCCTCATCGAACACGCCGTGATCTTTCGCGTCGAGGATGCTGGTCGATTTGTTGATCGAAACATTCATGGCGCCCCTCCCCAAAGAGAACCAGAAACAATGAAGCGCACCACATCCTGCAGTTGCGGTCAAGACGACGCACACATCGGCGGCGATGGCACCGCCATCATTCCGGCCGGCGAGCGCCTTGCAGCGGCCGCGTTGGCGAGCGGATTTGCTTTTCAACCGCGCGCGAGCGCGCCGTCGATAATGCCGCGGCAGGCGACCAATTCGTCGAGCGCGGTTTGCAGCTTGTGGCGCGCCGCGTCGGCGAGGCGTCGCGGCGCCGCCGGCGCGCCTTCCAGCCGCGGTTCGCGGCGATCATCGGGAACCGCAAACAGGTTCGGTTCCAACCGGCCGGTCGATTCCGCACCGCTCGCCTCGCCGGTTTGGTCTTCTTCCGACGCGGGAGATTCGGCTTCCACCTGCCAGACCGTCTGCACCAAGGTCACGCCCTGCTCGCGCAAAATGCGCTGCACGCCGCGGATGGTGTAGCCCTCGCCGTAGAGCAGATGGCGGATGCCGCGCAGCAGATCGACGTCGTCGGGCCGGTAATAGCGCCGGCCGCCGCCGCGTTTCATCGGGCGGATTTGCGGAAACCGGCTTTCCCAGAAGCGCAGCACATGCTGCGGTACGTCGATCTCGGCAGCGACTTCACTGATGGTACGAAACGCGTCCGGCGATTTTTCCACCGACAGCCCCCAGAACTGACCTTATCGACAAACCGCGCGCCGCCGACGATGGGCCCTCAGTTCGCGGAGGGTTCACCGCCGCCATTCCCGGCATTATTGATGCGCTGCTTGAGAATAGCCGATGGCTTGAACACCATGACCCGGCGCGGCGAGATTGGAACTTCCTTGCCGGTCTTCGGATTGCGGCCGATGCGCTGGCCTTTCTTGCGCACGACGAACGAACCGAACGACGACAATTTCACAGTTTCGCCGCGTTCAAGGCAGTCGGTGATCTCCTTGAGCACCAACTCTACCAGAGTCGCCGATTCCGTGCGCGACAGTCCAACTTTTTGATAGACCGCCTCACACAAATCCGCCCGTGTGACCGTCTTTCCCGCCATCGCCAGCCCCGCGCACGGCAACCGATCGAACGCCGATCAAGGTATCGCCCTGAATTATCAAGGATATTAGCTTCTCACGGGATAAGTCAACCGGGGCTTTGCGGTCATTGCGGCCCATTACCAGCGCGCTAGCGCCGCGCCCCAGGTAAACCCGCCGCCCATGGCTTCGAACAAGAGGAGGTCGCCGCGCTTGATCCGGCGGTCGGCCACCGCATCGGCGAGCGCCAGCGGAATTGAGGCGGCCGACGTATTGCCATGGCGGTCGACCGTGGTGACGATCTTACCCGGGGGAATGCCGAGTTTATGGGCCGAACCGTCGATGATGCGCTTATTGGCCTGGTGCGGGATGAACCAATCGACGTCGGCGGCGG
>JASHOX010000168.1 GCA_030038415.1 Xanthobacteraceae bacterium
CGGCCGTCAAAAGAATGATCTTGGCTCGCCAAACGTGCTTTTGTGGGCTGTTGCGGTTGGCCACAACCGCTTCAAGCTCGCGGCGGTCGGCAGCGCCCAATCGAATGTTCCTTCGCTCGTGCATTCCGCAGACTCGCACATCCGAGTCAGGCAGGGAATCTCCAAGCGAATCGAAATGTTAGACTTGATCCACTAGATTGGGCATCTTGACCTACTCTGGTACCTCAACTGACAACACGGACCATGCCGAGGACGGCGGCGCACGGCACCACCTCGCCAACGAACAAATAGATGCCATGCCGCGTGCCGACCTCTGAAATCAGAGGCCGGCGCCGATCAGGCTTATTGCAAAGCAGGTGTACTGCTGAAAATCAGGAACGGGAATCGAGCGAGAGCCCGATGCTGAAAGCCTTCTGGCGGGTCGCGCCCTCGGTTCTTTTCAGCTTCTTGGCAATTTGCGACGCCGGAGTCTTCTTGCGCGCCATCGTCTTCAGCTCACGGACTTCGCCTGAAGTCCACGAGCGCCGCTTTTTCTTCCTCTTAGCCATAATGCCTCCCTTTCAAGAAAGCCGGCTTGTACCAATTACGGATGTAAAAGAAAAGCCGATAGGTTGGATGGATGGAGCTGACCTTTACGAAAGCCGAGCTGCTGCCACATATGCGATCACGGAACTTGAGGCAATAGCGGCGACTGCAGATACGGCACGCGAGTTAACAAATGCTTTTGTTAGATCGTTCTTAGCGCGCCGGAGCGCGGGATGCAAATCGAACGTTTGCAAATCTGCTATTGGGGGAACTGACCTGAGATAAGCATGGGCAAATTCCTGCATGCCGTGTCATTGTCGTTGCTTGGCGCCTGTCTCATCTTGGCGCGCCCGCTCGCGGCCCGGACCCCGGCGCTGTCCTGCGCCGGGGCGCAGCGACCTCAACAGGTCGCCGAGCTTCTGTTCGGCCGCGACATCGGGCGCCGACGCGGCGTCAGCGACAGCGCCTTTGCGCATTTCGTCGCCCGCGAACTGACACCGCGCTTTCCCGATGGCTTGACCATTACCGATGCCACCGGACAATGGCGCGACCCGGTGGGCGGCGGGCTCGTGCGTGAGGCGACGAAGCGGGTCGACATCGTGCTGCCCGGCCATGCCGACGACCAAGCCAAGCTCGATGGCGTCGTGACGGCCTACAAGCGCGAATTCCGCCAGCGGTCGGTCGGCGTCATCGTGCAATGGGCCTGCGTGTCGTTCTAAAGCGAAGGCGCGGCGGGGCTTGCGGTGTCCGCGTGGTCTTCCTAGCTTTGCGAAAGCGAAGGTAACGGAATTGACGGGGCGGACCATGAATTCGTGCACGGACGAACTCAAGCTCGTCGCGCTCGATAAAGACGATATCGAGGTCGTGTCAGCGCACGTGCAGGACGCGCTGGTCAAGGTCGGCGATATCTTCTGGCAGCCGCGCGAGCATCGCTTCATGATGGCGCTCAACCGCTTCGACTGGATCAGCGCGGTCGACGCCAAGACGGACAAGTCGAATACGGCCGATTACCGCCGCTGCCGCACCGCGCTGCGCTTTGAGCGTGTCAACGCCTGCAAGTGCCGCAATCTCGATCAAACCAATAAAGACGCGCTACTCAATCTGCTCGCCGTCGAATTCGCCGAGAACGATGCGCCGGCCGGCGTGGTATCGCTGATTTTCTCCGGCGGCGGCGTCATTCGTCTCGACGTCGAATGCCTGGAAGCGGAACTGGCCGATCTCGGCGAGGTTTCGGTCGCGGCGCTGTGCCCGGATCATTTTGCCGGCGGCCCAGCGACCGCTTAGCGGTCTTTCGTCACGCCGGGTGTGGCTGTCGCACCGACGGCGCGGCAAACAGTTTCATCAGCACGGCGATAGTGCCGAGAGTGGCCAGATAGACCACGAGCTGCATGGCGGTCGGCTGATCGACGTAGCCGATCAACGTGTGCAGCGCCCGGCCCAAAAAGCTGGAATCGCTCAAGATCCAGGAGGTATCCCATACCGTCTCATCGAGCGCGGTGACGATATCGGCCTGTTCGAGGAAGGCGATAGCCTGCGCCGCCATGCCGGCGGCAAGCAGCGCGATCAAGGCGCTGGTAACGCTGAACAGATAGCGCGTCGGAATGGTGATCAGGCCCAGATAGGTCATGAGGCAGACCGACGAGCCCAGCACCAACCCGACGAACCCGCCGGCGACCATGGACCAGCTGGCGCCGCCTTGCGCCGCGGCGACGCCATAGAGGAACAGCACGACCTCGGAGCCTTCGCGCAGCACTGCGATCGCGACGACAATCGCGAGCGCGAAAAGCGACTTCGATCCGGCCACCACCGCCTCGCCGGCGGCGCGCAGCTCGGCGACCAACTCGCGGCCGTGGCGCGACATCCATACATTATGCCAAGTCAGCATCAGCACGGCGAAACCGAGAATGCCGGCGTTGAACACTTCCTGACCGCTCCCGCCAAACAAGTCCGACAATCCTGTCGTGAACAGCGCCACCACGCAGGCGCCAAGCACGCCGGCGGCGACGCCGCCCGCGATCCACAGCGTGCGGCCGGCGACGCCCGCGGTCACGGCCATGACGATACCGACGATTAGGCCGGCCTCGAAAACTTCGCGGAATACGATCAGCAATGCGGCAAGCACGGCGACCTCACGATACTTTCATTCGACGCTCGACGTTCCATGTCACGGGACCACCAGATAGCCCTGCGTAGCGTGATGGAAATCGTCGTAGAAATTATACCGGCCCGGCTGCAGCGGCCGCACATAGACCACGGCCTGACTCCCAGCCGGGACGATTTTCTCGAAGTGCAGATCGGCGCTTTCGAATTCGGACACGATTGGGTTGAGATTCTTGACCTCTATTTCAATGGTCTTGCCGGGCGGCGCATGCAGTTCGGCGGGATCGAATTTCTGATCCTTGATCGTGATCGATAGCTTGACGGTGTCATCGGCGCAGGCGGCGCCTGCCGTGAGCGCCAGCGCCGCGGCGACAACAAGCGACGGCAACAACCGCCGGCCGAGCCCTTGGAGCGCGCGAACGTTCATCGCCGGCACAGCACCTTTCCTGCAGCGCGTAATGGATCACGCAAGGAGGTGGGGAACACCGGAGTTTTTGTCAATCTAAAAGCCGAATATTAGAATTGTTATAATTACAGAGGGCTGCTACTGAGCGCCGCAAAGCCGGGCAAAATCGCAGCGACGCAGCATCCGCGGAGAATTCGGTTCAGTTTTATGGCCATCCATCTTGACAGCCGCTCCGGCGATTTCGCCGAAAAATTCCGGGCTTTACTCGACACCAAGCGCGAGGCGGCGGCGGACGTGGAAGTTACCGTGCGCGCCATCGTCGCCGATGTTGCCGCCCGCGGCGATCGTGCGCTCAACGACTACGCGCTCAAATTCGACAAGCTCGATCTCGACCGCGTCGGCATCCGCGTGACCGCGGCCGAGATTGCGGCGGCCGTTGCGGCGTGCAACCGCGAGGCGCGCGACGCGCTCGAACTCGCCCGCACCCGCATCGAGGCCTATCACCGCCGCCAAGTGCCGCAGGACGATCGCTTCACCGACGCGCTCGGCGTCGAGCTTGGCTCGCGCTGGACCGCGATCGAGGCGGTCGGCCTCTACGTGCCGGGCGGCACCGCCGCTTACCCGTCGTCGGTGCTGATGAACGCGGTGCCGGCCAAGGTCGCCGGCGTGCTGCGGATCGCGATGGTGGTGCCGGCGCCTGGCGGCGAGCTCAATCCGCTGGTTCTGGCGGCGGCGAAACTTGCCGGTGTCGACGAGATATTCCGCATTGGCGGCGCCCAGGCGATCGCGGCCTTGGCCTATGGCACCGCGACCATCGCGCCGGTCGCCAAGATCGTCGGGCCGGGCAATGCTTACGTGGCGGCCGCCAAGCGCATCGTGTTCGGCAAGGTCGGCATCGACATGATCGCCGGCCCTTCCGAGGTGCTCATCATCGCCGACAAGACCGGGAATCCCGACTGGCTCGCCGCCGATCTGCTGGCGCAGGCTGAGCATGACGAAAGCGCGCAATCGATCCTCATCACCGACGACGCGGCGCTTGCCGCGGCCACCGAACGCGCCATCGAAAGCCAGCTGAAAGGGCTCGCGCGCGGCAAGATCGCCGGCGCGTCATGGCGAGATTTCGGCGCGATCATCCTGGTGCGTCATCTTGACGAGGCGCTGCCGCTCACCGACGCTATCGCGCCCGAGCATCTGGAAATCGCCGCAGCGGATGCCGAGCGGCTCGCCGGCCGCATCCGTAATGCCGGCGCGATTTTCATCGGCGCGCATACCCCGGAAGCGATCGGCGATTATGTGGCCGGCTCCAACCACGTGCTGCCGACGGCGCGGTCGGCGCGGTTTTCCTCCGGCCTCGGCGTCCTCGACTTCATGAAGCGCACCTCGATCCTCAAATGCGGCCCCGAGCAGTTGCGCGCGCTGGGCGGCGCAGCGATCGCGCTCGGCAAGGCCGAAGGGCTCGACGCCCATGCTCGCTCGGTCGCCATTCGGCTCAACCGGTGATGGCGCGAAAAGGCTCATCGAAAGAAAATACCGGCCGTTTGGTCGCGGTCACGCTCGACGAAGCTTCCCTCGGCAGCTCCAATGACGACGTCGAGCACGAGCGCAGGGTCGCAATCTACGACCTCATTGAAGAAAACATATTCCGTCCGGTCGGCCACGACGGCGGACCCTACAGCTTGCAACTCGGCATCAGCGGCAACCGCTTGGTGTTCGATATCCGGCTGCCCGACGGCGCGCGAGTGATCGCGCATATGCTGTCGCTGGCGCCGTTCCGCCGCATCGTCAAGGATTACTTCGTCGTCTGCGACAGCTATTACACCGCGATCCGCACCGCGACGCCCGATCGCATCGAGGCGCTCGACATGGCGCGGCGCGCCTTGCATGACGAAGGCTCGCGCCTGGTGATGGAGCGGCTCAAGCGTAAGGTCGACATCGATTTCGATACCGCGCGGCGGCTGTTCACGCTGATCGCGGTCTTGCACTGGAAGCGCTGAGGCCTTGATGCCGCCTGCAGCGAGGCCGCCTTTGGCCGTTTTGTTCGCCTGCCGCAGCAACGCGATCCGCTCGCCGATCGCGGCGGCGCTGTTCAGCCAGATTTTCGGACGCGGCGTCTATGTCGGCTCGGCCGGCGTGCGCAAGGGCGAGCTCGACCCTTTTGCGGTCGCCGCGATGGCCGAGGTCGGGCTCGATATTGCGCGGCACAAGCCGATCACCTTCGAGGAGCTGGACGAGTGGGAAGGCCTCAATTTCGATCTCATCGTCACGCTGGCGCCGGAAGCCCATCACCGCGCCCTCGAACTTACCCGCACCAGCGCCGTGGACGTGGAATACTGGCCGACCGCGGACCCGAGCGCCGTCGAAGGCAGCCGCGAGCAACGGCTTGATGCCTACCGCGAGGTCCGCGATCAGTTGTTGGCGCACATCCGCCAACGTTTTGTGACCCAAGGCACCGGCAATGAATGACGCCATAATCGGTTTTGCGATTACCAAGGGCGGGTTTCAAACCGGCCCCTGCAACGCCGGGCTGTTGTGAACCGGCCCGTCATCCGCTAGGTTCCGCGCCAATTTTGGCCGAGACATCGTCAAATGTCTCCGTAAAATGTCGCCTGAGGTTGTCGCGGCCAGACAGCAACGCTTTCCGGGAATCGAATGGCGAAGGAAGAACTTTTGGAGTTTCCCGGTGTCGTGACGGAACTGCTCCCGAACGCCACCTTTCGCGTCAAACTCGAGAACGAGCATGAGATCATCGCTCACACCGCGGGTCGCATGCGCAAGAACCGCATTCGCGTGCTCGCCGGCGACAAGGTGCTCGTGGAAATGACACCCTACGATCTGACCAAGGGCCGGATTACCTACCGGTTCAAATGATCGGCCGCCAAAAACTGGTGCTCGCTTCCGGCTCACCGCGCCGCCTCTCGCTCGTCAACCAGGTTGGCATCGAGCCGGACGCGCTGCGCCCTACCGACATCGACGAGACGCCGAAGCGGGGCGAGTTGCCGCGCGCCTGTGCCACGCGGCTCGCCCGCGAAAAGGCCGAAGCCGCGCTTGCCATGGTGCGCATCGACGACGAGCTCAAAGGCGCCTACATCCTGGCCGCCGACACCATCGTCGCCGTCGGTCGCCGCATCCTGCCGAAGGCGGAATTGCTCGACGAGGCGGCGCAGTGCCTGCGGCTTCTCTCCGGCCGCAATCATCGCGTCCACACCGCCGTCTGCCTGGTGACGCCGAAAGAGACTTTCCGGCAGCGCTATGTCGAAACCCGCGTGCGCTTCAAAAGGCTCTCGGACGAAGACATCGAGGCCTATCTCGCTTCCGGCGAATGGCGCGGCAAAGCGGGCGGCTATGCCGCGCAAGGCATCGCCGGCAGCTTCATGGTCAAGATCGTCGGCTCCTATTCCAACGTGGTTGGCCTGCCGCTTTACGAGACCACGACGCTGCTCGCGGGCGAGGGTTACCCGATCCATTTCGGCTGGCTCAATACCGTCTGATGTTGGCGCGTACCGTCGCGCGCCCCATATTGCCGTCATGCCCGAGGTCAAGAAGCCCGGAAAATGCCCGATCTGCGGCAAGCCGGCCGACGAATTGTTCCGCCCGTTCTGCTCCAAGCGCTGCGCCGATGTCGATCTGCACCGGTGGTTTTCAGGCGTTTATGCGGTTCCGGTGACGGAGGACGAAGAAGAGGACGAGCGACGCGAGGAGGACGGCGAGACAACGCACTAAATGCCGCGGCGATCGCTCCAGGCCCTATTCTGGACAGCACGAAACTAGGCCATTATAACACGCCGCTCTCGCAACGACCGCAGTATCGCTCCGTTCTGCGAGACGCCCAGGTAGCTCAGTTGGTAGAGCACTGCACTGAAAATGCAGGTGTCGGTGGTTCAATTCCGCCCCTGGGCACCACCCATTCTTTAGAGTCATAAGTCGCGATACGCCAGCGGCAGCAAGCGCGCCAATCGCTCCGCCCATTCGCGTTGCCCGCTCTGGTTCGCGATCAGATCCTGGCGGATCTCAATCAACACGTGATGCAGGCCGCGCCGCTCGGCGTGCACCGGGATGGTGTAGTCGGTCGCGTCGCTCACCGTATAGGGCGCATTGTCGCCGACGGTGAATTCTTTTTCCGCGTTGAGCAGCGCCTTCAGGCGGCGGGCGAAGCGCGGATCGCGATTGTACAGCACGGCGGCGTGCCAGGGCCGCGCCTCGCCCTTGAACACCGGCGTGAAGCTGTGCAGCGAGATCAAGGCCGTCGTCCGACCGGCCTGCCGCCGCCGCTCCAGCTCGGCTTCAATGCGGTCGTGGTAGGGCCGAAAAATTTCGTTCGCGCGCGCGGACCTGCTCGCTTGATTCAAGCCGAAATTGCCGGGGATCGCAGTGCTTTCACTGATCTCCGGAATCGACGAAGCGACGTCGAGCGGGCGGTTGCAGTCGATCACCAGGCGCGAATAATTCTGCAGGATCAGCGTCGCATCGAACGCGTCCGCCGACAGCCGGCCGACATCGGCGATGCCGATGTCCCAGGCGATATGCCGCGCCAATTCCGCCTCGTCGAGACCAAGCCGGCCGAGCGCGCGCGGAATGACATTGCCGGCATGATCCGCGACCAATAGGAACGGCGCCGTCCCGTCGGCGTTGTAGACCGTCACCGGCTCCGACTCGTACGCGCCCAGTAGCTTCTCAGTCAGTTCATTCATCGATACTCACGACTGCCAAGATAGGCGCGATATTGGTCCAAGAAATGCATAGCATGGGCATGGACGTCGTAGCACAAATCAGGGCGCCCGCCCTTGCCGTCGAACGGGAAGCCACCGCCGCAAACCGAAGACATCAGCGATGAAGATCCACGCCGGCTACGAGATTTCCTATGACTGTCCGCAGTCGACGCCGATGATCCTGACGTTGAGCGTGCATCCGTCGCGCTTTGCCGATCTGATCACGCTCGATCGCATGCGGCTCGATCCGCCGATCGTGCCCAACACCTATCACGACAGCTTTGGCAATTTCTGCCACGTGATCCGCGCCCCGGCCGGCCGGCTGACCATGTCCGCGGACTTCGTGGTGGAAGACAACGGCGAGCCGGACGAAACCGCGCCGCAGGCGGAGCAGCACGCACTCGAAGACCTGCCGGTGGAGGTTCTGATCTATTTGCTCGGCAGTCGCTACTGCGAGACCGACCGCTTGTCGAATACGGCGTGGTCGCTGTTCGGCCAGATCCCGAAAGGCTGGCCGCTGGTTCAAGCAATCTGCGATTACGTCCATGATCGCATTAAATTCGGCTACGAGCACGCCAGCCCGACTAAAAGCGCCTGGGAGGTGTTCGTCGAGCGGCGCGGCGTATGCCGCGACTTCGCCCATCTCGCGGTGGCGCTGTGCCGCTGCATGAACGTTCCGGCGCGCTACTGTACCGGCTATCTCGGCGATATCGGCGTGCCGCCCGACGAAACGCCAATGGATTTTTCCGCTTGGTTTGAAGCCTATCTTGGCGGCCGCTGGTACACGTTTGATGCCCGCCACAACATGCCGCGCATCGGCCGCATCCTGATGGCGCGCGGCCGCGACGCCACCGACGTCGCCATCGTCACCTCGTTCGGGCTGTGCACGTTGGCCGGCTTCAAGGTGATAACCCATGAGGTCGCGCTGGACGCTGGCGCGACCGCGTGAACGCCACGGACAACGACAACGCGCTGACGAAGCGCGCCGCTAAATCGCCGGCAGCACGGCACGCGACAAATAAAGAAACAGCGCGACGCCGAGGAGACCGATCAGCACGGCGAGGCCGATATCGAAACGCTCGCCTACGCTCGGTACGTCGTTGTCGCTGTCGATGTCCTTGGCGGTGCGGACAAACCGCAAGATCGCAACAACGATCATGGCGATACCGATGCCGATGAAAGCGAGGCCGGCGATGTTGGCGAATGCTTGCCCATGCGGGCTGACCTGCCGCAGCGCCACCTGCGGCGCAATGACCTGGAGGAATAGATCGAACCGCTCGATGACGAAGCCGAAGGCCATCACCGCGATGGCGGTGCGGACCCAGGCCAAAAAGGTACGCTCGTTAGCGGCATGGTCGCTGTAGCGTTTGATCATTTGGCTGTCCCGATGCGGTGGCGGGCCATTATAGCGTCGCGGCCGCCAGCCCGCTTGCCGAGTCGGCGCTAAACGGGCAGGGTTGCTGACACGAAGCCGGGCAAAAAACACGCAAACGGGGAGTGAAAACATGGCCGATGCTGCATCCGGACAATCTAGTCGCGGGCGCTGGTATGTCTTGTTGCTGATCAGCGTGATGTATCTCATCACCTATCTCGACCGCGTCAACATCTCGACCGCGGCGCCGCAGATCAGCAAGGAGTTCGACTTCGACAAGGTCACGATGGGCTTCATCTTCAGCGCCTTCGTGTGGGCCTACGCGCTGTTCCAGGTTCCCGGCGGGTGGCTGTCCGATCGCTTCGGCGCGCGCGGCGTGCTCACCGGCGTCGTCGCTTATTGGTCGCTGATGACCGCCGCCACCGCCGCGGCTTTCAATGGCGCCTCCTTCATCGTCGTTCGCTTCCTATTCGGTGTCGGCGAGGCCGGAGCTTTCCCCGGTGCGACTCGCGCCATGCAGCTGTGGTACCCGCGGCGCGAGCGCGGCCTGGTGCAAGGTGTCACCCACAGCGCCAGCCGCCTCGGTGCCGCGATTGCGCCGCCCATCGTGGTGCTGATCATGAGCCAGTTCGGCTGGCGCCCGGTGTTCTACATCTGCGGCGCCGTCGGACTGTTGTGGTCGCTGTGGTGGGCCCTGAGCTACCGCAACCTACCCGAAGAGCACGGCCTGGTGAACAAAGCGGAGCTCGAGCTCATCCGCGGCCGCGGCCCAAATGGCGAGATCAATCCGCCGCCGATGGAAAAACAGACCAACGTGCCGTGGGGCACGCTGATCGGCTCCGGCAACATGTGGGCGATCATGTTCGCCTATTTCACCTACGTTTATTGCCTGTGGATTTTCCTGAGCTGGCTGCCGTCCTACTTGATCGAGGTCCGCCATTTCACGCTCATTAAGGTCGGCATCTTCGCCTCGCTGCCGTTGTGGGCCGGCGTCGTCGGCGACACCGTCGGCGGACTGGCGACCGATTGGCTGTTGAAGGCCACCGGCAGCGCCAAGATCGGCCGCCGGGTGGTGGCGATCGTCGGCTTGCTCGGCTGCGCTATCTGCATCGTGCCGGCGGCGCTGACGGAAGATGCCTACCTCGCCGTCTGCTGCCTAACGGCGTCGATGTTCTTTCTCGAATTCACCATCGGACCGTCTTGGGCGGTGCCGATGGACACCGGCGGCAAATATTCCGGTACGGTGTCCGGCATGATGAATATGGCGGGCAATTTCGGCGGCGCGCTCTCGCCGATCGTGTTCGGTTATCTCGCCGAAGGCGGCAACTGGCAGGCGCCATTCATCGTGGCTGCGGCCCTTTTGGTCATCGGCTCCGCGGTGTGGGCGTTCTGGCTCGACCCGGACAAGCAAATCCTTGCGACCTGATTGACTCATCGCAATTGCTCACCACGCCAACGGCCTCAAGCCGAGGCGGTTGGCCTTTCGGCTTCTTTACCAGTGCGAAACCCGTTCATTAACGAAACGTAAATGGCTGTCGGTCTAGGTAGGAGGCACGGTGGATAATCGCAGGGCGGAAGCGCGCGATGCTTGTTGTCGTGGCTGCATGCCTCGTCATCTTGCTGGCAGGGGCAATCGTCCTGCTCGTTCGACGCCGCCACGGCAAAGACGGGCTGTTGGCCCTAGCATTGAACAATATGAGCCAGGGCGTGGTGATGTTCGACGCCGCCGCGCGTGTCGCCGTCTGCAACAAACGATACCTGGAAATCTACGGGCTGTCGCCGGATGTTGTGAAACCGGGCGCCAAGCTCATCGACATCGTGCGCCACAGGTTTGCAACCGGCTCGCTTGGCCGCGATCCCGACCAGTACTGTGTCGAGCTGATGGATCTCATGAGGTCCGGGAAGGAATTGAGCTTTGTGTCTGAGCTGCCCGATGGCCGCTCGGTTGCCGTCGTCAATCGCGCCATCCCGGGCGGGCAGTTTTGGCTGGGAACGCATCACGACATCACCGCGCGGCGTGCCGCCGAGCGCAAAAGCGCGCTGTTGAGCGAACAGGAATCGCGCCGCGCCATCATCGAAGAGGCCATCGCCTGGTTCCGCGACAGCGTCGAGGGCGTATTGCAAACCGTCACCGACAGCGTCACAGCGATGAAATCGACGGCTGCCGCGCTGTCGACGACGTCGAGCGATACGACGGCGCATACCGCCGGCGCCGTGCGCACGTCGAACGACGCGTTCGGCGGCGTCGAGAGCGCCGCGGCGGCCGCCGACGAATTGTCGAAATCGATCGCCGAGATCAACCGCCAAGTCGTCAGCGCCGGCGAGGTGGTGCGCGCGGCGACGGTCGAGGCGCAATCGACCAACGAGACTATTGTCGGGCTGGCGCGAGCGGCGCAGAAAATCGACGACGTCGTCAAGCTCATCCAGAGCGTGGCGGGACAGACCAATTTGCTGGCGCTCAACGCCACGATAGAGGCGGCGCGCGCCGGTGCCGCCGGCAAGGGCTTTGCCGTGGTCGCCTCCGAGGTGAAAGCGCTCGCGGTGCAGACCGCGAAGGCGACCGACGACATCGCGTCGCAGATCGCTGCTGTACAATCCTCGACCCAAAGTGCCGTGCACGCCATCGGCAGCATCACCGGGCGGATGGAGGAGATTCGCCAATTCACCGCCGCGATCGCGAGCTCTATCGAGCAGCAGAACGCGGCCACTGGCGAAATCTCGAACAACGTCGCCGCTGCGGCGGTCGGCACGCGATCGGTCGTTGCGGTGCTCGAACGCGTCTCCGGCGCCATTGCCGAGATGCGGAGCTCGGCGGATACAGTGCTCGCTGCATCGGCCGCGGTCGAAAAAGCCGCCGAGAGCCTGCGCGGCAGCGTCGATGGGTTCCTGCGCAAAGTGGCGATGTAGTCCGACTACGATGCGCGCTATCGCATCGGCTCCAGCGCCACGCGGGCAAATGTCGAGATGATTTTCAGTCCGGCGCTGAGCGAGCCGCGCAACGAGCCCGCAACCTTCGACTCGCCGCCGAGGCGGCGGCGATAGCCGACCGGCAGTTCGACGACGCGAAAGCCGGCGCGCGCCACCCTCATCTGCATTTCGAGATTCCAGCCATAGGTCATTTCGCGCATGCCCAGCGCCAGCAAGGCGTCGCGGCGGATGGCGCGGAACGCGCACATATCGGTGTAGCGCACCCCGTAGAGCAGTTTCGTCAGCAAGCCGGCCAGGAACCCGGCGATGAGCTGATGCGGCGCCATACTGCCAGCCTCGCGCTCGCCGCGCGCCCGCGAAGCAATGACGAAATCGGCAGTGTCGGCGCACAGCGGCGTCACCAGGTCCGCGATGGCAGTCGGATCGTCGGCGCCATCGCCGTCCATGAACACGACGACGTCAGCGTCGGCGGCCGCTTGCGCGCCGGCGAGGCAGGCGCGGCCATAGCCGTGGCCGGCCTCGATCACGTCGGCGCCGGCGTCGCGCGCGCGGTCTTGCGTGCCGTCGCGGCTGCCGCCGTCGGCCACGATCACGCGGCCGACACTGTCGCGCGGCAGTTCGGCGATCACCGCGGCGATGGATTCCGCCTCATTGAAGGTCGGAATGACGACGGCCACACGCACCGCCTGGGGCGGCATGGTCACAGGCTCCAGCGCAATCCGCAGCTGGCGCAAGCCTCGGGCGGGCTGTTCGATTTAAGCGCCTTGCGGAATTGGGCGTAGGCAGCGCCGGTCCAGATTTCGCGCAAGCTCTGCTGGGTGGCGTCACCGAGCGTGTAATTCTCGTAGCCGCGCTGCGAGAACGGCGCGATGCAGCACGGCAAGGCACGGCCGTTGGCGGTGAAATACATCACCGTCCACGGCCGCCGGCACAGCGACCAGGGCGAAGGCGATCCTGAGTCAGCGCTGCGCTTGAGACTGACGCCGGGCTCCGAGGCGCCGCCGGAAGCGCTGAATTCGATGCCGAGTTTGTGGGCGAGCGCGGCAGCGCGATCGACATGGACCGCGTCCGCCGCCGAAAGCTGCTCGTAGAGCGCCTGATCCGGCCGCGCCAAGCCGACGGCGTGGTCGGTGAAAAAAACCAGCCGCTGCAAATGCACCTCCTTGACGCCGGTTTCCGCCGCGACACGGACGAAATCCGACAGTTCCTGGATGGTTTCGCGCAAACCGGTGAGCCACGCTGAAACGCGCGGCTTGAGGTGGCCCTCGTGCTCCTGCAGCTCGCGAAAGGCGCGCACGTTTTTCAGGATGCGGTTGAAATAATTCTTGCCGCGAATGGCAAGATAGGATTTCGCGTTCGCCGCGTCGAACGAGACGCGCAGCTCGTCCAACCCGGCGGCGATCAGGGCGCGGCCGTTCTTCTCATTGAGCACCGTGCCATTGGTATTGAACAAGACATAGGTACCGCGATCCTTCAAATAGCGCACCATGCGCGGCAAGTGCTTGACCAGCATGGGTTCGCCGACGCCATGCAAGACGGCGCGCTGCAATTGCGGGATCTGGTCGACGATCGCGGTGAACAGCTCCCAGCTCATGTCGGCGGGCGGCTCGAGCTCCACATAGGTCCGCGGGCAGGTCGTGCATAACAGATTGCAGCGGTTGGTCGTCTCCAGATAAAGGCAAACCGGCTCGTGCTCGGGGACTTCGCTGTCCGCGGTCACGGATTCGAAATAGCGCTGCGGATCGATAGGTCGTTTTGTCGCCACCCTTTGCATCGGCGTTTCGCCCCGTGGATTTTCCTGGTCGGATCGCGCCGCCTCAGGCCCGCGCTTCGTCGACCTGCATGAGGCGATCGATCCGGCGGTCAAAGTCGTGATGTTGCGCCATTCGGCGCATCAATTTTGCCGTCTGCGCCGCATTGTGCGGCGGATACGCGCCGTGCCGGCGCTCGTGCTCGCCGTTGAGTTCTGCATTGAGCCGATGCAAACCGTCGACGTCGTCGACGTCATACCAGACCGGCAAGGTATGGACGTTGAGACCAATGTCGCGGGCACGCTGCAAAGTCTGTTCAGCGACCCGCGAGGTGCTCCACTCGATATTTTCGAACATGCGCCGATGCGCGACCTTGAGTCCGAGCAGATAATAGCCGCCATCCGTGGACGGGCCGAGTACGGCGCGGTCGCCCGGCCGCGCCAGGCAGGCCGCGGTCTCGATCAACAGCGCAGTCGGCAAAGTCGGGCTGTCGGAATTGAGCACTACAGCCGATGCGTGTCCTTTTGCGAAAAGCTCGCATATCGTGTTGTACAAACAATCGCCGAAATTAGGCAGCCAGGCGCCGATCAGGCCGATCGCCGCCGGCAGGGTGCGGCGGAAGAAATCCTCGGCGCCGGTCGGTCCGAAGGCCGCATAGCCGGCGATACCGGCGCCCGGTGCGGCGTGACGCGCGGCGAGCAGAACGTTGTCGGCGACATCGCACAGAAATGCGGTATTGAGGGCGGCGGCTTCATCGAAGGTCAGCGGCGGCACGAGCCGCGTCTTGGCCCGCCCCGGCGCCGATGCTTTCGCCATGAAGGCAATGCCGCAAGACGCCGCCGTGGTGCTGCCCGTCGAATCGGAATCGTCTTGGAATCGACGCACGTCATCCATGCGATGCCCCCTGTAATCAATCCAGCAGCGCAATATGACTTGCTTGCCAAAGCGGCCGGCCAAGCGCCAATCACTTCCGCCTCAGAGCTACTAAGTGTCGAAACACCAAAAAGTTATCGCGCTCACAAAGTCGTGATCGCGTTGCATCACCGCGGATCAGCGGCGGGCCAATGCTACGCGGATACTGTCGTCGTTCGGAACGGCCGTATCGCTCGTGTTATGCCAGGTCGGTGCGCTGGCATAGTCCTGCCGCGGCATATCGAGCGAAGCGAGCTGCCGCCCTAGGATTCCCACGACCTCGATCGGTACCGCCACCAGTCTCGCGCCCCAGCCAAGCAAGCCGCTGTAGGCGATGATCAATTTGATCTTGCCCTGCGGCGTGCGCACCACCTGCCGCACACGGCCGAGCGTGCGATTGTCGTCGTCCAGCACCGGCAGCCCGATGAGATCGCCGACGCGCACCGCTTGCGGAAAGCGCCTTTGCATACGCTCGGCCTCCGCCATGTCGTGCGCCGCCATCGCCTTGTCCTCAGGTCCCATGCCGGTCGGCGGAATCATCGCCTGCGCCACGGCGAAGGTCCCGTCGAGAACGGCCGAGCGCGCGGCGTTCGCCGTTGGGAATCCGCCGATGCAAATAATCGCCAAGCCGATTGCCCTCATTTCCCATCGCATTTGTTTCTCCCGATCAAACAGTCCGCGCGACTTTGTGAAGCGGTCCGCCTTGCCTGCCAAATACCGTGACCGTAGTGTGCGAAAGTCGCGAGCACGAAATTCCGATGTCAAAGCCGGACGTCACAGCCCATTCGCTCCCGCCGCGCCTGCATCCGCTGCCGCTGCGCATCATGCACTGGATCAATGCACTGGCTATCTTCATCATGATCGGCAGCGGATGGAAGATCTATAACGACGATGTGATCTTCGGCTTTCTGCATTTTCCGGACTGGCTCGTCATCGGCAAATGGGCGCAGTACGGACTGCAGTGGCACTTCTTCGGCATGTGGATTTTCGTGCTCAACGGGCTCGCCTATATCAGCTACGGGATCGCGACCGGCCGTTTCCGGCGCAAGCTGTTTCCCATCTCCGTGCGCGAAGTTTTCGCAACGATCGGCGAAGCGCTGCGCTTCCACCTGCGCCATGACGATCTGACCCACTACAACGCGGTGCAGAAGGTCCTCTATCTCGGCATCATGCTGGTCGGCATCCTGATCGTGATTTCCGGGCTTGCTTTATGGAAGCCGATTCAGTTCTCGGAGCTCGCCGGCCTGTTCGGCAGTTTTCAGACCATTCGGCTGGTTCACTTCCTTTGCATGTCGGCCATCCTGGCGTTCATCCTCGTTCACGTGACGTTGGCATTGCTGGTGCCGCAAAGCCTCGTTGCCATGGTGACCGGCGGCCCGATCGTCGATGAGGGACAACGGCAAGCCGCGCCCGCCGCGCCCGAAATCGAAGCCACGCCATGATGCGGTGACCCGAATGTCGATTCGATTCCCGATAGCCGCCATCTTACGGCCGCACAAGACCCTCGGCCGAAGCCCGACCAAGCGATTGGCCGTCGACGACATCAATCGTCGCGGCCTTATTCGCGGCGCGGCCAGCCTCGGCGCGCTTGGCCTGCTCACCGGCTGCGACGTGAGCGAGGAACCTCCGGTGCAGTCGTTGCTGCGCACGGTGTCGGCATGGAACGACGGCGTGCAGGAGACGATATTGCGGCCGAGCCATCTGGCGCCAACGTTCTCGCCGTCGCAGGTCGTCAAGCCGCCGCGCTTTAACGCCTATTACGATATCGAGGACGTCAAGCCGGTCGACGGCGCCACCTGGAAACTGGAGCTGGTCGGCCGCATCGACAACAAGCAGCCGTGGACGGCGCAGCAGCTTTATCAGTTGCCGGAGCAGGAAGTCATCATCCGGCACGTCTGCGTCGAAGGCTGGGATTACATCGGGCAGTGGTCGGGCCCGAACTTGCGAGACTTTCTGCATCGCGTCGGCGCCGACCTGACCGCCAAATACGTCTATTTCATCTGCTCCGACGACTATACCGAAAGCATCGATATGGCGTCGGCGCTGCACCCACAGACCATCCTCGCCACTAAATATGCGGGCGACGTCATCACCGATCCGTTTGGCTACCCGTTGCGGCTGCGCACGTCGATCAAGCTCGGCTACAAGAACGCAAAGTGGATCAAGGCGATCGAGGTCAGCAACGATTTTCGCGAGACGTTCTGGAGCAAGCAGGGCTTTAACTGGTTTGCCGGGATTTAGCGGGTGACCCTCGTATAGATCCGCCACCGTCCGGCGTGCGTTTCCGCGAGACGATAATCGGGGCTCGAGGCAAACGGGTCCTTGGTCCAGACGCCGTCCTGCGGCACGACAACCACGACGTCGCAGGCATATTTCGTCGCCATGGCGTCGACGTCGTCCGCGCTACCTTGCCCGGCGAAGATGCGAATAAATTGCGCGCTGATCGCCTCGCGGCGATCCGGCGGCAAGGGCGCAAAGGCGAGCGCCATTTCGCGCCCGGCAAAGCATGAGCTGCGGTTGGCAAGCAGCGCCCAGGACATATTCGCGGGCCACGGAGTCAGGTCCTGCAAGTAAAGTGGATTGTTGGCGACGCGCGCGGTCGGCAGCGCATAGCGTCGCACCGCGGCCCATAATTCGGGCGCCTGCGCGAAGGTTTGCGCATCTGCGGCGGGCGATCCGATAAGGTTGTACCGGACCATTGCGACAGTGTCGGGCAGGCTGAGCGCAAGCCCGGCCAATGCTGCGGCGGCAATCAGCGTGCGGCGCGAAGTACGCATCATTCCCGCCGCGGCGCCGATGATCAAGACCATAGCGGCCGGCAGCACCGCGCGCAGGCTCAGATCGTTGTTGTCCCCCACGGTGCTGACGAGAAGCCAGGAGACGACGAGGCCAGCGCAGGCCAGCGCGATAAAGACGGCAGCGACGGTTTTTTCCAGACCCAGCGGCAATGTCCGCTGGGTGGCGACGAGTGCGATTAAGCCCGCGATATAAGTCGCCGGAAATTCGAGCGGCAGCAGAACAAGCCAATAGGCCGGCAGATCGAGCCCGCGGCGCAGCGTGTAGGGAAACAAATCGCCGAGTACGGCGAAATGGTCGATGACGATCGGCGCGCCGTCGCCGCGTGCTGCGACCGTAGCGAATTGATCGCGCAGGAACGGCGCCGCAATCAACAAGGCGAGCACGGCGGCGGCGCCCAAGCCACCGGCAATCGTCATGCGCCGGACTGGCTGCACGGCGGCGAACAATATCGGCGCAGCAAGCACGGCGGCGGCGGCAAACGTCACCCCGCCGACAAAGGCCGAGCTTTCAAAGCCGGCGACCACGACCAGGACCAGGGTCAGAAACCGCGCCGCACTCGGCCGCCGGACAAAATGGACGATCAGCACCATGGCGGCGACCACGCATGACGCCGACATCAAGTGCTGCGGCACCCAAGCGGACTGAAACAGCCAGCCGGCAAAGCCGTTGGGCGACGCCATGAACGGCTCGAGCGAAAAGCTGCCGAAGAAAAAGCTCAGCGCCGTACGCAGCGACGCCCCCGCAGCGAGGGCAACGACCAGAATTGCTGCGCCGGATCGTTCGCTGAGCCAAACGGCGACAGCCATCATCAAGGTGAGCGAGGCGAAAGCTGTGAACCAGGTCAGGCCGATATCGGCCTCCCATCCGCTGATATGCAGCGGCAACGCCAGCTCCGCCGCGCTGAAATGCCAGAGATAATAGTAAGCGAGCCGCGCCGGCGTGCCGATTGCGCCGAACACCGGGTCGACCGGCGGCAAGCCCTGGCGGGTCATCGCATCGATGATGGCGACCTTGGCGTGATCGAATATGGGGTCGGCGAGATGCACGCCGGCGGGCGAGATTTTAGGAACCATGGCGCTCGCCGGCACCAGAGCAAGAACAGCGGCGGCGGGATAAGCCCACAATGGAATGCCGGGTTTTTGCGCCGCATCGTGATCCGCGCTCGGCGTTAGCATTGCACCGCCGCCGACGATCAGAAAAAGCGCGGCCATGGCGGCGACGGCGGGTGCGGAAAACCCGACCAGCGTGAGGACCGGTAGCGTCGTGGCGCTGAACATGGCCCAACCGACAACGGGTGCGGCGCCGAGCGCCAGCGCGCGCGGCAGGATGTGGCGGCCAACCGCAAAACCGAAGGCCGTGAAGAACGCAGTCGCCACCAGCGCGCAAAGGGCGGCATTGACGGCCGATGCCATGGGAGAACCAAACCCCGACGCTGGTGAGTGAGATTACGCCGGCCCCGCCCGCAGCGCTTAGGCTGCCCGCAGCAGCATTTCCACTTTCGGCCACGGATCCGGCGCCAGGTTGCGGAACGGCGCCCAATCGCTCTCGGTCATGCGATCGAAAATCGCGGCTTTGACCGAAGGCCGCTCGCGCATCCGCGCCCACCAATCGCCGATCGCCGCCTGGCGATCCCACATGCCCGCGAGCTTGAGCAGTTCGAGCCGGAGGATGTAAGGGATGACGGCGCAATCCGCGTTGGAAAAATTCGCGCCGGCAAGATAGGGGCCGCTTTGCAGCGAGACACTCATCCAGGCCAGCAATTTTTTATGCTGATCGATGGCGTCGATGACGAATTCGGAATCGAGCCCATGCTCGATGACGCTGCGCTTATACTCGGCACGGCGCTTTAACGGCGATTTGTTGACCTCGGCAAGCCATGCCTCGCGTGGCAGCTTGAGAAAATTCGGCCGGAACGCCGTGGCGAAGGTGAGAATCATGCAAGAATTATGCAGATATTCGTCGATCAGCTTGTTGAACTGCCGCACCCGGTGACGAAGCAGCGGCTCTTTCGGCATCAGCGGCGGAGCTGGAAACGCCTCATCCAGGTAATACAGGATCAGCGACGATTCGATGATCGCGTTGCCGGCATGCACCAGCGTCGGCACCACGCCGTTCGGATTGAGCTTAAGATAAGCCGGATCGAACTGGTCGCCGCGCAATGTGAGAAGATGCTCCTTGGCGTCGAGGCCCTTCTCCTTGAGCGCGATACGCACCTTCTGGGCGCAGACCGAATTGATATTGTGATAATGCTCGAGCATCCATCCTCCCGCGCTTTCACGGCGGATGGATCATGGTCTCGTTCAGGGCCTAAGTCTAGGCGACGCGCCGCCACGAGGGTCCGAGGCTAGCCGCCGCCAATCTGGTTGACGATGTCAGTCCACTGCTCGACGGCTTGCCGCGCTTCGCGTACCGCCTCGGCGAAGGCCTCTTCCTTTTTGTAGTAATGCCGCCACTGGCCGCTGTCGTACATTTGGACAAGGTGAGCCAATGCGCGGCGGGCGCTGAACAGCTGCCGTTCGGCATGTTGGCGCTGCACTTCCGCGGTCGCGCTTTTGGTCATGGATCGGATTCTGCCGACGAGACGTAAAAATAAAACAAAAACGGTAAGGTTGCCGAGAAAGTACGTATTTTAGCCGGCGAATTCGCGGTTTGCCGGGGCTCGCAACACTAAACGAAGAGTAAACGCAGGCTCCTCGGCGCGTCTGCGGCGGCAAAACCGCCCTAGAATTTGGAGCTTGAACTGGCATATCCTGTAGGCGATATGAGCAGCTTAAGCGGGTGGACCCGGAGATTTCTCGGCGACACCGTCGCCGGCGGCCTCCTTTTCGGCACGGCGGCTGCGGCGGTGCTCGCCAGCGCCGGCGTCGCCCATAGCGGTCCGTGCACAGCGCGGATCGCTGCACTCGAGCAGCAAGTTCGCGCTCTCCCACCGGGCCCGAAGAGCGGCCCAACCTTTTCGCAAACCCTCGGTGCGCAGTTGCATCACCAGCCAACGCCGGAGGACGTTGAGCACGCCCAACAGATTGCTCGCAAACAAGCAGACGCCGCGCTTGAGGCTGCGCGCAAGGCGGACGCTGCCGGCAACGCTTCCGCTTGCGATGCGGCGCTTACCGAGGCAAAACGGCTCTACGACATTGATCAATGATGTTGCGCGCAATAAGGGGCCTCGCGCGCTTCCTCAATAGGCCTCTTCGTTATAGATCGGATCGACCGAGCCGTCCCACGGGCCGTAGAATTTCTCCAATAGCTCCTGCGCGGGCGTGGTGCCGCGCGCCAAACGATCTTCCAAAACTTCAAGATAGCGTGTCTCGTCCCGCCCTCCCGCATCGAGGCATTTGCGGCGCGCGAGCCCGGCGCGCGCCAGCTTGAGAGCGTCATTTGCAATCTCGAACACGGTGCGGCCGCGAACCGTCGCCGCGAGGCCCTGCTTCGGCACATCGTCGCGGAGCTTTTGCCGCTCTTGCGCGCTCCAGTCTTTGACCAGATCCCACGCCGCATCGAGACTGACATCATCGTAAAGAATGCCGACCCACAGGGCCGGCAACGCCAAGAGGTTCGGCAGCGAGCCGGAATCGGCGCCGCGCATTTCCAGATAACGCTTGAGCCGCACCTCGGGGAAAATCGTGCTGAGGTGGTTCGCCCAATCCGAGAGCGTCGCGCGCGCACCGGGCATCGCCGGCAGCTCACCCGCCAACAGGTCGCGGAACGACTGACCCGAGACGTCGACGTAGGCGTCGCCGTGCTTGACGAAATACATCGGCACGTCGAGCGCATAATCGACCCAGCGTTCGAATCCCATACCCGGCTCGAACGCCCAAGCCAGCATTCCGGCGCGCGCATTGTCGGTGTCGCGCCAGATTTCCGCGCGGAACGAGAGATAGCCGTTGGGCTTGCCCTCGGTAAACGGCGAATTGGCGAACAGCGCCGTCGCTATCGGCTGCAGCGCGATCGAAACGCGCAGCTTCTTGACCATGTCGGCTTCGGAGGAAAAATCGAGATTGGTCTGCACCGTGCAGGTGCGATACATCATGTCAAGGCCGAGCTTGCCAACTTTCGGCATGTATTCGGTCATGATCTTGTAGCGGCCCTTCGGCATTTTCGGGATTTCCGCGCGCGCCCAGCTCGGCGTAAAACCGATGCCGAGAAAACCGATGTGCAATGGCTGCGCCACTTCGCGCACCTGCGCCAGATGCGCCATCAGTTCGCTCGAAGTCTGGTGCACGCATTCGACCTGGGCGCCGGACAGCTCGAACTGACCGCCGGGCTCGAGCGAAATCGCACCGCCGCCGGGCACGTCGAGCAGGCCGATGATATTCGGCCCCTCCATGATCGGCTGCCAGCCGAGCAAAAGCTGCATGCCTTCGAGCAGCGCGCGAATGCCGCGGCGCCCCTCGTAGGGCACCGGCCGGTGGCCTTCCAGCGTGAAGACGAACTTCTCGTGCTCGGTGCCGATACGGAATTGCGATTTGGGTTTGACGCCCTCTGCAAGCCAATGCACAAGATCGTCGCGCCGCTCGATCGGCGTCAGGTCGACTTGATCACGCGCCATGCAGGGTCCCGGAAAAAATCGGCCGCGACCTTATACGCGGTAGGCGTAGGAGGGCAATGCAGCGCTCATGACGCTTTAGCGACCGCCACGCGCTGCGGCGGCGGGAAACGGCGGTAGAACGTGTCGCCTTTTTTCGCCATGTCGTTGAGCAGCTTGCACGGCTTGAAACGCTCGCCGTAGTCCTTGGCGAGGCGGTTGCAGAGATCGACAAAGGCCTGGACGCCCATGCCGTCGATATAAGAAATCGTGCCGCCGGTGAAAGGGGCAAAACCGAAGCCGAGGATCGAGCCGACGTCGGCTTCGCGCACGTCGGTGACGACCTTCTCTTCGATGCAGCGGGAGGATTCGAGCGCCTGCATCGCCAGCAGCCGGCGTTCCAGAACCGCTATATCGATACTGTCGGGGTCGAGTTTTTGCGGCTGCAGCTCGGTCAGTCCCTTCCACAGCCGTTTTGGGCCGTTCTGCGGATAATCGTAAAAGCCTTTGCCGTTCTTGCGGCCGTAGCGTCCGCGCTTTTCCACCATTTCCTCGAGCAGCGTCTTCTGCTTGAGATCGATCATCTTGGCGCCGAGATCGGCCTCAGTTGCTTTGAGAATTTTCCAAGCCAGGTCGACGGCGACCTCGTCGGTGAGCGCCAGCGGCCCGACCGGCATCCCGGCCATGCGCCCGACATTCTCGATCATCGCCGCCGGCACGCCTTCGGTCAGCATCAGATGGCCTTCGCGGATGTAGGTGCCGACTACCCGCGACGTATAAAAGCCGCGCGAATCATTGACCACGATCGGCGTCTTGCGGATGGCGCGCACGTAATCAAGCGCGGTGGCGAGCGCGGTGTCTCCAGTCTCCTTGCCCATGATGATCTCGACCAGCATCATGCGTTCGACCGGCGAGAAAAAGTGGATGCCGATGAAACGGCTGTGGTCCTTGAACGCGGCCGCCAACGACGAGATCGGCAGTGTCGAGGTGTTGGAGGCGAAGATCGCCTGATCGCCGAGCACGTTCTGCGCTCGCGAAATCACCTCTTCCTTGACCTTGCGATCCTCAAACACGGCCTCGACGACGAGATCGCAGTCCTTCAACGCGACGTAATCGGCGGTCGGATGGATGCGCGACAGCAGCGCTTCGCGGTCGGCCGTGGTGGCGCGGCCGCGATTGACCTGATCGGTCATCAGCTTCTGCGAATGCGCCTTGCCTTTTTCCGCGGTTTCCGGATCGCGGTCGATCAGCATGACCTCGACCCCGGCGAGCGCGCTGACATACGCGATGCCGCCACCCATGAATCCGGCGCCGAGCACGCCGATCTTCCTTAGCGGCTTCGCCGGCACGGCGGGGCGCCGCGCCCCCTTGTTGAGCTCTTGGAGCGAGACGAACAGCGTGCGGATCATCGCCGCTGCTTCCGGCGAGCGCAGGATTTTGGCGAACCAGCGGGACTCGACGCGCAGCGCCTGATCGATCGGCAGCTGCAGGCCCTCATAGACGACCTGCATGATGGCGCGCGCGGCCGGGTAATTGTCGTAGGTCTCGCGGCGATAGATGGCGTTGGCCGGCGGGAACACCATCATGCCGGCTTTGGAATAGACCGGCCCGCCTGGCAGTTTGAAGCCGTCGACGTCCCACGGCGCCTTGGCCGTGCCGCCCGATTTTATCCAGTCCTTCGCCGCCTTGATCAGATCGCCTTGCGGCACCACGGCGTCGATGAGCTTCATCGCCTTGGCGCGATTGAGTTGCAACTGATCGCCCTTGAGCAAAAACTGTAGCGCATCGGAGGGCGGCAGCATGCGGGCGACGCGCTGCGTACCGCCGGCACCCGGGAACAGACCAACCTTGATCTCGGGCAGGCCGAGCCGTGTTCGCCCGTTGTCGGCGGCAATGCGATGATGGCAGGCGAGCGTCAGTTCAAAGCCGCCGCCGACCGCCGTACCGTTGATCGCCGCGACCCACGGCTTGCCGCTGGTCTCGATGCGACGATACAGCAGCGAGGTCTTGCGGCTCTCGTCAAACAGCTTGGCATTGGCCGCTTCGGCGCCTTGCGATGCCGCGAGATCGGCGAAGGTGCGGCTCAAGGCTTCCAGCATGGTGAGATCGGCACCGGCGCAGAAGGTGTCCTTGCCCGACGTGATCACCGCACCCTTGACCGCGCCGTCGATCGCCAGCTCCTCGACGATGGTCGACAGCTCCTCGATCACCTTCACATCGATGACGTTCATCGTACGGCCCGGCGCGTTCCAGGTAACGAGCGCGATGCCGTCGCCGTCGATGTCGAGCGTGAAATTGGTGAAGGTCGGTTTGCTCTCAGCCATACGGTTCGCCGTTCTTGTGGGTGTAACGCATGCCGTTATCGTCGCGCACGACCATCAGGTCGACATCGGGATAGTCGACGCGCTCATGCTTGGAGCGCGTACCGATCTCAAGATAGGTCGCGTTGCGGTCGCCGCGGTTGACGAGTTGATGGCCGTCGCCGCTGTTCGCCTTAAAGCCTGCGGCATCGCCCGGCTTGAGCACGCATTCGCCGCCATCCTCGATCAGCACGACTTCGCCTTCCAGAATATAGACGAACTCGTCTTCTCGCTCGTGCCAGTGCCGCAGCGCGGACGCGGCGCCGGGCTTCAGCGTCGTGAGATTGACACCGAACTGGTCGAGGCCGACGGCATTGCCGAGCCGCTTGCGTTCGCGGCCGATCACCACGCGATCATAAGGTTTCGGATAACCCGTGCGCGTATCGACCGGAACTTTGGCAATGTCGATCTTCGGCATGGCTGGTCAATCTCCGATCGGCTCGCCGGATTTGCGGAAGAAGCGGCGGCCCTTCTCGTCGCGTTCCATCATAAAGTCGACGTCGGGATATTGCACGCGCTCGCTCTTGGCGCGCGTGCCGACTTCGAAATAAACCGCATCGCGATCAGTGCGGTTGATTAGGCAATGCGCGATGCCGCTGCCGGCCTTGAATCCCGCGGCGTCGCCTGGTTTGAGCACGATTTCGCGGTCGTTCTCGTGCAGCACCAGTTCGCCTTCGAGCATGAAAATAAATTCGTCCTCGTTGTCGTGGGCGTGACGCAGCGCCGAAGCCGAATGCGGCTTGATCCGCGTAATATTGACGCCGAATTGGGTCAGCCCCGCGGCATCGCCGATGCGCTGCTTCTCCCGGCCGGAGATGACGGACGCGAATTCCTTCGGGTATGAAGCGATCGGCTGCGCCGGCACCTTGGCGATGTCGATCTTGGGCATGCGCTTACACCCGCTCGATGATGGTGGCGGTGCCCATGCCGGCGCCGATGCAGAGCGTGACGAGCCCAGTCGAAACGTTGCGCCGTTCCATCTCGTCGACCAGCGTGCCGAGGATCATGGCGCCGGTGGCGCCGAGCGGATGGCCGAGTGCGATGGCGCCACCGTTGACGTTGACCTTGGCCGCATCGAGATCGAAGGCTTGCAGATAACGCAACACCACCGAGGCGAAGGCCTCGTTGATCTCGATGAGATCGATGTCGGCAAGCGTCATGCCGGCGGTCTTGAGCACTTTCTTGGTGACGTCGATCGGACCGGTCAGCATCAGCGCCGGATCGGAGCCGATATTGGCGAAGGCGCGCAGCCGGGCGCGCGGCGTCAGCCCCGCCTTCTGACCGGCCGCTTTGTTGCCGACCAGGACTGCCGCGGCGCCGTCGACGATGCCCGAGGAATTGCCGGCGTGGTGGACGTGATTGACATATTCCACCTCGGGGTGGGCCTGGATCGCGACCGCATCGAAGCCGCCCAGCTCGCCCATTTGCACGAACGACGGCTGCAATGCCGCGAGCGATTGCATCGTCGTCCCCGGCCGCATGTGCTCGTCCTTCGCCAGGATGGTCAGCCCGTTGACGTCCTTGACCGGTACGACCGAGTGATTGAAACGGCCCTCATCCCACGCCGCCGCCGCACGCTTCTGGCTCTCCACCGCATAGGCATCGACGTCGTCGCGGGAAAATCCGTATTTGGTGGCGATGAGATCCGCGGAAATGCCCTGCGGCAGAAAGTAATGCGCCACCGCGATCGACGGATCGACCGCCCAGGCGCCGCCGGCGGAACCGATGCCGACCCGGCTCATCGATTCGACACCGCCGCCAACGGCCATTTCCTGCTGGCCCGACATGATCTGGGCGGCAGCGAAATTCACCGCATCGAGCCCCGACGCGCAGAACCGGTTGATCTGCACGCCGGGAACCTCGTTGCCGTAGCCGGCCACCAGCGCCGCAGTGCGCGCGATATCGGCCGCCGCCTCGCCAACCGGATCGACCACGCCCATGACCACGTCATCGACCAAGGCGGTATCGAGGTTGTTGCGGCTCTTGATGGCGCCGAGCGCCTGGCTGGCGAGATTGAGCGCGGTCACTTCGTGCAGAGAGCCGTCGACCTTGCCGCGGCCGCGTGGGGTGCGCACGTGATCGTAGATGAAGGCGTCGGGCATGAATTCCTCTCAAACTTCACTGCAGACACAATGGGCACTTCCTCGAATAGCTAGAACGCCTCGGCCGGCAATTCCATGGTCGACGCGGCGCCGGCCTTGATGCGCGCCAGATGCGTCGCCGCCGCCGGCAGCATCCGCTCCATGAAAAAGCGGGCGGTCGTCAGCCGCTCCGCCATCCGTCCCGCCGCGCCATCTCCCCCACTCGCCTTGGTTTTGGCCGCCTCGGCGATCAGGCACCACATATAGCCGAGCACGACCAGGCCGAAGAGGTGCATATAGTCAGTCGCACCGGCACCGGCATTATCGGGATTGCCGAGCGCGTTCTGCAAGAACCACATGGTCGCCTGCTGCAATTCGCCGAGCCCCTGATTAAGCGGCGTGACGAAGGGCGCCATGCCTGCATCCGCGCCGTGCTGCTTGATGTAGGCGGTCACCTCGGCGAAGAAAGCCTGCAAGGCGCGGCCGCCGTCCTTCGGCAGCTTGCGGCCGACGAGGTCGAGCGCCTGAATGCCGTTGGCGCCCTCATAAAGCATGGCGATACGTGCATCCCGCACGAACTGTTCCATGCCGTGCTCGGCAATGTAACCGTGACCGCCGAATATCTGCTGCGCCGAAACCGTATTGGCAAAACCCTGATCGGTGAGCACCCCCTTGATCACCGGCGTCATCAGGCCCAGGCGATCCTCCGCCGCCTGCCGCTCCTTGGCGTCCTCGGAGCGGTGCGCGACGTCGCTCTGGAGCGCGACCCACAGCACCAGCGCGCGCGCCGCCTCATTGAAGGCGCGCATCGACATCAGCATGCGGCGCACGTCCGGATGCACGATGATCGGATCGGCGGGCTGCTGCGGAAATTTCGCTCCGGTCAAGGCGCGGCCGGCGAGCCGCTCCTTGGCGTAGGCCGCGGCATTCTGATAGGCGACCTCGGACAGCGCCAAGCCCTGCACGCCGACGCCGAGCCGTGCCTCATTCATCATCGTGAACATCGCCTGCAGGCCGCGATTGGCTTCGCCCATCAGCCAGCCGGTGGCGCCGTCGTAATTCATCACGCACGTGGCGTTGCCGTGGATTCCCATCTTCTCTTCAATCGAGCCGCACGACACCGCGTTACGCGCCCCGATGCCGCCGCCGGCATCGGGCAGGAATTTCGGCACGATGAACAGCGAAATTCCGCGCGTGCCGACCGGCGCGCCGTCGATGCGAGCGAGCACGAGATGCACGATGTTCTCGACGAGGTCGTGCTCGCCGGCGGAAATGAAGATCTTGGTGCCGGAAATCTTGTAGCTGCCGTCCGGCTGCGGCGTGGCGCGGGTGCGCACGAGACCGAGATCGGTGCCGCATTGCGGCTCGGTGAGATTCATGGTGCCCGACCATTGCCCGGCAATCAGCTTCGGCAAATAAAGCGCTTTCTGCTCCGGCGATGCGTGGGCCTGCAGCGCCGCGATCGCGCCCTCGGTGAGGCCGGGATACATGGCGAAGGCCATATTCGCCGAGCAGAGAAATTCGTTGACGGCCTGCGCCAGCACCATCGGCAGGCCCTGACCGCCGAATTCGGCGGGCGCGGCGATGCCGAGCCAGCCGCCGGCGGTTAGCTTCTGGTAGGCGTCCTTAAATCCGGTCGGGGTGGTGACCGCACCATCATCGTGCCGGCGGCAGCCTTCCTTGTCGCCGACGCGGTTGAGCGGCGTGAGCACTTGTTCGGCGAATTTTGCCGCCTCGCCGAACACCGCCTCGATGAGATCCGGCGTCGCTTCGGCGAAGCCCGGCAGGTTGTTGTGGCGATCGATATGGAACACGTCGCTCAACAGGAACATCACGTCGTCGACGGGAGCCTTGTAGCTCGGCATGACGTCCCTCCCCGGCGTCCGCCAGCGGCGGATCGACGCATAAACTAGCTGATTCACGACGCCATCACGACGGCCATTTACGGGATTTCGCGTTGCACCGGGTACCGCCGGAATCCCGGCGAAATTGCCCACCGCGACAGCATTAACGACTTGTTTACGCTAATCCGGAAGAGTCCGTGCCGAGGACACAAGACTGCGCCCTCCGCTTCGTCTGTTAATGAGCCCAAGCTCAAACAGGGTCATCTCGTTCCTCCCGGAGTGGCTTGGCGCGCAAATGAAATCCGGCGGTCCGTGGAACCTGAGAGGCCTCCGTCCCGAAACGCGCGAAGCCGCCCGCGACGCCGCGCGCCGTTCCGGCATGTCGGTCGGGGAATGGCTGAACAACGTCATCCGCCAGGACGACCAGGACAACGACGATTACGGCGAGCCAATGCGCTCCGCTGATTATGATTATGATGACGGCGACGGAGATTGGCGCGACGACAAGCGCCGCGAGTCGCGTTATGATGATCGCCGCGCCCGCCGCCGCCGCGCCCGCCATGCAGAAGACGAGCTCCCGCCGCGGCGCCGCAGCGCTCGCCCTGAACATGAAGATGATGAGCTGTCGTCGCGACGCCACCGGGGCAAACGCGAAGTCGATTTCGAGCGCGAAGTTACGATGGCCCGCGAGGAGTTTGGCGAAGTCCATGCCCGCCTCGACCGGCTGACGCAGCAGCTCGAACGCATGGCGCGGACCGACGCGTCGCGGCTGACCGGCGCCCCGGCGCTGCAGCCGCACGCTTATCAGCCGCCGCCACGCCCACGCCACGTCAATCACGCGCCGAGGCATCGACCCTTGGTGTCGGTCGACAACGCGGTCGCCGAGATCGCCGAGCGTCAACGCCAGCTTTACGGCGATGACGCGGCCGCTTCCGTCGTCCCCGTCGCTTCGGTCGCTTCAATCGCATCTGTGGCGGCCGCCGTCTCGCCAGAGCCGCCAGCACCACTGGCGCCGCCGCCGCTGCCTCCCCCCATGCAACAGCCCACGGCGGAGGCTGCCGTCGACATCAGCAATCTCGACGAACAGCTGCGCTACATCACGACGCGGATCGAAGCGCTGCGGCCGTCGAGCGAATTCGAAAATGTCGTCAAATCCTTCCGCAAGGACCTTGCGGAAATCCGAGAGCAGCTCACCGAAGCGCTACCGCGCCGCGCTGTGGAATCGCTCGAAGCCGAGGTGCAGGCGCTGACAAAGCGGCTTGATCAATCTCGCGCATCCGGCGTTGATTTGGACGTGCTGGCCGGAATCGAGTGCGGGCTGAAGGAAGTCCGCGACGCGCTGCGCAATTTGACGCCGGCCGAGAACCTGGCCGGGTTCGACGACACGGTGAAAGCGCTGTCGCAAAAGGTCGACCTGATCATCGCCAAAGAAGATCCGGCAGCGCTGCAACAGCTGGAGACGGCCATCGGCGCGCTACGCGGCATCGTCTCCCATGTCGCCTCCAACGACACCTTGACCAAAGTGGCGGAGGACGTGCGTTTACTCGCCGCCAAGGTGGACGTCGTCGCCGGTAGCGTCGCCAGCGGCCAGGCGGTTTCCGCGCTTGAGAGCCGCATCGATACGCTGGCCAATGCGCTCAACGCTTCGAGCGAAGCGGGTCGCGCCGTGCCGTACGAGCTGGAGAGGCTTCTCTCCGGACTGATCGAAAAGCTCGAATGGGTGCAGCTCACCCATACCGATCACGCCGCGCTCGGCGCGCTGGAGGACCGTATTGCCCAACTGATCAAGCGGCTCGACGCGTCCGACGCACGGCTCGGCAATCTTGAAGCGGTCGAGCGCGGGATCACCGATTTGCTGGTGCATATAGAACAGATCCGCGGCGGCAACGGCGTGGCCGCTGCCGCCGCACCGCGCAAGCCGGTCGAAGCCATCGAGCGCGACGTCGCCGAGATCAAACGCAGCGAACAGCGCACGCAAGATTCGCTCGAAGCCGTGCACGGTGCCGTCGAGCACGTGGTCGACCGCCTCGCCATGATCGAAAGCGGCATGCATGATGGGGCGACCCGAGCGACTGCGGCAAGCGACGCACAATCGGAAAAAGTCACCTCACGAGCACCTGCACAACAACCTCCACAAGCACCCGCGCGCGAGCCTGCGCCCGATCGTACCGCCAAGCCGATGCCGACGGCCGAGGCCACGTCTGCAGCAACGTCCGTAGCGACGCCCGCATCCCCGTCCGTCGCTCCGCCGCCCACCGCGGCGACGACATCGACACCGGCGGTCGCCGACGTCGCGGCACGCCGCGGTGGCGTGAGCCGGACGCCGATCGATCCAAATTTACCGCCCGATCATCCGCTGGAACCGGGCTCCGCAGCCGGCCCGCGCGCGATGCCGTCGGCCGCCGAACGCATTGCAGCGTCCGAAGCCGCCGTCGATTTCGCCAAACCCCCGGTCATTGCTGAGCAGGGCGCCAAGCCGAATTTCATCGCCGCAGCCCGGCGCGCCGCGCAGGCGGCCGCAGCGGCGCCACCCGAGCGCCACGCACGCGGCGAAAGCGCGGCGACCAACGCGCTGCAAGCGCAGAAACCGTCCCGTCTGCGCAAGCTCATTGTGGCCGGTGCCGCGGTGCTGATCGCCGGCGTCTTCCTGCACGTCGCGTTGCGCATGTTCCAAGATCGGGCAACTCCGAATAACAGTCCGGCACCGCTGCCGTCCGCGCCAGCGCAGCAAGCAGCGCCGCCAAAGGTTTTGCCGGAAGCGGATTCTAAGGTGAACCAGCAATCGGGACCGCTGGTCCTGCCGGTCCCAAATGCTCCGCTCCAAACCGCGCCCGCCACAACGCCCAGCATGGCGCCCTCAGCACCTGGCGCATCTTCTGGCGCATCATCTGACCCGACGCCGACTGAGCCGCAAAGCGCGACGCCCGGTGCGCCGGCGGCAGCGCCGCCCGTAACGCAACGGCAATCGTCTCTGCCGTACTCCACGGACATCACTGGCTCGTTGCCGCATCGCGTGCCGCCGCCGCCCCAGGCACAGCCGCCGGTGAGCATCGCGACGGAGCAAGCTCCGGCGGCGCCGTCGATGGTAACTGGTAAGCTGCCGGCCACGATCGGTGGACCGAAATTGCGCGCAGCGGCTATTGCCGGCAATGCGGCGGCGGAGTTCGAAGTCGCGAGCCGCTTTGCCGAGGGCCATGGCGTTCCCCAGAGCGACGGCGAGGCGGTGCGCTGGCTGCAGCTCGCCGCCAAGCAAGGGCTGGCGCCGGCGCAATTCCGGCTCGGCGCGTTTTACGAAAAAGGCATCGCGGTGAAGCGAGACCTCGCCGTGGCGCGTGACCTCTACGCCGCCGCCGCCACGAAGGGTAACGGCAAGGCGATGCACAATCTGGCGGTGCTCTATGCCGAGGGCATCAATGGTCCCGCCGACTACCGCACCGCCGCGCAATGGTTCCGCAAGGCCGCGGACCGCGGCGTCACCGACAGCCAATACAATCTCGCCATTCTCTACGCGCGCGGTATCGGCGTGGAGCAAAACTACGCGGAGTCCTACAAATGGTTCGCGCTGGCGGCCGGCAAGGGTGACAGCGACGCGGCCAAGAAGCGCAACGAAGTCGCCGCCCGTCTCGACGCGCAAGCGCTGGCGGCAGCCAAACTGGCGGTGCAGAAGTGGTCCGCCGAGCCGCAGCCGGAAGACGCCGTCGACGTAAAGGCGCCGCCAGGCGGTTGGGATGCATCGGAGCGCGCCGAGAGGTCGAGGCCACCTCCGATGGCCGGCAAGCCGCTGGCGCTCGAATCCGAGCTGAACTGAAGCGTCAATCGGCGAGACAGCGCGCGGCGGTGACGGCGTAAAGCCGGCCGGTGCCCAGCATATGCGCGGTAAAAGACAGCGCGCCAAATAAAGAGACGATGGCCCGGTCGCGGACATTGAGGCCGCCGGCATAAGCGCCAAAGGCTGGCATGACCAGCCGCCGTCCGTCGCCAGCGAAGCAGCGGCGGCTCACCGCGCGTCCGCGCCGGGCGATGCGCGCCACCGGATGCAGATGCCCGGCGATTTCGCCGTCGCTCGGCCGTGGCGACGGCTGGTGACGAAACGTCAGCGCGCCCAGCGCCAAGGTATCGGCGAACCGACCGCCGATATTATCACGCCTGTCGGGATCGTGGTTGCCGGCGATCCAGAGCCAATCGCGGCCGCGTTGCAACGCTTGCAGCGCCACGCGACTGCTGTCATGCATCCGCGCCGGACCGCCGCCGTCGTGAAAGCTGTCGCCGAGAGCGACGACAAGGCGAGGCGCATAGCGCTCGATCAGCCGGCCGAGCCGGGCCAAAGCCGTCGCCGTGTCGTAAGGCGGCAGCAGCACGCCGCGCGCGGCAAAGGCCGAGCCCTTTTCCAGATGCAGATCGGCGACCGCGAGCAGTTTTTCGTCTGGCCAAAACAGCGCGCCCGCCGGATCGGCGACCAGAGTGATGCCGGCGAGCATAATGACATGTTCGTCCGCTCGTCCCCGCGCAAGCGGGGACCCAGCTGCTGGATTCCCGCTTACGCGGGAATGAGCGGGCAACACACCGTCTCTCACTGCATCGCCTCCTTCACCAATTCGGCCTCCGTCTCGGCGAGCAGCGTGTCGGCCGCTTCGCCATAGACCGCCTCGCGCCCGATCTCCAGCATGACCGGCACCGCCAGCGGCGAGACATGGTCGAGCGCCTTATGGACGATTCGCCCCTTGATGCGCGACAGCATTGCGCCGAGCCGGCGCACGTCAAGGAGGCCGGTGGCGGCATCGGCCCGCGCGGCGCGCAACAGCACGTGATCGGGCTGATGGCTGCGCAGCACGTCGTAAACGAGATCGGTCGAAATGGTGACCTGCCGGCGCGACTTTTCCTGGCCCGGGAAACGCCGCTCGATCAGTCCGGCGATGATCGCGCAATTGCGAAACGTGCGCTTCATCAAGGCCGATTCGGCAAGCCACGCTTCGAGATCGTCGCCCAGCATGTCCTCGTCGAACAAGGCGGCAAGCGAGAGTTCGCCACGCGCAATGCGCGCCGCGACATCGCCAATGCCCCAGACCGCAAGCGCATATTCGTTGGCGACAAAACCCAAAGGCTTCAACCGGGCGCGTTCGAGGCGGCGCGTCAACAGCATGCCGAGCGTCTGGTGGGCGAGACGCCCTTCGAACGGGTAGCAGACCAGGTAATGCTTGTTGGCGCGCGGAAAGGTTTCCACCAGCAGCTCACGGCGGCCCGGCATTTGCGACCGCCACTGTTGGATCTCGAGCCATTCGCACACTTGCGTCGGCAGCGCGCGCCAAGCGCGCGGGTCGGAAATGATGCCGCGCACGCGGTCGGCGAGATAGGTCGAAAGCGGAAATTTGCCGCCCTCGTAGGCCGGCACCTTGGGATCCTCGGACGTCGCGCGCGACACATAAACCTCGTCCTCGACGATCGCCTCGTATTTGAGGATTTCGCCGGCAAACACGAATGTATCGCCCGGCACCATGGTCTCGACGAAATATTCCTCGACCTCGCCAAGGAGCCGGCCGCCGCGCGGAATGATTTTCGAGGCCCGCGAGCGAACCAGCCGCACCTTCAGCATGTCGGCTTCGACAATGGTGCCGACATTGAACCGGTAGCGCTGCGCCACATTAGGATTGGCGATGCGCCAGCGGCCGTCCTTGCCCTGTCTGATCCGGGCGAAGCGCTCATAGGCCTTGAGGGCATAGCCGCCGGTGGCGACGAAATCGACGACGGCGTCGAAATCGGCGCGGGTCAACGTTGTGTAGGGTGCAGCGGACGTCACCTCGGCATAGAGATTATCGCTCGAGAACGGCGCGCCACAGGCGCAGCCAAGGACGTGCTGCGCGAGCACGTCGAGCGCGCCGATGCGCGGCGCCGGCGTGTCCTGCGCATTGTCAGCGATGGCGTCGAGCGCGGCGCGGCATTCGAGCACCTCGAAGCGGTTTGCTGGAATGAGTACGCCCTTCGACGGTTCGTCCATGCGGTGATTGGCGCGGCCGATGCGCTGTAAGAGTCGCGACGCGCCCTTTGGCGCCCCGACATTGACGACGAGATCGACTTCGCCCCAGTCGACGCCGAGATCGAGCGAAGAGGTGCACACCACCGCGCGCAGCCGCCCGCCAGCCATGGCGTTTTCGACCCGGCGCCGTTGCGCCACGTCGAGCGAGCCGTGATGCAGCGCGATGGCAAGATTGTCGTCGTTGAGATGCCAGAGATCCTGGAAAATCCCTTCGGCCTGGCTGCGCGTATTGACGAAGACCAGCGTGGTGCGATGCGTTTTGATCAGCGCATAAAGTTCGCCGAGCGCATAGCGTGCGGAATGGCCGGCCCAGGGCAGCCGCTCGACGCTATCGAGCATCGCCACATCCGGCGCGGCTCCCGCGTCTGCGACAATGAGGTCGGCGCGCGCCGCGCCGCCGCGTTGCGGCACCATGAAACGGCAAAGGTCATCGGGTTCGGCGACGGTCGCCGATAGTCCGATACTGGTCAAATCGGGGGTGACGCGAAACAGCCGAGCCAGATCGAGCGAGAGCAGATCGCCGCGCTTCGACGTCACCAGCGCGTGCAGCTCGTCGAGAACGACTCGCTTGAGCGAGCCGAACAGATAAGGCGCGTCGGCGGAGGCGAGCAGGAGCGCTAATTGTTCCGGCGTCGTCAGCAGAATGTCGGGCGGATCGCGGCGCTGGCGCTGGCGTTTGGATGTCGGCGTGTCGCCGGTGCGGGTCTCGATGCGAATCGGCAGGCCCATTTCCGCGACCGGCGTTTCCAGGTTGCGCGCAATATCAACCGCCAGCGCTTTCAGCGGTGAAATGTAGAGCGTATGCAGTCCGCCCGTGCGGCAGAGGTCGCGACCGATCGAGGTGAGCCGCTTGCCTCCTCCGGCGCGGCTAGCCGCGGCTGAAGGCGCGTTAAGGCCGCTTAGCTCCACCAGGCTCGGTAGAAAGCCGGCGAGCGTCTTGCCGCCGCCGGTCGGCGCGATCAGCAAGACCGAGCGACCGGCCTGCGCTTTCGCCAGAAGTTGCAACTGGTGCAGGCGCGGCATCCAGCCGCGGCCGGCAAACCAGCGCGCGAATCGGTCCGGGAGCGGTGAGATTTTCTCAAGCAAAGTCACATCCCCACTTAGCCACGCGAGCATCCGATGGTCGAGCGCGACGACACGGTGGACGGACTGGACGATGCACGCTAAAGAGCCGGCATCATGTCCCTGCCATCGACCGATTCCGCGCCGGAGCGGCGGCGCGGGCTCGTTTTTCTCTCATGTCTTGCGCTGATCACCGGGCTCGTCACCGGGTTCGGCGCCATATTCTTTCGCGGCCTGATCGCCGCAATTCATAACTTGTTCTTCCTCGGAGTTTTCTCGGTCCACTACGACGCCAATATCTTCAC
>JASHOX010000169.1 GCA_030038415.1 Xanthobacteraceae bacterium
GATGGTAATTCGAGAGCCTGCGCCATGAGATCCAATGCCTCGGCAGCGCGCATTCCGCGAGCACCCATCGGCTTCTGAAATCGGGACCGTAACATCTCTGAGCGCGCCAGCACGCCAACATCGGTAATCGGACCCCAGCCGATTGCCAAGGCTGGAAGCCCTTCCTGGCGGCGCCGGCGGGCAATACCCTCCATATAGGCGTTGGCGGCGACGTAGTTGGCTTGCCCAGGATTGCCCGTCAACGTAGTTACGGACGAAAACATCACGAAATAATCGAGCACTGTTCCGCACGTGGCGGCGTCAAGGTTCTCCAAGCCCTTCACTTTCGGCGCGAGTACGCGACGGAAACGTTCCTCGTCCAGGTTCACGAGGAGTCCGTCGTCGAGCACCATGGCCGCATGTAGGATCCCCACCACGGGCGGCATTGCTGCCGCAATGTGCTCGAACAGCTTCTCCACCGCGTGCCGATCGGTGATGTCGCACGGCGTCACGTAAACGTCGGCGCCGCGTGCACGGAGATCGGCAACAACAGCCCTCGCCTCGTCGGTTACGACGCCGCGCCGGCCAACGAGCACAAGGTGGCGCGCACCCCGATCAACCAGCCATTTCGCAGTTTCCAATCCGAAGCCGCCGAGCCCTCCGGTGATCACATGCGTGCCGTCGGCACTCACCGCGAACGCTGATGGCTGCCGCACCAGACTGGCCGTGGGCGGCTTCACCACGATTTTGCCGACGTGGCGGGAGTGCTGCATCAGGTGGAAGGCTTCCGGCAGATCGCAGGAACGGAATTCGCTGTATGGCAGCGGTGTAAGGACGCCGCTTTTGAAATGCCGCATCAAGTCCGCATAGATTTTTTTGACAGTATTTGTCTTGGTCATCATCAGTTGACCGAGGTCAACACTAAAATAGCTGATATTGTTGCGGAACGACCGCAACCCGATGTGGGTGTTATTCGCGTAGTCGCGCTTGCCAAGCTCAACGAAGCGGCCGAATTCCCGCAGGCAGCCAATGCCACGTTCCATCGCCTCGCCGGCGAGACTGTTGAGCACGACATCGACCCCATCGCTGGTGATGGCACGCACGTCATCGACGAACGAGGTTGAACGGGAATCCAAGGCATGATGCACGCCAAGGATCTTGAGCAGGTCGCGTTTAGCTTTCGATCCTGCCGTTGCGATGACGCGCGCTTTGCGCGCCAGCGCAATTTGGATAGCCGCCATGCCGACGCCACCGGCCCCACCATGGATGAGAACCCACTCGCCGCGCTTCAGTTTTGCCTGCGTGACCAGAGAATAATAGGCCGTCAGGAATGCCACCGGAATCGTTGCGCCGGCCTCGTAACTTATCCCTGCGGGCAGTTTTGCCACCTGATCCGCCGCTACCGTGACGTGGGTTGCAAACGCTGCAGCAGCGAAGGCGACAAGACGATCTCCGGGCCGCAGATGGCTGATCGAGACGCCAACGCGCGTGACCACACCCGCGCACTCACATCCGAAGGTCGGGCCTGCAGCGCCCTGCTCCATGATGTCGTCGGGCAACAGTGACAGCATCCACATCAAATCGCGAAAATTGAGGCCGGTCGCCATAACTGCGATCTCGACCTCGGTGGGTCCGGGTGGCGTACGCTCGATCGGCTCCCAATGGAATCGCTGACCAGGGATAAGGCGTCGCTGCAGACACAGGGCATCGGCACTGCGCGCGGGGGTATGATCCAGTACCTGCTTGATCGTGTCGGCTCGCACCGCGCGAACGAACTTGCCGTCAATCTGTAATTCGGTTTCAGACGTTCCCGAAAGGATGATGTCGCACAACCGAGCAGCAGATGCTTCGTCCGGTAGGTCGGGCATGATGTCAATGCGCCGCACGTCCAGATTTGGAAATTCGTTGGCCAGGGTGCGAGAAAACGCCCAGGCTCCCGTCGCGAGCGGATTAATCTTCGCACCATGGCCCCCCAGCGCACCTCTGAACACGAGCCAAAGCGTGGTGCGGAAAGAACCAAGCCGCTCTGCACAAGCTTTCATTTCCAGGCAGCACGCGGTGAGCTGATCCACCGCTTCGCCCGGCGTCGCGTCGGTGGCAAGGACGTGGACGAGAAACGCGGGCACCGGATCCGAGAAATCCAGCGTGAGCGCCATCGCTGAAGATACGCCTCGCTCGCGCAACACTGCATTGACCATCGGACCGAAGTCAGAGGTGGAGCCAGATCTCGGGTCGAGGACCAACGTCAATGGCGGCAGCGCCCGAGATATGACGGCTGACGGGATCGGCTCTGCCTCGGCCACGATCAGCGACGTGAAACCGCTGCCGCGCGCAACAACGTGCGTTTGCACGTTGACAAATCCAGCCCGCTCCAAGACCAGCCGCCAGGAATTGGTCCGTTTAAGGCGTCCCGCCGGACGATCCGAGCCGTCAGCAACCAGCCAGTCTGGATCGAGCCCAAAAGCGAGATCCCGAAACACGGACGGTAAGGGCTCAAACGCCATCAGAACTCCGCGTGGGGCCAACAATTCGCGCACGTCCGCGAGACGGACATTGGCGGGGAGCCGGTGGAGGCTTTCGACGGCAATTACGAAGTCGAACTTGCCGAGGTCCGCTGCCTGATCGACACCGACCAGTGCGACATTGCCGTGCTTAGCCAGCGCGCGCTGAGCAGCGTCGAAGCACCGATGATCCGGCTCGAACACCGTGAGAAGGATATCCCTCTTGCGGCGCAGAGCCAGCAGCGATTCCGTTAAGGGGCTAAACCCAATCTGTAAGAGCCGCAACGCGCGGCCATTCGGCCACAGCGCGTCGTTGTCGAGCAACCGCTCGATGATGTCGCTTAACTCCCGCAGCGATACAGACGCGGCATCGTAGAAATCAAGTACGCTCGCGGACAGGATCGAATCAGGCGACGCAGTAATGGCGCGACTCTCCGCAACCTGTTCAGCCAATCCGACAAACGCCCCGACAATAAAGAGTTCAGCGGCACGATCCGGGTGCTTCACTCCCAGCTCTCGCACGACCGACGCCGCACGTGGCATCAGCGGATCGCTGATCACTTGCCACTGGCCATTCTGCTCTTTGGCGAGTCCGGCTGCTTCAAGGCTCACCAACAGGCGCCCGAGCCAAGCGCGCAGTGCGAGCGAAAGCCGACCAACGCCGATAAGCGCATCGATGTCTATCCATCCGGCATCTGCCAGGCCTAAGGCGACTTCGTAAGCAGCCGCTGTGGCACAGCCTTCGATCAGCAGCTCAGCTTCGCCGGCAGGCGGCGTCTCCGGCAACAAGCCCTGGCCGCGGGCGTGCGCAACGATCGCATCGGCGCCAGCGGCGGGGCCGCTCTCGCCGAGAATGCTGCCGTCTATGAGCTGCGGCAGTTCAACAAAGGCATTCGCCTCGAGAACACTGGCGCGTCGCACCTGGACTGCCTGCCAGCGGACTCCGCGCAGAATGGCGAGGAGTTCCTGCTCCGATCCGAAAAAGTAGTAATTGGCAAGGATCGCGCGTTCGCCCTTGTTCAGCACTTCGATAATTGCGCTTTGCGGAATACCGCCAGCGGTCAAGAGTACGGTCTCATCTATACGAACCGGAAGATAGCTCACACCCCGCTCAAACGTCTGCAATTGGGCGAAGACGGTCAGCATTCCGTGGCAACATGCATCGAGTCGAATGGGATCAAGCACGAAATCCGTTTTCGCGCCTTGGCTCCCAAGTTCGACGCGGATAAAAGTGTCGTCGAGGACAACCGCACTATCGAGCAAGCAGAACGCGCGACCATAATGCAGCCCACTGGCGTCCCCCACCCGGTACACTGCATCGCGGTCAAAGCGGCGCCGAGTTCTGTATTCCGCTACGCCGGGCACCACGGCATGGGTATCGCCGTGCAGTATCTTGCAGCGGCAATGTAATAGCCAACTCACCTGCGACAACCGCGGACGGCTAAAGATTTCTACGGTGCTAGAATTCGGTGATACGCGCGACATGATTTCGCGGGTTTCCCCGCTGGTCAGATCGAGCGGTTTGAGAATTTCAAAGTCGGTAAGCCGGGCACTTTTGGTTCGCAGCCACGTACGTGCGACAGCCAGTGAGATTTCAAGAAATCCGGTGGCGGGGAACAAAACGCGCTCGCCGATCTTATGGTCGGCGAGGGCCGGAAACAGCGCGGTGTCGATATGCGAATACCATTCCAGAGCATCTCGCGAGTAACGAGCACCACTGAAGGGATGGCGCTCACTCTCGACAAGGTCTACCGCCTCGGGGCTCGCTATAAAGCGGAATTGCTGCTGCTGCCAAGCATAGGATGGAAGCGCAACCGCAGCACCCGGATCCGCTCCGAAGATGTTCGTAGTATCAAGCTGCGCCCCGCTAATGAGAGCCTTCGATACGATCTTACACATTGGATCCTGGTCTGAGTCATTACGATCAAGGACGGAGAGCGTAACAAAGTCGTCAATTTCTCCCACTAAACTGTCCGCGATGTGCTTGAGCAGCATGCCACGTGGTCCGATCTCGACGAAAAACCGGGCGCCGAGCTTGGCAAGCTCACGGATGCCGTGGAGGAATTGCACCGGCTCGCGGACGTTGAGCCACCAATAGTCCGCGCCGAGGCGCGATCCTGGCAGGCAAGTACCCGTAACCGTCGAGACGAACGGCACCACCTCATTCTGCGGCGTAATGTGCTTGAGATCCGCGATCAGCAGCGCTTGGATTGGCGCCATCAAGGCGGTGTGGAACGGGTAGTCGAGTTCGAGATCGAGCGCGGCGATCCCGCGGTCCTCGGCAACCAGTTTGAGCTCTGTCACCGCATCCGTCGAACCCGCCAAAGTCGTAGCGCGAGGGCTGTTGCGCGCCGCGATTTCAAGATTGGCAATGCTTGCAATCAGTCCCTCGGTCCTTTCGGGGGCGGCAAGGACCGCCGCCATACGCCCGAGGCCGCGGACCCGCTCCTGGTGCGCACTGCGAAAGTAGATGACTTCAACGGCGGCCCGCAGATCAAGAATGCCCGCGGCTTCCGCGGCGGCGACTTCGCCGACGCTATGGCCGAGCACCGCCGCTGGCCGTACGCCGCGGGCTGTCAGTGCCGCAGTGATCGCACTCTGAATCGCGAAGATCAGAGGTTGCGAGACGCTGGTGAGCGAAAGGCGATCGCCGAGCTGCTCGCTGACCAGAGCTTCCTTAAGCGACCAGCCCGCGACCCGCCGGAAGTGATCGTCGACGGTATCAAAATGGGTGCGAAATTTCGCGTTGTGGCGATAGGCCGAGAGACCCATCCCCGCCCACTGGTTGCCGTTGCCCGAATAGACAAAGGCGACTGGCAAATCTTTGCCGATTGCAGTTCCACAATCGAGCTGCGGGTGTCCCGACCCGCCGATGAATCCTTCAAGTGCCGCTGTGACGTCGCGCTGCCGCGTGGTCGAGACGACCAAGCGATCCTGCAGCCAATCACGCCGGTGAGCGACCGCGCTTGCCGTCGCCGCGGTATCCTGATCGGTCAGGTGAGCCAGTTGTGCGCGGTAGCGTTGGGCCAGCGCAATCAGAGCCGGCCTGCTCGCGGCCGAGAGCGCGAAAAAATCACCGCCCTCGGCAGGGTGCCGACTGAGCACCTTCGGTGGCATCCGACCCGGCGCGATTACAACGTGCGCGTTGGTGCCGCCGAAACCAAAGGAATTCACGCCGGCGCAGCCTTGGGCCGAACGCGGCAACAACAGCGACTCTTCGCAAAGCGTCAAGTTCAAACGCTGCAGGTCGATGTTTGGATTGGGCGCGCGAACGTGCAGGGTACGCGGCAGAATGCCGTGATTGAGCGCTAATAATGCCTTGAGCAGTCCGGCGAGGCCGGATGCGGCCTCGAGATGGCCGATATTCGTCTTGATGGAGCCGATCGGCAACGGTGTGTTCCTGGCGTGTCCGAGACTGCGACCTAGCGCGCTGGCTTCGGCGGGATCGCCGACCGGCGTGCCGGTACCGTGGGCTTCGATGAAGCTCAATCGCGCAGGATCGATCCCGGCGCGGGAATAGACGCGATTGAGAAGGTCTTCCTGCGCCTTTGCGGACGGCAGCGCTATGCCATTGGTGCGGCCGTCGGAATTGACGTCCGACGCAAGGACAACGCCATGGACGGAACTCGTGCTCGGGCCTCCCCTGCGCAGAATGAGCACGGCGCCACCCTCGGCCCGAACATAGCCGTCGGCGTCTGCGGAGAACGCACGGCACCGGCCCGTCGGTGACAGCATCGCAGCTTGAGAAAACGAGATGAATTCTGCCGCACTGGCGATGACATTGACCCCACCAACGATAGCGGTTTCGATCCGGCCGCCGCGCAAGGCTTCAGTCGCTTGGTGGAGCGCAACCAGCGACGAGGAGCACGCGGTGTCAAAGGTGATGCTCGGACCATGCAGGTCGAATATGTGGGAGATACGGTTGGCGACAACGGCAAGCGCGTTGCCGGTGGCGAAATGGCAATCTGCAATTGCTGGATCGCCGTAGAGCGTGTGCGCGTAATCGTTCTGCGATGCGCCGACGAAAACGCCAACCTCGGTGCCGGCAATCGCGGATGGGCGAATGCCGGCGTCTTCGAGCGCCTCCCAGGTCAGCTGCAGCAGAATCCGCTGTTGCGGATCCATTTGTGCCACCTCACGCGGCGAGATGCCGAACACGCTTGGGTCAAACCCCCAAATGTCGTCGAGAACACCGGCGGCCCAGGTATAGCTCTTGCCGCGCTCGTTGCGCCGGGGATGTCCGTAGCGGGCTAGCGAAAATCGATCGGCCGGCACCTGCGAGATGGCGCAACGTCCCTCAAGCAGCAACGACCACAGGTCGGAAACACTGTTCGCTCCGGGCACCCTGCAGGACCAGCCGACGACGGCGATTTCGTCATGCAGATAATGAACTGGAGCCAATCAATCCCCCATGCCAGCGCCCCCGCGCCCCGCGCCGAATAACCCCACGAAGGGTTTAGCGATCCTGCCGCCCGACCAGGCTGACCGCGTCTGGAAATCAAGTCCGGTAGCTCCTGCGCAACATAGCATCGTGGCGGGACCAGTGCGGGCGAAAAATCGAGCTGTGCAGACCTGCGCCAATCCACTACGTAACGGACTGATAAATATGAATTATTTTGACTACGCCGTGCTGCAGATGAACTCAGGAGCAGCTTATTGTGATGACATCCAGGGTGGATGCAACAATGTTCCGCTTCATTGCCGATTCGGCCCTAATTCAGGGACGATTTGGCTATACAGGATGAGACTGGATTGATCCCGCGGCTGGGTTGGGTTCGAGCATGCAAGGTGGCCTGCTGAAGCGGTGGAACGAAGGCGTTCTTCAATCTTGTGAACGTCCGGCCTTGGCCTTTCTCGCGGCACAAATGCCGCCATGGATCAATCCTGATCTGCTGACTGTTATCGGCGTGCTTGGCGCGCTTATCACGGCAGTTGCCTACGCTTTCTCCGGGTCACACGTGGTGCTGTTGTGGCTCGCGACGCTCGGTTTGGCCGTCAACTGGTTTGGCGATTCGCTTGACGGGACGGTAGCGCGGTTACGAAAAATCGAACGTCCCCGATACGGCTATTATCTTGATAACGCGATCGATTGCTTCGTAGCGCTACCGGTCGCCGTTGGACTGGGTTTCTCAGGTTACGTTCGGTTCGATGTCTGCTTTCTAAGTCTGTCGATCTACACCATGATTTCGGCGCTTAGTTTTTTGCGTGCTAATGTGACCGACGTGTTTCAGATCAGCTATGGCGGGATCGGTCCAACCGAAATGCGGGTTGCGATGGCATTATTGAACGCGCTAATATTTTTTTACCGGCCAATCGCTTTCCATCTGTTCGGGGAGACGTTGAAATACCCGGACTTAATAGCTCTAACATGGTGCTCAACAGCTATCATTAGTTTCTTAGTTTGCATGACGCTGCAAGTTCGGCAGCTTGCGATCGAAGAGCCGCGCCGGCAGAGCGAACCTTCCATTCGCGAACTGGCCGAACGGGCTCTGGCGGGGCGGTCGACGACTAGAAATGACGACGGAGCCGCACTCGCCGCCGGCCGGCCCGACGCCGGAACGGTGGCCTGATGGTGCTCCATATCAGCAAGCGGATGGCGCACGCTTGGCACCTTGATAATTAGCGATTTGGCATTGAATGCGGCGGTAGGGTGGGGTGTGGCGCTGGGGCGACGTCTTTTGGGGTGTTGGGTTTGCTGTGGGGCGGTAATGGCGCTTTTGGATCGGATTGTGGTGTATTGAGGGGCCAGCATATTCGGGGATGGGCTGAGGGGCGGATGGCACAGCATTTCCGTTCTGGGATATTCGTCCTGGCGGTGACGGCCTTTCTCGGCGGCTGCGGGTTACCGGCAGCCGGGCCGCAGGCCTCCGACATTGTCGCCGATGAAAGCCCGCAGGGAGCGCTTGGCGGCTACGTGCTGATCGACATTGATGAACGCGTCGCC
>JASHOX010000022.1 GCA_030038415.1 Xanthobacteraceae bacterium
AATTCCGAAGTCGGCCATCTCAATATCGGCGCCGGCCGCGTGGTGCTGCAGGACCTGCCGCGCATCGGCGCGGCCATCGCGAGCGGCGAAATCGCGCGCGCGCCGGCGCTGACCGATCTCATCACCAAGCTCAAAGCGAGCGGCGGCACCTGTCACTTGCTGGGCCTGGTTTCGCCGGGCGGCGTGCATTCGCATCAGGACCACGCGGTGGCGCTGGCGAAGATCTTGGCCGACGCGAAAATCCCGACGCTCGTTCACGCGCTGACCGACGGCCGCGACACACCGCCGCAATCCGCCGCCGAGGACATCAAGCGCTTGCTCGCGGCGCTGCCGCCGACAGTCAAGATCGCCACCGTGTGCGGCCGCTATTTCGCCATGGACCGCGACAAGCGCTGGGATCGCGTCGAGAAGGCGTATAACGCCATCGTCGAAGCCGAAGGACCGCGTTTCCCCGACGCGCCCGCGGCAATCGCCGACGCCTACGCCAACAAAAAGTTCGACGAATTCATACTGCCGGCGGTGGTCGGCGATTATTCCGGCATGAAGGACGGCGACGGCGTGCTCTGCTTCAACTTCCGCGCCGACCGCGTCCGCGAGATTTTGGGCGCGATGCTGGATAAGGATTTTTCCGGCTTCCCGCGCCGGCGCGTCGTGCGCTTCGCCGCCGCTGTCGGCATGGCGCAATATTCCGACGCGCTCGACAAACTGATGACGACGATCTTTCCGCCGCAGACGCTGAAGAACATCCTCGGCGAAGTGGTGGCGGAGGCGGGCCGCACCCAACTGCGCATGGCGGAGACCGAGAAGTATCCGCACGTGACCTATTTCCTCAACGGCGGCCGCGAGGAGCCCTACGCCGGCGAAGACCGCATCATGGTGCCGTCGCCCAAGGTCGCGACCTACGACCTGCAGCCGGAAATGTCGGCGCCGGAGCTGACCGACAAGGCGGTCGCCGCGATCAATTCCGGCAAATACGACCTGATCGTGCTCAACTATGCCAATCCCGACATGGTCGGCCATACCGGCAGCCTGCCGGCGGCGATCAAGGCGGTGGAGACGGTGGATACGGGCTTAGGCCGCATCGCGCGGGCGATCGAGAAATCCGGCGGCGCGTTATTGGTCACCGCCGACCACGGCAATAGCGAGATGATGCGCGACCCGGCGACCGGCGGCCCGCACACCGCGCACACCACCAACCCAGTGCCGCTCATCCTTCTCGGCGCGCGCAATCGCGCGCTGGTGGCGGAAGGCAAGCTCGCCGACATCGCGCCGACATTGCTCGAACTGATGGAATTGCCGAAGCCGAAGGAAATGACCGGCGCGTCGCTATTGCGCGCGGATTGAAGCGGCAGCCGGCGAACTGGACAACATCGGTCCCGTCTGTAACAACGCGACACCGATAAAAGACGCGATCCGCAAAGGAGGATAACGTGAATTTCGTGCAAGAAAAATTGGCGGTAACCGCCGCCGCAGGCGTTTTGACCCTGGCCGCGGCGCTGGCCTGCGGGGTCGCGCAGGCGCAAGACAATAGCTTCGTCATGAAGATCACGACGCCCACCATTCATGCAGTGCTCGATCAATACGGCAAGGCCTTTGGCGACGCGGTCGAGAAAGACTCGGGCGGACGCATCAAGGCGCAGCTCTATCCGGCGAGCCAGCTCGGCACCATCCCGCGGCAGATCGAAGGCACGCAGTTCGGCGCGATCCAATGCGCGATCATCCCGCCCGAATTTTTCGTCGGCATCGACGAACGTTTCGAGGTGCTGGCCGCGCCCGGTCTTGTCACATCCGCGGCCCAGGCCGAAAAAGTCGCGGCCGATCCGCAGGTGCTGAAGTTTTATCTCGGGCTCGGCGTCAATAAAGGGCTGCATGGGGTTGCCGTCGGCTTCGCCGAACAGTCCGAAGTGGTCTCCAAAAACGCGATCCGCCATCTCGACGATTTCAAGGGCAAGAAGCTGCGCATCTTTGCATCGCAGTTCCAGTCGGACTCATTCAGTAAATTGGGTGCTACGCCGGTGGCGATGTCGCCTGGCGACGTCGTGGCCGCCCTCCAGCAAGGGGCGCTCGACGCCTCGGTTGCCGGCGTCCAGCTCCTAAGCGGCCTGCATTTCTTCGATGCGGCGAAATACATCACCATGACCAATCACGCCGCGATCTTCTACGTCGTCGAAATCAGCAAGAAATGGTACGACTCGCTGCCGCCGGATCTGCAGCAGGTCGTCGACCGCGACGCCGCCGCTACCGCGCTCAACTTCAATCCGCGCGCGCAAGAGATCGAGGATGCAGCGGTCAAGGCCTGGACCGCCGGCGGCGGCGAGTTCGTCAATCTGCCGGCCGACGAACAAGCCGAGATGATCAAGACGATGTCCGCCGTCGGCGCCGATGTCTCCAAGGACAAGCCGCCGCTGGCCGAAGCCTTCAAGATCGTGAGCGACGCGGCGGCGCGGGCGAAGTAGGCGATCAACACGGCTCTGGGGCGCACCGAGAAGGCGGAAACTAGTCACTCAGTGGCATGACGCTGCCAGTATCCTGTGAAATCGACCGGTTGCTTATTCGCCATCGCTAATCCAGTTAAGCGGTTCACCTAATCGCCGTTTGACGCGCGGCGATTATGCGGCGCCCGCCGGCAGGAAAACGTCTATTTGTGACGCCAGTCACATTAATTCTTGCCGGAATGTCTATTTTGGCCAATGCCGGATATGGAGATTTCGACATGACCAGCATCGCCCGCAAATTGGCAAGCTTCAGTTTTCTGGCCCGGCAGCGCGCCTTTGACGAGGCGGACTTGCATAGACTGAGCGACCAATGCCTGCGGGACATCGGCTTCAAGTTAGAGCGGCGCGATCTGAATTCGGTCAAGCCTTTCTGGATGGCTTAGGGGTTTCCCTTACGGGCCCGATGAATGGTTGGCTTTTGGAAAACAGACCATTGGGCTTCGCGGTCATATTTGTAGCGAACGGACTAACGTCATTTTCCTGATACAGGGTATGCTCTAACCTTCATCGTTTGGTCGAAGGAGAGCCGCCCTGATTACCGTTCCCGAACTCGCGGCGGAGGCGCTCGGCGCTCATCTCAGTGAGCACATGACGCGCAGGTTCGGCTCGACCGAAGCGCGACTGACCGAGCTCATTCCGCTGGTCGCCAGGATCGCGCTCGAATGCATCGGCACCAGCGACGCGCTCTATCACAACGTCGAGCACACCATGCTGGTGACGCTGGTCGGCTACGACATCATGAAGGGACGCGCCCTGATGATGCCGACCTATCCCAGCGATTTCGCCCATGTCCTCGTCGCCTGCCTGCTGCATGACATCGGCTATGTGCGCGGCATTCTCAAAGACGACGGCGCCGACGGATATGTCATCGACAGCGAGAACAACAAGATAAAATTGCCGAGAGGGTCGTCCGACGCGGCGCTGACCCCCTATCACGTCGATAGATCCAAACAGTTTGTGCGGGAACGCCTCGGCAGCGCCAAACGTCTCGATGCGGCCAGAATTGCGCGCGCCATCGAATTCACGCGCTTTCCGTCACCGGCCGTCGTCGACGACGGTGATCACGAAGAGGGCGGGCTGGTGCGCGCCGCCGATCTGATTGGGCAGCTCGGCGACCCGCATTATCTGCGCAAAGCCAACGCCTTGTATTACGAGTTCGAAGAAGTCGGCATGAACAGACAATTAGGCTATGCGACGCCCGCCGATCTCACCGCGCAATATCCGCAGTTTTATTGGAAAAGCGTCTCGGCGCACATTCAAACGGCCATCCGCTATCTCAATATCACGTCAAGCGGACGGCAGTGGATAGCGTCCCTTTACAGCAACGTCTTTTGCGCCGAGCGCGATGTCAGCTTAAGCGGACCGCAGCGCTGACGGCCGCCTCCCGCCGAAAGGCGCTTTAAATATCCTTCAGCCCGAGCACGTCCGCCATCGAATAAAGTCCGGGTGTCTTGCCGCGCGCCCACAGCGCGGCGGCGAGCGCGCCGCGGGCGAAGATCATGCGGTCCTCGGCGCGGTGGGTGAGCTCGATGCGCTCGGCCGGACCGGCGAAGATCGCCGAATGATCGCCGACCACGGTGCCGCCGCGCAGTGAGGCAAAGCCGATATCGCCGGGACGGCGCGCGCCGGTCACGCCGTCGCGGCCGCGCACCGAGCGTTTGGTCAGATCGACGCCGCGGCCCTCGGCGGCAGCGCGGCCGAGCATCAACGCGGTGCCGGACGGCGCATCGATCTTCTTGGCGTGATGCATTTCGAAGATCTCGATGTCGTAATCCTCGTTCAGCGTCCTGGCTACGCGCTTGACCAGGGCGGCGAGCAAGTTCACGCCCATCGAGAAGTTGCCGGCCTTCACGATCGTCGCCCGGTTGGCGGCCTTGGCGATGACTTCCTCTTCCTCGGCGGAATGGCCGGTGGTGCCGATGACGTGGACCTTGCCGGCGGCGGCGGTCAGTTCGGCGAAGGCAAGCGTCGCCGCCGGAATAGTAAATTCGATCAGGCCGTCGGCTTCTTTTAGCAGCGGCGCGACCTCGCTTGAGACCTTGACGCCGTTGGGGCCGAGGCCGGCGAGCTCGCCGGCGTCGCGGCCGATCACCGCCGAGCCCGCAGCCTCGACTGCGCCGGCGAGCGTCAAGCCCTTGGCGGCGGCGACGGCATGAATGAGCGTCCGCCCCATGCGCCCGCCAGCGCCGGCAATCACCAGGCGCATATCGGAATTGGTCGCGGCCATCGGCTAAGTTCTCCCATGGCGCCGGGTATAGCGCGACACGCCCGAAAATGCGACCGGCACAAGCCTTACGGCTGCGGGCCGTCGTAGCCTTCGATGATGATGATATCGAGGACCGAGTGCGGCTGCCGCACCTTGATATTCGCCTGGTATTCGGGCGAACGATAGCAGGCCAGCGCGGCGGCATAATCCGGAAATTCGATCACGACGTTGCGCGAGCGCGACGTGCCTTCCGGATTTTCGAATTTTCCGGCGCGCACGACGAATTTGCCGCCGTATTTTTTGAAGATGGCGGGATTGGCCGCCGCATAGGGCTTGTAGCCTTCTTCATTGCTCACATCGACGCGTCCGATCCAATAGCCTTTGGGCATGTCAAGCCTCCTGCTTTGTCTGTTGCGCGATCTCGGCGACGATCGCCTCGGCCGCCGCTTTCGGATCGGGCGCGGCGATGATCGGCCGGCCTACCACGAGATAATCGGCGCCCGCCGCGATGGCGGACGCCGGCGTCGCGATGCGCTTCTGGTCGCCGGAAGAAGCGCCGGCGGGGCGAATGCCGGGTGTCACCAGACACAGCTTGTCGCCGACAATCCCGCGCACCGTCGCCGCCTCTTCCGGCGAGCAGACGAGCCCGTCGACGCCGATGTCACGCGCCTGCGCGGCGCGATAGGCGACGAGTTCCTTCACCGTTGCGTCGTAACCAGCGTGTTTCAGGTCGGCATCGTCCATCGAGGTGAGCACGGTGACGGCCAGGATGCGCAAACGCCCTTCTCGCGCCTTGACCGCCGCTTCCATGGTTTGCGGATACGCGTGCACGGTGAGGAACGTCGCACCGAGCTTGGCGACACTCTTGACGCCTTGCGCCACGGTATTGGCGATGTCGTGCAGCTTGAGATCGATGAAGACCTGCTTGCCGGCTTCGGTCAGGTCGCGCGCATAAGAAAGCCCGCCGGCGAAGGCGAGCTGATAGCCGATCTTGTAGAACGACACCGCATCGCCGAGCCGCGCCACCAGCGCGGCTGCCGCGTCGACCGAGGAAACATCGAGCGCAACGATCAGGCGCTGGCGCGGCTTTAACAGCATGGTGGAGGGTCTTTTTGATGGAGCATGATCTTTTCGGAAAACCGGCATCCACTTTTCCGGATCATGCTCTACGGCATGACGGCAGCGAGCTCAACCAGCCGACGCGCCATCGCCGTCAGCGCCGCGGCAGGCGCCTCCTCCTTGAGATTATCGTTGTCGTCAAAGGCCTGGTCGGCGCGCGGCACCGCGACCTGCTCCGGGATGACCAGCGCGCCGCAGCCCAGTTCCAGAATCTGGCGCAGCGCGATGAGCGAGCGCACGCCGCCGCTGCCGCTATTGGTCACCGAACCGATGGCAAAGACGCGATTTTTGAACGCCGCATAGGTCGGCTCGGCTCCCTCGCGCACCCGCGACACCCAGTCGATGGCGTTCTTCAGAAGCGGGGTGACCGAGGCCGAGTATTCCGGGCTCGTTATGAACACGCCTTGGTGCGCCATGATCATCTGCTTGAGCCGCACCGCGGCTTGCGGCATTGCCGTCGCCGCGACATCGGCGTCGAACAGCGGCAGCGAGTAGTCCTCCAGCGAAATGCGCGTGACGTTCGCCTCGGCGAGCGTCAACTCCTTGGCCGCCAGCGCGGCAAGGCGCACGTTATGCGAGCCGCTGCGCAGCGAGCCGGGGATGACCAGGATTTTCGGGCCGACCATGTTGCACAGTGATACTTTCCGCTCATTCCCGCGCAAGCGGGAATCCAGTTGCTAG
>JASHOX010000170.1 GCA_030038415.1 Xanthobacteraceae bacterium
CAGCGCCCAGGCCGTAATCGAGGACGGCGATCTCGTTATCGCCGGCACGCGCGTCTTGCCCGAGCAGCTGCGGACGGCCGTCATCCACCGGCTCGAACTGCCGCAAGGGCGCTTTTACCGGCGGGTGTGCTTGCCGGCAGGCCGTTATTCGACGGTACGCCGTGCCACTGTCGCCGGGTGTCTCTTGATTACCTTGCAGAAAGCGTAGGTCAGCGTGGCTGAAGAAATTCTCGCAAAGAATGGTCCGTCCGAGAGTGGCAGCGGCGGTTCGCTGCCGCCATTGCCGCCGGATGCCGTCATCATCGTGCCGGTGCGCAACACCGTGCTGTTCCCGGGCCTGGTGGTGCCGATCACGCTCGGCCGGCCGAAATCGGTCGCGGCCGCGCAACAGGCGGTACGCGAACAGCGCCAGATCGGCATCCTCTTGCAGCGCGAGGCCTCGGTCGACGATCCGACCGCGATCGACATGCATCGCATGGGCACGCTCGCCAATGTCTTGCGCTTTATCACCGCGCCAGACGGCACCCATCATGTCGTCTGCCAGGGCGAACAGCGTTTCCAGGTGACCGAGTATCTGAGCGGCTGGCCGTTTATGGTCGCGCGCGTGCTGCGCATTCCCGAGTCCGACAGCCGCACGCCGGAAATCGAAGCGCGTTTCGTCAACCTGAAGGCGCAAGCCGTCGAGGCGATCCAATTGCTGCCGCAGGTGCCGGCCGATCTTCTCGCCGCGATCCAGTCGATCGAGACGCCGGCGGCGCTTGCCGATCTGGCGACCGCCTATATGGATGTGAAGCCGGAAGAGAAGCAGGAGATTCTGGAGACCGTCGACCTCGCGGCGCGGATGGACAAGGTCTCGCGCCTGCTCGCGCACCGCATCGAGGTGTTGCGGCTGTCGCAGGAGATCGGCCGGCAGACCAAGGCCTCGCTCGACGAGCGCCAGCGCGAAGTGCTGTTACGCGAGCAGATGGCGGCGATCCAGAAGCAGCTCGGCGAAGGCGAGGAAAGCAAGGCGGCCGAGATCGCCGAGCTGGAAAAGGCCGTCGCCGAAGCCGGCATGCCGAAGGAGGTCGAGGATCAGGCGCGCAAGGAGTTACGCCGGCTGCAGAAGATGCCGGAAGGCGCCGCCGAATACGGCATGGTGCGCACTTATCTCGATTGGCTGATCGAGCTGCCGTGGAAGCTGCCCGAGGAAAAGCCGATCGACATCAAGGAGGCCCGCAAGGTCCTCGATGACGACCACTATGATCTCGACAAGATCAAGCGGCGCATCATCGAGTTTCTCGCCGTGCGTAAGCTCGCGCCGCAGGGCAAGGCCCCGATCCTGTGCTTCGTCGGTCCCCCGGGGGTCGGCAAGACCTCGCTCGGCCAGTCGATCGCGCGCGCCATGGACCGCAAATTCGTGCGTGTGTCGCTCGGCGGCGTGCACGACGAGGCGGAAATCCGCGGCCATCGGCGCACTTATATCGGCGCACTGCCGGGCAATATCATCCAGGCCATCCGCAAGGCCGGCTCGCGCAATTGCGTGATGATGCTCGACGAGATCGACAAGCTCGGCGCCGGTTTCCACGGCGATCCCGGCGCGGCCTTGCTCGAAGTGCTCGACCCGGAGCAGAACAACACGTTCCGCGACAATTACCTCGCGGTGCCGTTCGATCTGTCGCGCGTGGTGTTCATCACCACGGCGAACGTGCTCGACACCATTCCGGGCCCGTTGCGCGATCGCATGGAGATCATCAGCCTCGCCGGCTACACCGCCGAGGAGAAGCTCGAGATCGCGCACCGCTATCTGCTGCGCCGGCAACTCGAAGCGAACGGGCTCAAGCCCGGGCAGGTCGAGATCGACGACGCGGCGCTGCGCGAGATCATCCAGAACTACACCCGGGAAGCCGGCGTGCGGAATCTGGAGCGCCAGATCGGCCAGGTGCTGCGCAACGCGGCGGTGCGTATTGCCGAAGGGCAGAGCGGGCCGATCCGCGTCACCCGCGACGATCTGGTGCCGATCCTCGGCGCGCCGAAGTTCGAGAGCGAAGTGGCGATGCGGACCAGCATTCCGGGCGTGGCCACCGGCCTTGCTTGGACGCCGGTCGGCGGCGATATTTTGTTCATCGAGGCGACGCGGATTCCCGGCTCCGGCAAGCTCATTTTGACCGGCCAGCTCGGCGACGTGATGAAGGAAAGCGCGCAAGCCGCGCTCTCCATCGTCAAGAACCGCGCGGTGGCGCTCGGCATCGACCCGAAGCGCTTCGAGAAGAGCGACATCCACGTCCACGTGCCGGCCGGCGCCATCCCGAAGGATGGGCCGAGCGCAGGTGTCGCCATGTTCATGGCGTTGACTTCGCTGATGACCGAGCGGACCGTCCGCAGCGATACCGCGATGACCGGCGAGATCAGCCTGCGCGGCCTCGTGCTGCCGGTCGGCGGCATCAAGGAAAAAGTCGTCGCCGCCTACGGCGCCGGCATCCGCCGCGTTATGCTGCCGGCGCGCAACCGTCGCGATTACGACGATATCCCCGAGGTCGCACGTAAGGCGATGGAGTTCATCTGGCTGGAGCGCGTCGAGCAGGCGGTCGAAGCTGCGCTGGAGCCGAAGAAAAGCGAGAAGGCGGCGGCGCCGGCGCTGGCCGGCGCCGAGGCGTAATTTCCCTTTTCGCAATGCCGGTCGTGGCTGCCGAATTGAATTCCGCCGGCAAATTCCGTCAAATCCGCTGAACGGTTTCGGCCGCGCGCATTGTGCCGGCGGGCAGGGGGGTACGCATGACATTTGCCTCAAGACTAAAGCGGCTGCGCGGGTCGCTTCGAGAATCCGCCGGCACCATCGTGTTCGGCATGGAAGATGGCACGGTCTCCATTTTCGGCCTGATCTTCGGCGTCGCCGCCACGACGACAAATGCCGGGACCGTGCTCATCGCCGGCGCCTCGGGGGCGGTGGCGGCCGCAGTGTCGATGATGGCCGGCGTGTTCCTCGACGTCGAAACGACCCGCGATGAGACGAAAGCCAAGCGCGCCACGCTGCAATCCGCGCTGTCTGCCGACGCCGCTTCCATTTGCGCGGAGCTTCCAGGTCAGTTGGCGGCCGCCGGTCTGACGCAGAGCCAATCGGCGGCGCTGACCGGCGCGGTGATGCGCGACCGTGAAGCGCTCGATGGACTTCTGCTGGCGCTTCATGGATCGCCCGAGGCGCCGCCCAGCCCCTGGGTACAGGCCTTGTGGATGCTGATCGCCGATTTCGCCGCGGCAGCGGTGCCGATCCTGCCCTTCGTCTTTCTTGTGGTGGCCGCCGCTCGCGTGGTCTCCGCCGCGATGACGATTGCGCTGTTGATCGGACTCGGCGTCGGCCGGGCACGGATCGCCGGACGCGGTGTCATACGCACCGTCGTTGAGACAGTGGCTATCGGCATCGCCGCGGCCTTGGCCGGCGTCGCCATCAGCATACTGATCGATCGATTCTTTACCGGGTGATGGGACCGGCGCAGCGCCGTTTTTAATCGAGCGCCGGCAAACTGAGCGCCTTATCGACCAGCGCGCC
>JASHOX010000171.1 GCA_030038415.1 Xanthobacteraceae bacterium
ATGGCAGAGCTACATTGAGCGCTGCGCGACGCCTGTGGCTTATCCCCACCGCCGAGGTGCCGCTGACGAACCTCGTCCGCGAATCCATCGTCGACGAAGCGCAATTGCCGATGCGGCTGACCGCCTGCACGCCGTGCTTTCGCGCCGAAGCGGGCGCGGCGGGCAAGGACACGCGCGGCATGATCCGGCAGCACCAGTTCACCAAGGTCGAGCTGGTATCGATCACCACGCCCGAGCAATCCAAGGACGAGCACGAGCGCATGCTGTCCTGCGCCGAGGAAATATTGCGCAAGCTCGATCTGCATTACCGGGTGATGACGCTGTGCACCGGCGACATGGGTTTTGCGTCACAAAAGACCTACGACATCGAAGTATGGCTGCCCGGGCAGAACATGTACCGGGAAATCTCCTCCTGCTCGGTGTGCGGCGATTTCCAGGCGCGGCGCATGAATGCGCGCTACCGCACCAAGGAAGGACGCAACGTCCGCCACGTGCACACGCTCAACGGCTCCGGCGTCGCCGTCGGCCGCGCCTTGATCGCGGTTATGGAGAACTATCAGGAGGCCGACGGCTCGATTGTCGTGCCGGCCGCGCTGCAACCCTATATGGGCGGCATGAAGAAGATCGAGAAGTAACGCGTGCGCATTCTGGTCACCAATGACGACGGCATCCACTCGCACGGTCTCGACATTTGCGCCGACATCGCCCGCACGCTGTCGGACGACGTCTGGGTGGTGGCGCCGGAGCACGATCAGTCCGGCGTCGCCCATTCGCTGTCGCTCAACGATCCGCTGCGGTTGCGCGAAGTCGCCGAGCGGCGTTTCGCGGTGCGCGGCACGCCGACCGATTGCGTCATCATGGGTGCGCGGCATGTGCTCGACGGCAGGCAGATCGATCTGGTGCTGTCCGGCGTCAATCGCGGCCGCAATGTCGGCGAGGATGTGATCTATTCCGGCACGGTGGCCGGCGCCATGGAAGGCGCCCTGCTCGGCATTCCGTCGATCGCGCTGTCGCAGGCCTATAAATCGCGCAGCGGCCAGCCGCCGTTCTGGGACACGAGTCTCCGCTATGGGCCGGACCTCATTCGGCGCATCCTCGACGAAGGGGTGAACCGCGACGTGCTGATCAATGTGAATTTCCCCGACTGCCGGCCGGAGGAGGTCAAGGGGATTGCTGTGGCGGGGCTTGGCCGCCGCCGGCAGGAGCGGCTGCATATCGATGAGCGCAAGGACGGCCGCGGCAATCCCTATTACTGGATCGCTTACACGCGGCAAAACCAATTCAAGTTCGAGCACGGCACCGATATCGCCGCGCTCGAAGACAACTGCATCGCACTCACCCCGCTGCGGATCGACATCACCGACGAGCCGACCATGACGGGCCTCGCCAAGCTATTTGAGAAAGGCGTCTGAGAGCGCGATTTAAAAGTAGAATTTATGCCACTAACAGGCCCGTTAGGAATTCCTCGGCGTGTGCCAGCGAAAGCGGCGTTTCTGCATCGAGGAGATCCAAAGTTTCAAACATGTAACCGCACTTGGAACAGTGCCAGAAATTACGAACTTCTTTTATGCTGACATGTCCAGACCACGCCGGAGCGGTAAGTCCCTCTCCGCATTGAGTGCATTCCGCTCCACAGTCTAGACTTCGCGTTGACAGGACGGACGTCATGACGAGCCTCCTGTTTATGATCATGCCTTCTTATGGGCGTTTTCCATGACAGGTTTTCAATCGCCTGCGACGCTTGCATTGATTTAGGTCAAACTAAACGCACCACGGCATAAAGGGCACGGTCGGCCGCATCCGAATGGAGCGCGTGTATGAAGAATAGACACCGCGTCAGGCCGATGGATAAAGAACCTTATCACAGTCGCCACAGCCGAGCACGCAACAGTTCGTGAACGGACGGCTCCGAGTACGCGCCTTAGCCGGCGGCCTTCGCCAGCGCCTCGTCGATCGCTTGGGCTAGCGCCTCAAGCTGGAACGGCTTCTGCAAAACGGGATTCTGCCGATAGGCTTCCGGCACGCCGCGCTGGCCATAGCCGCTGGCGAACACGAACGGCACGCCGCGCTGCACCAGCACCTCAACGACCGGCGTAATCGGCTGGTTATTGAGATTGACATCGAGGACCGCGACATCGAATTCGGCCTGTTTGGCAAGCGACAAGGCTTCGCCGATAGCGCCGGCCTCCGCAACGACGGTATGGCCGAGATCGGTCAGCATGCCTTCAAGCAGCATGCGGATCATCAACTCGTCCTCGACCACAAGGACGCGCTTGCCGGCGGCCATGCTTGGCGCAGGACTTGGCACGGCAGTACTTGGCTCAGATGTCATTTCGGCCCAGTCCGACAACGCTGGGCGGCGCTTTCCGTTCCATCCACGCGCGACCTTTACCGCACACGGCCGGATCGCCTTACTCAGCGGCGGCAAACTGAGCATAGGCGATCGTTGTATGGTAGTAAAAAGGCGGCATGAATCGCTCTTAACGTGAGGTCAGGGTGGCCGCAGCTCCCGCAGCCGACGACGTCGAACGCATGGAGTTTCAGCTCGCGCTGCGCCGGCGCGGCATCAGCGATCAGGCGGTGCTGCGCGCCATGGACGAGGTGCCGCGCGAATATTTCGTCGCTCCGGGTTTTACCGAAAGCGCCTATGCCGACCAGGCTCTGCCGATCGCCTGCGGTCAGACGATCAGTCAACCCTTTGTCGTCGCCTACATGACCGAAAAGCTCGACCTCGAACCGCAGCATCGCGTGCTGGAAATCGGTACCGGTTCGGGCTACCAGGCGGCGATCCTGGCGCGTTTGGCGCGCGAGGTCGTGAGCATCGAGCGCTATCGGACACTTGTCGACACAGCGCGCGAGCGGCTCAAGACACTGGGCTACACCAATGTGGTGATTCGAGCCGGCGACGGCATGGCCGGCGCGCCGGATCTGGCGCCGTTTGAGCGCATCCTGGTCACGGCCGCCGCCGAAGAGGTGCCTGAGGCGCTCGTCGCTCAGCTCGCCGAGGGCGGCAAGATGGTGTTGCCGGTCGGGCCGCGTCACGACGCGCAATACATCGTCAAGCTCACAAAACAGCCGGCCGGCGCATTAACCCGGGAAGAGCTCATTGCCGTGCGCTTTGTGCCGCTTTTGCCGGGTCAAGCGCGCGAACTGTGACCGCGAAGATACTTAACGCGACAGAGTTGAAAACCGCACAGCACTTAAAGGCCTGTTTACCCCAAGGTTGTTTATTCGCTTTCTCTTTGTATTGCGTTTGAGCGAGTAACCATGTGCGCAGCGCGTCGGCCGGCCCCGTGGCCGCAACTGGTTGCCATTTCATTAATCGGAATTGCCGTCGCGGGCTGTAGCGCCGATTCTGGCCGTTTCAACGAAGGCTTTGGCTCCTCTCCTTCATATTCGTCTTCAGCGCGCAGCGACGTTACCGGCTCAATTCCGCAGACCGCGCCCGCAAGCCACATCGACAGCCAGCCGCTGCCGAACCTCGCCAGCGCCGATAACGGCTCCTCCGGCGGCGGCCGCGGCATGGGTTCCTCTCAGCCCGGTGGCGAAGTCACCGGTTCGATCGCGCCGCCGCCGCCGCCACAACCGAGTTGGACCTGGGATGGTGGCACGGCGGTCACGGTCCGCCCGGGGCAAACCGTCGAAAGCATTGCGCGCGAACACAGCGTGCCGGTCGCCGCGCTGCGGAAAGCCAATCACATCGCCAGCGGCGCTTCCATCTATCCCGGCGAGCATCTCGTCATTCCGCGCTATCGCCCGGCGACGGTGGCCGCGACGCCGCCGCAGACGCGCATCGCTTCGTCCCCGCCGGCGGTTGCTCCGCCTTCGGTGCCGCCGCGCGGCGGCTTGGTCGCGCCTTCCGGCGTGCATGTCGTGGCCCCCGGCGAGACGCTCAACAGCATAGCGCGGCTCTACGGCAAGCCGGTCATGGTCATTGCCCGGGCTAATAACATTCCGCCCGACACCATGGTGCGGGTCGGCGAGCACATCGTCATTCCGGAAATGGGCGAGCATCCGGCGCCGGTCGCGCCGCGCGCCGAGGCGCCGGTGGCGGCGCCCAGCACGGTGGCGACGATCGAGTCGCCGCACAGCGCGCGCGTCGCCACGCCAAGCGCCCCGGTGGCGGAGGAGCATCCGCTCAAGGCCGAAGAAGCGGCAACTACGATGCCGAGCTTCCGCTGGCCGGTACGCGGCCGCATCATCGCCGCCTTCGGCCCCAAGCCGAACGGCTTGCAGAATGACGGCATCAATCTTGCGGTGCCGGACGGCACGCCGATCAAAGCGGCCGAGGATGGCGTCGTCGCCTATGCCGGCAATGAGCTCAAGGGCTACGGCAATCTGGTGCTGATACGCCACGCCAACGGCTTCGTCACTGCTTACGCCAATGCCAGCGAAATCTTGGTCAAGCGCGGCGAGACCGTCAAACGCGGCCAGGTGATCGCGAAATCCGGCGAGACCGGCAACGTCACCTCGCCGCAACTGCACTTCGAAATCCGCAAGGGCGCGACGCCGGTCGATCCGGCGCAATATCTGAGCGGGGCGTAGGGGAAGTCAGTTCCCCATCTTCACGCCTAATCGTCCCGCCAGATCCTGCACATACTGCCACGCCACGCGGCCTGAGCGCGCGCCGCGCGTCGTTGCCCATTCCAGCGCCTCACGGCGCAACTCGGCGCCGGCGATCGGAACGCGGTAATGGGCGATGTAGCCGTCGACCATGGCGAGGTATTCGTCCTGACTGCAGCGGTGGAAGCCGAGCCACAGCCCGAAGCGGTCCGACAGCGAAACCTTTTCCTCGACCGCCTCGCCGGGATTGATCGCGGTGGCCCGCTCGTTCTCCACCATGTCGCGCGCCATCAGATGGCGCCGGTTCGAGGTGGCGTAAAAGATGACGTTCTCCGGCCGGCCCTCGATGCCGCCTTCGAGCATGGTCTTGAGCGATTTGTAGGAGGTGTCTTCGGCGTCGAATGACAGGTCGTCGCAGAACACGATGAAGCGTTCCTTCCTGTTGCGCAAAAGCGTCATCAGTTCAGGCAGCGACTCGATGTCTTCGCGATGAATCTCGATGAGTTTGAGCCCCGTGGCGCGATGCGTGGCGCCGATCGCGGCATGGGCGGCCTTGACCAGCGACGATTTGCCCATGCCGCGCGCGCCCCACAACAGCGCATTGTTGGCCGGCAGGCCGCGAGCAAAGCGCTCGGTATTTTCGACGAGGAGGTCGCGCACACGGTCGATGCCCTTCAGAAGCGACATGTCGACCCGGTTGACGCGGCGCACCGCCGCGAGCTTGCGGCCCTCAGGGTGCCAGACGAAGGCTTCGGCGGCGGAAAAATCGAGCGGCGCCGGCGCGGCTGGAGCGAGCCGTTCCAGCGCACCGGCGATCCGCGTCAAAAGCGCGGCATTGTCGTTTCCGGCAAGCCGCGCGTCCGCCCCCCTGCCGGAGGTCTTTTTTGTCGCATTTTTCCTGGAAGGCGGAGGGGATTTGACCATATTTACACCGGGTTGCGGCCATCCCCTTAGCGGGGCTGCGGCACGCTCGCAAGCTTGTCCAAGCGCGTCCGCAACATTGCAATTGGGCCAACGGCAGCTATAGTCCGCGCGATTTTGCGCGCAAAAGCGGCCCTTCATCCCGGGCGGCGCGCGTCAGCCCGCCCTTTGGAGGAACTATGTTCATTACGCCCGCGTTCGCGCAAAGCAATCCGCTAAGCAGCCTATTCGGCGGCGGCGGCGACTCCGCCGGCATGATTACGTCGTTCATGCCGCTTATTTTGATCATCGTGATTATGTACTTCCTGATCTTGCGGCCGCAGCAGCGCAAGGTGAAGCAGCACCAGGAGATGATCAAGGCGCTGCGGCGCGGCGATACGGTGATCACCAATGGCGGCCTCGTCGGCAAGGTCACCAAGGTCGTGGACGACGACCAGGTCGAGGTGGAAATCGCCGATGGCGTGCGGGTGCGGCAGATGCGCGCCATGGTCAGCGACGTGCGCGCCAAGGCCGAGCCGGTGAAGGACGACAGCGCGAGCTGATCTCGCGCGCGGTAACGAGGAAATTCGAAGTCCATGTTGTTTTTCACGCGGTGGAAGGCGGCGGCTATTCTGCTCACGGCGCTGGTCGTGTGCCTGTTCGCGGTGCCGAATTTCTTCCCCGAAAGCGTGGTTCAGCATTGGCCGAACTGGGCGCAGCGCCACATCGTGCTCGGCCTCGATCTGCAGGGCGGTTCAAGCTTGCTGATGCAAGTCGACACCAACTCGGTACGCAAGGAGCGGCTGCAGGCGCTCGATGAAGACGTGTTGCGCGTTTTGCGCGAGGCGCGCATCCCGTTCACCGGCCGCGCCGTCCGCGGCGACCACGTCGAAGTGCACATCACGCGACCTACCGACCTCGATAACGCGATGAGCAAATTGAGTGCTTTGTCGCAGCCGATGTCCGGCTTCCTCGGCACGACCGGGCAGCGCGACGTCGATGTCAGCGAAAACGGCGGGCTGATTACGCTGACGCCGACCGAGCCCGCCATCACCGAACGCATCCGCCAAGCCGTCGATCAATCGATCGAGATTATTCAGCGCCGCGTCAACGAGCTCGGCCTGGTCGAGCCGAGCATCCAGCGCGAGGGCGTCGACCGCATCCTGGTGCAGGTGCCAGGCCTGCAGGATCCGACGCGGTTAAAAGAAATCCTCGGCAAGACCGCCAAGCTCGATTTTCGCATGGTCGATTCGTCGATGACGCCGGAGCAGGCGGCAGCCTCGCACCCGCCGGAGGATTCCGAAATCCTCGACGGCCAGCACCCCGGCGAGAAATTCCTCATCGAGAAGCGCGTGCTGGTTTCCGGCGGCGATCTCGTCGACGCGCAGGCGGGCTTCGATCAGCAGACCAATCAGCCCGTCGTCAACTTCCGCTTCAATTCCTCGGGCGCGCAAAAATTCGCCGCGGCGACGCAGGCTAATGTCGGCAAGCCGTTCGCCATCGTCCTCGACAACAAGGTGATTTCCGCGCCGGTGATCCGCGAGCCGATTCTTGGCGGGCAGGGTCAAATTTCCGGAAACTTCACCGTGCAGTCGGCCAACGATCTCGCGATCCTGTTGCGCGCCGGCGCCTTGCCGGCGCCGCTCACGATCGTTGAAGAGCGCACCGTCGGGCCCGGCTTGGGCCAGGATTCGATCAATGCTGGCGAGCACGCCGCCTATGCGGGGGCGGCGCTGGTCATCATCTTCATGCTTGTGACCTATGGCCTATTCGGACTGTTCGCCAATATCGCGGTGACGATCAACGTCGCCATGATTTTCGGCGTGCTGTCGTTTCTCGGCGCGACGCTGACGCTGCCGGGCATCGCCGGCATCGTGCTCACGGTCGGCATCGCGGTGGACTCCAACGTCTTGATCTACGAGCGTATCCGCGAGGAGGTGCGCGCCGGGCGCAGCGCGATCAACGCCATCGACGCCGGCTTCTCCCGCGCGCTCGCTACCATCCTCGACTCCAATATCACCACTTTCATCGCCGCGGCGGTGCTGTTCTATATCGGCTCCGGACCGGTGCGCGGCTTCGCGGTGACACTTGGCGTCGGCATCCTCACTACGTTGTTCACGGCCTTTACTTTGACCCGGCTGATCGTGGCCTATTGGGTCCGGATGTGGCGGCCGCGCACGGTCCCGATCTAACCGGCGCCATGCGCAAGCCGAAAAACCTCGCTTGAAAGAATTCCAGTGCGCCTCCTTCGCATCGTCCCCGACGACACCAAATTCGATTTCATGCGCTTTCGGCGCATCAGCTTTCCGATTTCAGCGATGCTGTCGATCGTGGCGATTTTGCTGTATTTCTATCACGGGCTGAATTTCGGCATCGATTTCGTCGGCGGCACGCTGGTCGAAGTGCAGACCAAGGCCGGGCCCGCCGATCTCGCCAAGATGCGCGCAACGATCACCTCCCTCAAACTCGGCGACTTCCAGCTCCAGGAGTTCGGCGCGCCCGACGACGTACTGATTCGCATTCCGGAACAGCCCGGCGGCGACCAGGCGCAGGAAGCGGCAGTGCAGAAGGTGCGCGGTGCGCTCGGCGATTCCGTCACCTATCGGCGCGTCGAGGTGGTCGGGCCGAGCGTTTCCACCGAGCTGTTGTCTTACGGCACGATCGGGCTGCTCTCCGCCATCATCGCGATTCTGTTTTACTTGTGGTTCCGGTTTGAATGGCAGTTCGCGCTGGGCGCCATGATCGCCAACGTCCACGACGTTGTGCTCACCGTCGGCTTCATGTCGCTGACCCGCGTGGATTTCGATCTCACCAGTATCGCCGCGCTTTTGACGATCGTCGGCTATTCGCTCAACGACACGGTGGTGATCTACGACCGCATTCGCGAAATGCTCCGGCGCTACAAGCGCATGCCGATGCCCGAACTGCTCAACGTCTCGGTCAACGCCACGCTGTCGCGTTCGATCGTCACCCACGTCACGGTGGCGATGTCGCTGCTCGCGCTGCTCCTGTTCGGCGGCCAGGCGAT
>JASHOX010000172.1 GCA_030038415.1 Xanthobacteraceae bacterium
TTGAGCACAAGCCCGTAATTATACAAGGTCGCATCCGAATTCTCGTTTTCCCGCAAAGCGAGACGCAGATAGTTCTCCGCCTCGGCGAATCTGCCGAGCTTGGTCAGCACAATGCCAAGCAGATTGAGCGCCGCCAGGTGCCTCGGCTGTTTGCGCAGTATCGCTTTGAACAGATCCTCCGCTTCTTTGACCTTCCCGGCCTGAAGCGCCGTAAGCGCACGCTGAAATGCGTCATCTGTCACGTTTGTCGCCAACGATTTCCTCATCGTACAGCAGTTGCGTCGCACACCGACCCGTCTCTATTCGAGGGTCCCGAACTGTGGCGCGGGGAACTGTAAATTGCGGAGCTTTATCGGCCAAGGCAGTCGATGCGAGACGTGCGCTTGAAGCGGGGCCGATAGCCAGCTAAGTCATTGAATACACTAGAATATACTTGATGCCCTTGAGGTGTAGCGCAGCGCAATCATTGCGCCCTACCGAGGGTGTCATTACATTGACCGGCCACCGATCGAGAACCGTAGAGCCCGAGTGCCTTCTCCTCATCCGAATGTGACAAGCGGAGGCGGCGCGCAACCTGGCGGCACGAGCCTGTATGTCACCGCGCAAGACGGCTTGCGGCTGCATGTGCGCGAATACGGTCCACGGACCGCATCCGCTTTGCCAGTCGTTTGCCTGCCGGGCTTGGCGCGCACCGTGGCCGACTTTGACGCGCTGGCGCCGGCGCTGGCGAATGGCCGGCCGCCGCGACGGGTGATTGCAATCGACTCGCGTGGCCGCGGCCAATCGGACTACGACAGCAATCCGGAAAACTACAATTTGGCGGTCGAGCTCGGCGACGTCGCGACGGTGCTCACCGCGCTCGAAATCGGCGAAGCGGTTTTCATCGGCAGCTCGCGCGGCGGCCTTCTCACCATGTTGCTCGGCGTGGCGCATCCGACCAGCATCGCGGGCGTCGTGTTGCACGATATCGGGCCGGTCATTGAGCCGAAGGGTCTGGCGCGCATCAAGAGCTATGTCGGCAAATTGCCGCAGCCGCGCAGCTTTGCCGAAGGTGCCGAAATCCTCCGCCGATTGTTCGATGCGCAATTCCCAAAGCTTACAACGGCACAATGGCTCGCCGCCGCGCAGCGTACCTGGAAAATGGACGACGGCAGGCTGGTACCGACCTATGACGTGCGCTTGTCGCGCACGCTTGCCGAACTCGACATCGAACGGCCGCTGCCGTCGATGTGGAATGAATTCGATGCCTTGTCGCGGGTTCCAATTCTGGTCATCCGTGGCGCCAACTCCGATATTCTCTCGGCCACCACGGTGACCGCCATGCACGCTCGCCATCCCAAAATGCAGTCGATCGAAATCGCCGACCAGGGGCACGTTCCCGCGCTCGATGACCGGGATCTGATTCGCCGCATTGCGGAATTTGTCGCCACTTGTGACGCCGAAAGAAACGGGGCCGGCGCGGAGCGGAAAAGCGTCGCGACCGCCATGTCGGGCCTCACCGCGGCGCCACGACAGCGATAGGCGCACTCAATCCCCCTCCCTCCCGATTGCGCCAAAGAGGTTTTGCGAGCGGCGATTCGACCGGATTGACCCGCGCGCGGGTCAAAATCGGGCCGGCAGTTTCGGCCGGATTATTGATTCGACGCGCCAACGCCCGCCATACAAGCGCCGCGCGCGACAAAAGAAAAATCCCCGGCGGAGGGACCCGCCGGGGATTTCCGATTTCACGCCTCGATCAGAGGATCAGGGCAGGAAGTCCTTGTGCATGCGGACGCTGATTGTCCAGACGTCGGCATGCGGCTCGATGTTGGTCGCAGAACCCAAGATCAGCGGCGAACCAGCCGGGATGACGCCCGTCGCAGTTACCGAGGCGCTGTTCATGTGGTCGTAGATGCCTTCAACGCCGAGGTAGAACGACTTGGTGACGTCCCATTGCAACCGGGTACCGACGAAATCGGTCGACCAGTTGTTGTTGCAGCCAGCGCCGGCAACTGCAGTCGAACCGATGGTTCCAGCGACGCCATTGCCTTCCATGAGGCAGAGCATGGAATTGGCGCTACCGGTGCCCTGGTTGTAGCTCACTGCATAGTAGCCACCGAACACCGACTCATGGACCGCAGGAGTCCAGTAGTGTTCATAGGAGGCGTTAACGCCCCAGCCCGTGGTCAGCTGACAATTGGTCGTGAAGGTTGCCGGGGTGGTGCCGCCGAAGCCGCCGTACACGCAATCGCTGAGCACGCCGAAGGTTTCGTTAGCCCCTTCAGTCTTGCCCCAGTTCGTATTGGGCGTGAAGAAGAGGTAACGAAGCGCGCCCTGGGTGTAGTTGACCTGCGACTGGAAGTAGTCGCCCTGGGCGATCATCGGGAAGTTCAACCGCAGGCCCGCGCCGACGGCATAACCCCAGGTGGCACCAGGATGGCCTTGACCGGGAGTCGCGTCTGCGCCGCCGGTGGCAGTCGATGAATAATAGCCGGGGTTGAGTTCATGCGCCGCGGCCATGACCTGAGCGCTACCCCACGTCTGATCCAAGCGGATATTGCCGACAAAGTCGCCGGCCTGCATGCCGCCATAGGCGCCGTTGCCCGGAAACTCAGCGCCGCCACCAGCAATCGCGCTGGTATAGGTGCCCGGCGTGACCGTGCCGAGACCTGCGACACCAGTCTGGACACCTGCGAAGGTGGCGTCGTTGATGATCTGCGTCGTACGCCGCGCTTCCGTAGAGATCGTCGCCGTCAGACCGTTGCCGAGCTGAGCGGTGTAGCCCCAGACGAACCAACCCGGATCGCCCGTGTCCGACGCCGGATAATAGCCACCGCGGTAGCTCGCGGCCGGCACGCTATAGAAGTCATAGAACGACTGCGTCAGACCGGCGGTGATGCCGGCCCATTGCAGGAAGGCGCGGTTCGAGCTGAGCGCCAGGTTCGCCACCTGAAGCCCCGCGTCGTTGGTGTTGATACCAACGTCGATATAGGCGCGCGCCGTGCCGTAAGCGGTCTGCTCGCGGGCGTCCGCCGTGATATAGCCGCGAGCCCGGAAGGCTTCGCTGGTGCTGCCAATGTTGTTGGCGTTGCCGGCGAACGGTCCCCAGGTCAAGCTGCCGTTGACTTGGCCGTAGACGAACTCTGTACGCACCCAGCCACCGATCTTGATGCACATATCGGTGCCCGGCATATAGTAGAATCCCGCCCCGTAGAGGCTGCAGACCTTCACGTATTCGACCGGCTTGGCCTTAACGGGAAGATCAGCTGCCTGCCCCGCAGTAACCGCAACCAAACCGGCCGCGGAGCCGAGGAGGAGGCTTTTCACCATCTTCATTTGAACCTCCAATTGTTGCCGTGGGAGGGTTCCGACTCTGCCGGGTGAACTTTCACCCCTTAGAAGGTCCCCTTAGTCCCCAAACCACCCGGTCTTTCCACTTCCCGAAAACACCGGACGAGTCGACTTGGGGTTCCCCCCTCCGTCGCATGGTTACCTTAACCGACGGGTTCCAAGGCGCAACGAAGAACTGGCCTAGTCACAGGCTGCTTGGAGCGATTTCAGAAGGGTGTTGCGTAAAAAACACGCAGCCGCTGATGCCTTGATAAGCGACCCCAATGCCGTCCCGATCCGGGCCCCCGACAAAATTTATGTTGTATAGTCAATATGTTATAGGGTTGTGCCGTAGACACTGGATTCCCATTCGATCGGGCCCGGGCCTTATACGGCGAACCACCTATGCCAAACCGCGCGAACTTCCCGTGACTGAATGGCCGCAACGGCATCGGCAGCCTTGCTCCCTGTTGACAGCCTCGATTCTGCGTCCGGGCACACGCCGCCATGACGGGTTTCATCGTCGTTTCCTAGGTTCTGCTAGTTCATCCAAAGCGCCCAAAAGCGCGCCGCAGATCGATCCAAATTTGCTTGCGAATATTTGCTCGCGATATTTTTAGGACAGTCGCTTCTGGAAAATCGGCAACCCCATTCGGCTCGTTGCTCTGTCCGCTCGTTGCGCTGTCTGCTCGATGCACCGTCTCTGCTAGATACCTTGGCCACCGTTGGCGCCGGCGACGCTGACGCGAAAGTTTTGGATTTCCTTGCGGCCGCCTGAGAACGTGACTTCCAGTTCGAATTCGTCGGCGCCGTTGAAATCCTGCGCGGCGTGATAAAAAGCCACAAACGCCGGCACGTCGATCGCCAGGCATTGCTTGACATTGGTTGCCTTGAGCATGGCGCGCTTGACGCTGACGACGCCGTGCGCCGGCGCGTGGGCGAGCCGGATTGCAGGAAGCGGACCCGATGTGCAATCCGGCCGGATGCTGGTGTAGATGCCGACCCGCACGTTCTGTCCCGGAATCGCCTTGAGCGTGCGTTCGACCAGAGCGGATTGCCCGCAAACCAGCTGCGTGGATGCGAAGAAAAATAAAGCTGCGCCGAACCAGTATCGTTTCATCATTAGTTTGGGCCCTGGCGCGCTCGCCTTTCAATAAGCTTACACCATCCAAGCCGCATTGTGCCGGAAGCTTATGCTAATCTTTCGGCGCGCTGTGCAAGTCAGAGGGCAGCAATGGCAGCCGGACCTACACATCCAAGAGGCGGACATCCGAAAATGCCTGTCGGCAGCGCCGACCGCAGCGAGCCATTGCAGCAGGCCGCGTTCGCATTGAACGCGAAGCGGCCGGACGAAGCGCAACGGATCGCCGAAGAGATTTTACGACGCGATCCTCGACATGCCGGCGCACTGCACATTCTCGGTTTTGCCTTGTTGTTGCAGGGCCGCGCCCAGGCCGCCATAGCGCCGCTCGAGGCTGCCGCGCGCGGCCGCCACGACCCAGAGATCGAAACCCGGCTGGCGTTGGCGCTGAGCCAGATCGGTCGACGCGAAGAGGCTTTGTCGTGGCTCAAGCGCGCCGCCAGGCGGCAGCCGCCCTATCCCCCGGCATTTCACGGGCTCGGCGCCTTGTTGTTCACCATGGAGCGCTGCCATGAAGCGATCGAGGTGCTGCGCCGCGGCGTCAAAGTCGCGCCGATGATGCCGGAAATGTCCATTCTGCTCGGCAGCGTTTTTCTAAAGCGGAGAAACTATGGGGAGGCGAAGGCCGCCTTCAGTCAGGCGCTCGCCATCTCGCCCGCTTCGCCTGACGCGCTGTCCGGGATGGGGATGGCGCTTTATGCCACCGGCGAGAGTGGCGCTGCCGCGGATTTTTTTCGACGTTGCCTCAGAAGCCGACCCGACGATGACACGATATGGCTGCAGCTCGGCCATTGCCTGCTGCAACTGGGCGAGCGCGACGCCGGCTACGAGTGTTTCCGCACCGCCTCGCGCGGCGATCCAAAGCGCTATGGCAGGGCGCTGTCGTCCCTCGCGGCGTCCGGCCGCGGCAGAGCGTGGTTGAAGCCGAGCGCGGCGGCGCGATTTATGCGCGGGGCGAAAAGTTAAAAATCTAGCGCTTTGGCACTCGGAATTGCCGCCGATAGACGCCGGTTTCGCGAGCGATGGCGGTGCGAATCTCGATCATCCGGTCGGTGGCCTCCGCGGACAGCACTTCGAAGCGCCCGGTCCAGCTTTCGCGTTTCACTGGCATGCACTGTGCCACCGGAGTGCCCTTCGGCAACACGCCGTTGAACTGCGCGTCATGCCAGCGTGCCGGAAAGCTCAACGGGCTGTGATGGAACATATCGCTATCGACCAAGCCGGTGAGCGTGGTGAACGGCAAGTCGGCGCGATTGACCGGATGGGTGAACAAAAGCGAGTAGCCCGGCGGCGCCTCGATATTCCAGAAACAGTTGAACTTGATGACGAAGCGGTCTTCGTCCAGAAACGGCGCGCCGACGATCTGCCCGGGATCGTGAAACGCGATTGGCGACTGCGAGAACTCGCTGGCAAATCCTTCGGGTGCGAAATCCCAGGTGAATTCGCCGTCGCGGACTTCGACATCGGCGGCGAGCGGAATAAAAAATCCGTAGGTCATGGCGTCGATGAAGGGCGGACAGCGCTTTACGGTTTCCGTCTCGCTGCCCATGGTCAGATCGAAGGCCTTCGCCGGCATGGATTTGAACCATTCGGGAAGGCCCTGCACCGCCGGGATCGGACGTGGCAGAACTTTCTCGAGCGCCGGCAGGCAGCGAAACGTCAGCGTCATTGGCTTCGTCTGGTCCATGAGCGAAGTCCTTGCGCGCGAGTGTATTGGGCATCCGACGTGCGAAGAGGCGCGCACCACACTATATGCGAACGCGCGGAGCAAAGGATGCGGCCGCCGCGCTAATTGGCTCGCAAACCATCCCCATTAAGGTGCCGCCGCGGCCTCAGCTTGTCGCGGGGTCGGGGTTATGTGGTAGTTTGATTCGAGCGGCGCGCGATGCGCGCGCGCCGCAAGCGATGAAGCCCCGCAAAATGGCGGCTTTTGCGCTTCGGAGAGGTGGCCGAGTGGCTGAAGGCGGCGGTTTGCTAAACCGTTATACGGTCCAAAGCCGTATCAAGGGTTCGAATCCCTTCCTCTCCGCCAACCTTCGCCAGATGGGCCCTGGATGTTACAGCCACCGGCAATGATGGCTATCATTCACCCTCGTTGTTATGTCCCGGCGGGTTGATCGGGTTCTGTTGAGCGATCGATTGGTGCCATGAGTCGCAAAGAACGGCGGGGTTCCGGACCCTTTGGCGCAGGGGCGCGCGGATCCGCCGCGGTCACCGGCGGAGCGCCGGCCAGCCTGTTCGCCGCGGCCGTGGCGCAGCATCAAGCCGGCGCGCTCACCGAGGCCGAACGCCGTTACCGCTACGTCCTCTCGCTCCATCCCGATCACGCCGACAGCCTGCACAATCTCGGGCTGCTTGCCTTGCAGCGCGGCGACGCTGCATCCGCCGCGGAACTCATCGGCAAAGCCATCAAGCTCAACGACCGCGTCGGCGAATATCACTACAACGCCGCGCTTGCCTGGCGCGCGCTCAATCGCATGGACCAGGTGGCCGCGCACCTGGAGCGCGCGGTCGAACTGCGACCCGACCATGCGCTGGCCCATCTCAACCTCGGTAATGTCCGCCGCGAGCAGGGCCGATTGACGGATGCCGCCGCCTGCTACGAGCGCGCGAGTGGGCTCAATCCGAACTCCGCTGCGGCGCGCATCAATCTCGCCAACGTTCTTTCGCAGCAAGGCCGCTGGGACGCTGCGGTCGCCGCCTATCGGCAGGCCTTGGTGCTCGAGCCCAACCATGCGGAGGCCCAGCATCGTCTCGGCGCCGCGCTGATGGCGCAGGGCAAGGCCAGCGAAGCCATTGCGCATTTCGAAGCGACGATCGCACTGCGGCCCGATCTCACCGCCGGCTATGAAGGCCTTAGCGCGGCTTGCCTGGCGGTGGGCAAGCTCGACGTGGCGGTCCACGCTATCGCCCGCGGCCTCGAACTCAACGACACGCCCGAGAGCAGGACGCTGTTCGCGCAATGCGTCAAGGCGGTGCGCTTTACGGCGCCGAACGATCGGTTGCGCAGATTGGTGTTGCGCGCGCTGTCCGAAGGCTGGGCGCGCCCGCGCGAGCTCGACAAGGTCTGCATCAGTCTGGTCAAGCTCAACCCGATCCTCGCCGACTGCATTGCGCGGGCTACCGCGGCGTGGCCAGCCCTGCTTCCCGGCGCGCAGCTTTTCGGCGCCTCGGGACTAGCGGCGCTCACAGCGGACGAATTGCTCACCTGCCTGCTGCAATGCGACCCGGTTGCCGATACCGATCTCGAGGTCCTGTTGACCAATATTCGCCACGTCATGCTGACCGGCGCCGAAGGCGCCGACCAAGCCGTCGACGAGGGCAGCCTGAAGTTCTTCGCCGCCGTGGCCCGGCAATGTTTCATCAACGAGTATATTTACGCCCTGCCGCAAGGCGAGGCGCAACGCGCGTGCGACTTGCAGTCGAGACTCGCGCTGGCGCTCAAGGCCGGCGAGCCGGTGCCACCGCTCTGGCCGATCGCCGTCGGCGCCTATTTTCCGCTGCACAGGACCGCGGGGATGGATGCGCTGCTGGAACGGTCGTGGCCGGATTATGTGAACGATTTGCTCGTGCAGCAAATCAAGGAACCGATGCGCGAGCGCCAAATCGCCGCGACAATTCCCGCCTTGACGACGATCGATGATGAGGTGTCGCGCACGGTGCGCGAGCAATACGAGGAGAATCCCTACCCGCGCTGGATCAAGGCCGGCCCTCCGGTACAGCCGACGATTTTCAAGCACACCCCGCCCGAACAGATTCCCGATGTCCTGGTCGCCGGTTGCGGCACCGGGCTTTCAACGATCGAGTTTGCGCGGCAGATGCGCCACGCGCGCATCCTGGCGATCGATCTCAGCCTCGCCAGTTTAAGCTACGCCGAGCGCATGGCGGAAAATTTCGACGTCGGCAATATCGAGTTCGCGCAGGCCGACATCATGATGTTGGGCTCAATCGGGCGACAATTCGATTTCATCGACGCCTCCGGCGTCTTGCATCACCTCGCCGATCCGTGGTCCGGCTGGAGAATTTTGCTGTCGCTGCTGCGGCCGGGCGGCGTCATGCAGGTCGGGCTTTATAGCGAAGCGGCGCGCCAGAACGTCGTTGCGGCGCGGGCGCTGATCGCCGAGCGCGGCTACCGACCGGATCCGGAAGGCATCCGCCGCTGCCGGGCGGACATCATGGCCGCCACCGACCCGCTGCTGAAATCGGTGACGCAGTGGGAGGACTTTTTCACGATCGCCGAATGTCGCGATCTGTTGTTCCACGTTCAGGAGCATCGCATCACGTTGCCGCAGATCAAATCATTCATCGCGGCGAATAACGTGGAGTTCTCCGGGTTTATTCCGGTACCCTCGCAGTTGCGGACATTCGCGGCGCGCTTTCCACAGCGCTCTGCGCTATTCGACCTCGATTGCTGGCACGCTCTCGAAACCGAAATGCCCGGCTTGTTCGCGGCGATGTACCAATTTTGGGTGCGCAAGCGGGCATGAATTACCGGCTTGCGCCGGGCTTATGCCGCGATTGCCGGCGTCAGCGGCGGCTCGTTGCCGCGCAACCAAGCGCGCGCCGCGCGCTGGGCGGCCGCAATCTCAACGTCGGACATCTGATTGGCAACTTCGCGCCGCAGTCGAACCGCCTCGCTGTTGCCTTTCATCGCTGCAAGATTGAACCACTTATGGGCGGCGACGAGATCGACCGGCGCGTCGCGGCCGACCGAATACATCATCCCGAGTTCAAATAGCATGTCGCCCGCTGCCGGGCCTTCGCCGAGCGGCGCCGCATTGCTGTCGAGAATTTCATACCGAGCCATCGAAAACTCCCCTGTCCTTAATCTCTGTCCGCTGTCGCGGTTCTTAGCCCCAACCGAGACGTGATAATCCTCAGAAGATTTGAATGGTGGTTTAAGCAATGCGATGAACGGAATCTGAAATATTCCCGCGCAATTCGCCTATTTCGTCGAAAGGCCGCCAACGGCCCTACTCGGAAAATACGGCAAGCGGTGATAAAAGGGCGGCTAATTCAGCGGATTTGCCGGCGGTCGCGGCGAAAAATGTTGTTGGCGCCCGAAGCGTTGACATAGCATAAAGCTTGTCGCGAATTCACCGATTGTGAACCGATATGAACCGAAGTGAGCGTCGGGCTGCCGCTGCGCGCGCCAAGGCCGCACCGAACTCCAGGCCAGCCGACATTGCCGGGCTGATGGCGCAAGCCAACGAAGCCTACCGGGAGCGTCGGTTCGCGCAGGCCGAGATCATTTGCAAGCAAATCTTGGCGCGGGCCGCCACGCACGCGACGTGCCTCAATCTTCTCGGAGTCGTTTATCAGACGTCGGGGCGACACCGGCCGGCGATCAAGCTGTTCGCAAAAGCCATCGCCGTGGACGATCTCGATGCCGGGTTCCACTACAACATCGCGTGTTCGTATCAAGCCTTGGGCGAACACGCGCCAGCCGCTGTGCATTTTAAAAATGCCATCACGCTCGGCATGGGCGGCAAAAAGCATATCGAAGAATTCGTCATGGAAAACGTGGTAGTCCGACAATGTGTTGCGCGGATCGCCGATCAGGATCCGGTTGTCGGCGGCGCCATGCCTTTCGGTGCCGGCGATATCGCGGCGGTCGCAACCGACATGTTTTTGCGCTGCGCCCTGCAACTGACGACCTTGCATGGCGTCATGCTTGAACTGTTCCTGACCAAGCTGCGCGCCGCCCTGCTTCGGCTGGCGGGCACGAACGCCTTTAACGCGGTTCAAGTCGACGACAGCGTGACCGATTTACTGAGCGCGCTGGCCCAACAGTGCTTCATCAATGAGTACGTTTTCGCGCAAACCGACGCGGAAACCGAACAAGCAAATCGGCTCCGCGGGTTGCTGACGGAAAAGCTGTCGCGCGGAGATGTCGTTTCGCCGCTGCTGCTCGCTGCGGTCGCAGCCTATTTCCCGCTTCATTCCCTGGCCTCGGCAAAATCCCTTTTGCCGCTGCCTTGGCCGGAATGCGCCGGCGATTTGGTGCGGATGCAGGTGCGCGAGCCTTTGGAGGAAGCGGAAGATCGTGCGGCCATCCCGGCGCTCACCCCGATCGATGACGACGTATCGGTGGCCGTGATGCGGCAGTATGACGAAAATCCCTATCCGCGCTGGACCATCAATCCGTTCATCGTGCGCGCCGCCGATCGCAAGCGCCAACCGCGCCCGGTCGGCGACGACGCAGCAGTTGGCGAAGATGTTCTTATCGCCGGCTGCGGTACCGGGCAGCATCCGTTTTCCAACGCGCAATACTCGCCGCAATCGCGCATTCTCGCCGTCGACATCAGCCGGGCCAGCCTCGCTTACGCGCGCAGAAAGACGCGCGAAGCGGGTTTGCATAACATCGAATATGCCCAAGCCGACATCCTCAAACTGGGCACCATCGGCCGCACTTTCGACCGCATCGAGGCCGTCGGCGTCCTGCACCATCTCGCCGATCCGAGCGCCGGATGGCGCGTCTTACTCTCGTTGTTGGCGCCGCACGGCACCATGCGCGTCGGTCTTTACAGTGCAACCGCGCGGCACGCAGTCGTTGAGGCGCGCGCGCTGATCGCCGAGCGCGGCTACCGCGCCACGACCGAAGATATCCGGGCGTTGCGCCAGACCATCATTCGCGGCCAAAGCACAAATACGCTGCTCAAAATCGCCGACTTCTACAGCACGAGCGGCTGCCGCGATTTGTTGTTCAATATCATGGAACACAGGTTTACGATCCCCGAGATAGCGGCATTCCTGAACCAGCATGGACTATCGTTTCACGGCTTCGAACTGGACCCCGCAATCGTCGAGCGATTTCAACAGCGCTATCCCGACGGCAACGCGCTCACCAATCTCGATTATTGGCACGAGTTCGAGACTGCCAATCCGGATACGTTTTGGCACATGTACTTATTCACGGTTTCGAGAAATGAACCGACCTCCGCTTGAGCAAGCCCGGACTAGCCAATCCCGGCACCGTTGACTATCATTCGGCACCTTCCCGACAACGAACATCGAGGTTGCAATGAGAACCTACCGCAGGGCGGCGGCCGCGTTTCGGCTCGCGATCATCGTGCTTTTCGGCTGGGCAGGCCTGATTGCGCCGGCCTCCGCCGCCAATCCGCTCGGCACCTGGTACACGGCGGAGAAGGACAGCCAGGTGCGCATCGTCAATTGCGGCGGCGCGATCTGCGGTACGCTGGCATGGCTGAAGGAACCGAATGACCCGGCGACCGGGCGGCCGAAACTCGACAAGCACGATGCCGACGCGTCGAAGCAAAGCCGGCCGCTGCTCGGAGTGGCGATCGTGCTTGGCATGAAGCCGAGCGGACCCAATGTCTGGAGCGGCAACGTCTACAACGCCTCGGACGGCAAAACCTATACCGGTTCGTTCACCATGACCGGCGACAACACCGCGGACCTCAAAGGCTGCGTCATGGCCATTCTTTGCAAATCGCAGACCTGGACGCGGGCGAAATAAGGGCTCAGCGCGCGCGCTGGCCAAACAGCACCGAGCGCACTTTCGGATCGCGCATATCGACGGCGGACGCCGCCTCAATGCGGATGGCGAAGGCGCGCTTGACCGCGGGCCGCGCGCAGATGGCCTCGAACCAGCGCTTGAGATGCGGGAAGTCGCCGAGGTTTTGGCCTTGCCGCTCGGCGAGCCGCACCCAGCCGACTGCCGCCATGTCGGCGATCGAATAGCGGCCAGCGAGAAATTCGTGCCGGGCCAGCCGCGTATTCATCACGCCATAGAGGCGATTGACCTCATCGGTGTAGCGCGCGATCGCGTAAAAGATCTCCTGCGGCGCGTAACGGCGGAAGTGAACCGCCTGCCCCGCCATCGGGCCGAGCCCGCCGACCTGCCAATAAAGCCACTCTTCGACGGCGACGCGGGCGCGTTCCTCACGCGGATAGAATTTTCCAGTCTTGCGGCCGAGATATTGCAGGATGGCGCCGGATTCGAACACCGAGATCGGTCGCCCGCCTGGGCCGGCCGGATCGACGATCGCCGGCATGCGGTTGTTCGGCGAGATCGCCAAAAATTCCGCAGTGAATTGCTCGCCCTTCGAAATGTCGACCGGCCGCACGACATAGGGCAGACCGCACTCTTCGAGCATGATCGATATTTTCCAGCCATTCGGCGTCGGCCAGTAATAAAGCTCGATCGGCTTTGCGCCGGGCAGCGCACGACGCGCGGATGCCGTGGACTTGGATGCGGCGGTTGTCGCCTTCTTCGCAATCTTGTTCTTCGCAGTTTTGCGCGCGCGCTTCATGTCACCGGCAAGAAAAACGGCGCCGCGGATGAACTCCACGACGCCGGTGAAAGTTTCGGGAGGATGTTGCCAAAACACCGAGGGCGTCGGCGAGATGGCTGAAGGGCAAGTGCGCTGACTGCTTTTTGCCAGCGTGAGGTTCGGCTTTCCGTCTCTCGTCTTCGCCGCCGCATCGATCTAACGCGATCGCGAAGCTTGCACCTCCGTCCCGCCGACGCCCCCTGTCGTCCACCGGAACCGGCCCGCCTTGGAACAGATCGTCGATCCATCCTCGACGTCGGCCGGCCCGTGTGACGCGATCTTCGACTAAGCGAAGTCGAAGACCGTTTGCAGCGTCGACTACTTCTTCTTCCGACGCTTTGCCGGTTTCTTCGCCTTAGCTTTCGCTTTTCTCTTCTTCGCCATTGCTGCCCTCCTAGCTTGAGTGGATGGCGATATCGGTCAGTGCAGTCGCGAATCGATCCGCACTACATTCCGATTACTACACAGGAAAAAAAATAACAGTGACTCCACTTAATTTTGTGTGTAAGCGCCGCCGCCCGGCGCCGCGCGCGCGGCGCTCCGTGCTGGCGGAGGCGAGATCGCGCGGAAAATTATTTTATTCGCGCGGTTTCTCGCAAAATTTTCGGCACTGCGTGGAAATGCCGATGAAATATGGGTTTTTGCGACGTCACTAATTTTGATTTGGCGGCGCGGGCGCGCCGGATTGCCGTTCGGCGCGGCGTTTTTTCCGCCACGACGAAAGCCGGCGCGGCCCGCTGTCGCGCGGTGAAAAAAAATTATGCACCGGACGGCTTTACGGGCGCGTTGGCGGCTCCGACGGAGCGCAAAACGCACGAATCAGTGCCAACCGATTCGCGCGTTCGGCGTCTGCAGTGTGCCCATTCGGCGTCCGGCGGGAGCACCGCGCACGCGATTTTCGATTCCGATTTGCGACTTCGCCGATGACGCTGAGGGAGAGCCGCGCTGCGTTCAGCGACCGAAGCCGCGACGCGGAAACGTCGCGCTCAGAGACCGAGCTTCTTGCGCAAGAGCTCGTTGACGGCCTGCGGATTGGCCTTGCCGCCCGACGCCTTCATCGCCTGGCCGACGAACCAGCCGATCGCCTTCGGGTTCGCTTTGGCGTCGGCGACCTTGTCGGGGTTTTTACCGACGATGTCGTCGACGATCTTCTCGATTGCTCCGAGGTCGGTCACCTGCCTCAGGCCACGCGCTTCGACGATCGCCCGCGGATCACCGCCCTCGGTCCAGACGATCTCGAACACGTCTTTAGCGATCTTGCCGGAAATCGTGCCGTCTCCCATCAGATCGAGAATGACGCCAAGCTGTTCGGCCGAGACCGGCGCAGTAGTAATATCCTCGCCTTCTCTGTTGAGCCGGCCGAACAACTCGTTGATCACCCAATTGGCGGCAAGTTTCGGATCGCGCCGCGCACCGGCACTGCCGCCTTTGACGACGGTCTCGAAATATTCCGCCATCTCGCGCTCGGCGACGAGCACGTCGGCGTCGTAGCCCGAAAGCGCATAATCGCGCATGAAGCGGGCTTTCTTTGCGTCGGGCAGTTCCGGCAGGTTCTTCTGCAGATCGGCAATGAGCGACGGCGAAAGCTCCAGCGGCAAGAGATCCGGGTCGGGGAAATAGCGGTAGTCGTGCGCCTCCTCTTTGGTGCGCATCGACCGTGTCTCGCTCTTGTCGGGATCGAACAGCCGCGTTTCCTGCTCGATCTTGCCGCCGTCTTCGATGATGTCGATCTGGCGGCGCGCCTCGTGCTCGATGGCCTGACCGACGAAGCGGATCGAATTGACGTTCTTGATCTCGCAGCGGGTGCCGAGCGGCGCGCCGAGCTTGCGCACCGAGACGTTGACGTCGGCGCGAAAGTTTCCCTTTTCCATGTCGCCGTCGCAGGTGCCGAGATAACGCAGCACGCTGCGCAGCTTGGCGAGAAAGGCTTTGGCCTCGTCGGCGGTGCGCAGATCGGGCTTGGTGACGATCTCCATCAGCGCCACGCCGGAGCGGTTGAGATCGACCAGCGACATGTTGGGGTGCTGCTCGTGCAGCAATTTGCCGGCATCCTGTTCGAGATGCAGCCGCTCGATGCCGACCCGCACCGTCTCGCCATCCGGCATGTCGATCGTGACCTCGCCCTCGCCCACGATCGGCTGCTTGTACTGGCTGATTTGATAGCCTTGTGGCAGGTCCGGATAAAAATAGTTCTTCCGGTCGAACACCGATTTCGGGTTGATCTTCGCTTTCAGCCCAAGCCCGGTGCGCACCGCCTGGCGCATGCATTCGGCATTGATCACCGGCAGCATGCCCGGCATGGCGGCGTCGACCAGCGAGACATGGGAATTGGCCTCACCGCCGAACGCGGTCGAAGCGCCGGAGAACAATTTCGCCTGCGAGGTGACCTGGGCATGGACTTCCATGCCAATGACCACTTCCCAGTCGCCGGTTATGCCCTTGGTCAGTTTCGATTTCTTGTTCGATTTCTTGGCCGGTACGTCCATCGCGCCAGTGTGCCGTTTCCGCTTTCGTTGCCAAACCGGTTACGCGCTTCTGCAAGCCACGGCAAGCCCGCCCCCGCCAACACCGGAGCGGGCCAAAATCGTCTCAGCACGACGAGGAACCGGTCAGCCGCCGCACTTCGGCGTGCAAAAGCCGGTATAGCAGGGCAGCATCGGCGTGAACGTGCCATTCACGCAAAGCTGCTGGCTGCACCACTGCGTCTGCGGATTGCAATTGAACGAGCACACCGTGTTGGCGGCGACGAAGTGCTTCTTGTCGACGGCGCAGGAGCCCGGCGGCGGTTTCATCGCCTTGGCAGAGGCCATCGACGGCAGCGCGACTACGCCCGCCAGCATCGCGATCTTTACGAATGACATCAAGCGCATGGTATCCCCCAATCCGACGCCCGGTATTATCTTACATCGCCGGAACCGAGGTGCAAGGCGTCGCAGATACCAATTCGTCTTGCTAGGATATCCGCACAACAGCAAAGCCCGTGGAGGATGAGATGGATGCCGTCGCCGAGAAAGATCGCCTCGCCGCCGAACTGCCGGAGCCCCGCGCGCGCATCGGCCTGATCATCCCGTCGGTCAACCGTATGACCGAGCCGCAGTTCAACCATTATGCGCCCGACGGCCTCGGCGTATTGGTCGCGCGCGGGCGGGTCGCCGGCCAGCCGAACAAAACCGTCGCCGAGCTCACCGACGAGATCGCCCATGCCGCCGGCACGCTGGCGGATGCCGCACCCGACCTCATCGTTTTTCACTGCACCCATACCTCGATGAAGGAAGGCGCCGACGGCGAGGCGCGCATCATCGACCTCATTCGGCGCACCACTGGCATCGAGGCGCTGTCGACGTCGCGCCTGGTCAACGACGCGCTGCGCGCGCTCGGGCTCAAAAAGCTCGTGGTGCTCAGCCCTTATATGTCGAACGACAGCATCATCGCCTACCTTGCCGCAGCGGGTTTCACCGTAGTCAAAGACGTGGCGCTCAAATGCAAGACCCCGGGCGATTTCGAGAAAGTTACACCACAGCGCTGGCTGGAACTCGCACTGGAAAACGATACACCCGAGGCGGACGGCGTTTTCTTGAGCTGCACCAATACAACCCAGATCGAGGCAGTGGCCGCGATCGAAAAGGCGCTGGGCAAGCCCGTGGTCAACAGCAACCAGGCGGTGCTGTGGGGGTGCCTGAAGCGGCTCAAGGACAAGCTCGGCGGCGCGGTGCCGCATAATCTCGGCCGGTTGATGGACGAACTCGAGGGCTGAGCCTTTCCCTCTCAAGCGCGGGCGGCACCGCCGCAACCTTGCAGATTGAATACGCGTCGCGTCGACGGCGGATTATTGATCAGCCCCGCCGCCGGCCGGATCGGCCGCGGTGAGAAATTGCCGCCGCAATTCGGGCAGACGCCCCTGAGCCGATTGTCGACGCAATCGCGGCAGAACGTGCATTCAAAGGTGCAAATCATCGCCTCGGTTGAGGCCGGCGGCAAATCCTTGTCGCAGCATTCGCAGCTTGGCTTGGGCGCAGTTCGAGCATGGTCGATCTCCTGTGATCACGCTGCAGCGCGCTGTGCCACTTTCCGGGGCGGGCGCAGAGCGAGCACGGCAACGGCCAAGAGGGGCAGACAGGCAAGGTTCACCGCCTGCCAGCCGTAAGACGCCATCAGCGCCCCCGCCAAGAAAGACGCCACGAGGTTGGCGCTGTAGACGAACAGCGAGTTCAATCCTTGCGCTCTGGTTTTGCCGGAGCCCGGATAGGTGCTCGCGAGCAAAAGCGTTCCGCCGTTGAAGATGAAATTCCAGCCGATGCCCGACAGGCCGAGCTCCAGCACGTAAACGCCCAGCGTCTGGTCGGTCACTGCCGTCAGAACGCATCCTGCCGCGCTGGAGAGTACGCCGACCACCACCAAGCCGCGCAATCCGATCAGCGCCACCAAAGCCGGATTGAAGAAGGACGGCAAATACATCAGGGCGAAATGAACCTGCAGCACCGCCGATGACATCGGCAGCGAGTAGCCGCACATCTGTAGCGACAACGGCGCGGCATTCATGGTCAGCGTCATGACCGCAAAGCCGATGGAGCACACGGCGCTCGCTTTGGCAAAATCGGTATTGAACCCAAACGCGGGTGCAGGCGCGACCGCACCCGCGCCGGCAGCGTCGCGGCCCAGATCGGCCGAGAGCAGGGCCTGCGACGCCGCCAGGCCGACACAAACGACGCTCAGCACGACGAAGGCGCTGGCATAGGGCACCGTGGTGATGAGATCGGCGAAGTTGCCGCCAAGAAACGGTCCCGCGATGCCGCCGACAACGCCGCCGCCGGTCACGATCGCAACGGCCATCGTGCGTGCTTGCGGATCCCGCGCTGCCGCATCGATGGCTGCGAAGCGGTAGTATTGGCCGAACGCGCTGAATATCCCGAGCAGGAAAGTTCCGGCGATCAGCAGCATGAAACTCGCGACCAGCAAAGCGACGGCGCAAATCGCGCCGCCGACCACACCGACCCCGGCCTTGAACATGAAGCCGCCGCGACGGCCGAGCCGGCCCATCAGCGCCGATGCCGGGTAGATCATCAAAAGCGTGCCTAGAACGGTCGCGGTTACCGGCGCGGTGGCAAGCGATGGCGCCGGGGCGAGATAAGCGCCCGACAGACTCGAGACCGAGGTCAACAGCGAGACCACGGTGCTGGTGAGCGCTTGGCCCGCGGCCAAGATGATGACGTCCTTGCTCGGTATGCGCATAGCCAATGGCGACTCCAACGAAGGGGACATTGTCAGCGTCGGCAGGCTATGGCAGCAATGTCATTATACCTGTTATTTTCGGCCAAGCCCCGCGGAGGAGGCCCCGTGCAAAAGCTCAAAGCAAAGCCGCGTCTGGTCGTGGTACTGGCGTTCGGCGACGTGCAGCTCCTCGACGTCGCCGGTCCGGTGCAAGTTTTCGCCAGCGCCAATGAAATGACCTGCGGCACGCGCGGCGCCCCAAGCCACGGCGCCCCCTATCGCATCGCCGTGGTGTCGCGCTGCGGCGGCCCGATCCCCTCGTCGTCCGGCCTGCCGCTGCTCACCCGCCCGATCGCCAAGGCGACGGGCGACAAACGCATCGATACGCTGATCCTTCCCGGCGGCCCCGGCGTTCACGACGCGGCGGGCGACAAGGGCACCATCGCCTGGATCCGCCGCCAGGTCTCTGCCGCGCGCCGCATCGCCTCGGTCTGCACCGGCGCGTTCCT
>JASHOX010000173.1 GCA_030038415.1 Xanthobacteraceae bacterium
ACTTCGTTTGCCGGCGGCAGCGGCGCGTAATCGGGAAGGGCTTCCTCGGGCAGCAGCGAATTGCCGCCGCCCGGGCGGCCATTGTGATTGCCGCTCCAGATTTCCACGGTCCAGTCGGACGGCTTGCCGTCGGCACCCACGAGCGCGCGCACTTTGACGGTCATTGCCGGCTGCTTCGGCTCGTAGAGAAATTCCTCCGCGCGGCGCCAGCGCACGCGGATCGGCATGCCGGGCTTCTGCATGGCGATGATCGCGGCATCGGCGGCGGCATCGTCGGCGCCGTTATGGCCGTAGCAGCCGGCGCCCTGCACGTGCTGCACGATGATTTTGCTGGCATCGAGTTTGAGCGCGCGCGCCAGCGCGGCGCGCAAGGGAAACACGCCCTGGCAATGCGTCCATACCGTGAGCCGGCCGTCTTTATAGAGCGCCAGGCCGCAGGACGGCGAGATCGAGGCGTGCGCGATATGTGGCTTGGTGTAGGTCGCTTCGAAGCGCTCGCGGCCTTGAGCATCAGCCGGCTCTGCCGGGCCAATGATGCGATCTTCGGACGGGCGCTGCACCAGCCAAGCTGCTTCTTGCTGCCGCGGCGTAGGCTTCTCAACGTGTCGCCAAGTGACGTGATCGGCCGCGGCGGCGCCGGCCAATTCGACGGCGGTTTCGTCGTTGCCGACGATGGCGAGAAAATTGCCGTTGCATACGAATTCGATCGGCGCCTTGGCGGCGCGTTTGATCGCCTGCTCGTCGACGGCTTCGATCGCCGCGCCGCGATTGGGCTGGCGCACCACCCGCGCATGCACCATGCCGTCGAGCGTCGTATCGTGAATGAAGGCAGCTTCGCCGAAGATCTTGGCCGGCAGATCGAGGCGTTCATTGCTTTGGCCGATGGCGGCGAAATCCGCGACCGCCTTGCGCTTGCCGCTGCCGGTCGCCTTGGCGGAAAGATCGACTGCACCGGCGAGCGTCCAGTAATCCTGGCCGGTCGGTTTGCCGCCGCGCAAAATGGCGCCGTCGTGGATGCCGAGCTCGCCGGCGCTGCAGCCCAGCAGTTTCGCCGCCTGCGCAATAAAGAGATCGCGCACATCGGCGCAGGCCTGCCGCATGGCGACGCCGCCGAATTGGATCGACTGACTGCCGGCGGTGTAACCCTCGTTCGGCGTGAATTCGGTGTCGCCGGAGCGGATGGTGATACGCGCCATCGCGACGCTAAGTTCGTCGCTGGCGAGCTGCGCCATCGCGGTGAGCACGCCCTGGCCGAGCTCGACGCGGCCGGTGGCGACGGTCACTTTGCCGGGCGCCGGAAACGACACCCAGCGATCGAGCCGCGGATTGTCGGCGAGCGGGCCGGGCAGCACAGGCGCGTTCATGGCCGCGCTCCTGCATTCGTTGCCATGCGCATTCGCGCCGCCGCCTTGGCGACCGCCCGCATGATCCGGTTATGTGCGCCGCAGCGGCAGATATTGCCGTCGAGCGCCTGGGCGATCTCCGAACGCGTCGGCTGCGGGTTGCGGTCGAGCAGCGCTTTTGCCGCAATCAGGATGCCGGCGAGGCAGTAGCCGCATTGGCCGGCCTGCTCGTCGATGAAAGCCTGTTGCAGCGGGTGCGGGCGTTGCGGCGTGCCGAGTCCTTCGACCGTGATGACGGACTTGCCGGCCACGCTCCACACCGGTTTCGAGCAGCTCTTCTCCGGCGCGCCGTCGATCAGCACCAGGCAGCAGCCGCATTGGTCGAGCCCGCAGCCGAAGCGCACCCCGGGCACGCCAAGATGATTGCGCAACACATTCAGAAGCGGCGTCTCCTCATTGTCGAGCGCGACGCTGACCGGCTTGCCGTTGAGGGTAAATGTGAAGGTCTGCGTCATGCCCTGCTTATGCTCGCGCGGCGGAAACGTCGGGCGGACTCGAGACGCCAAACGATCCACGCAAATCCGTCTATCGAAGATGTCCGGGGTCGAACACCGGCATCTAACCAGAAGCCCGCTCCGATCTCAACGTTGCGGGGGCGGGGCTTTACAAGGTCCGATCCGGGGCCAATAACGGCGCACTCGACCCGGCATCGATTGGCCGCCCCGGGGCGGCTGCTCGCCATCGCGCCAATCACCACTCGCAACGGAGCTCTCTAAGCATGACGGAAAAGTTTGGCCGGCTCGCTTTACATATGTGGACCATCGATACCACGCCGCTTGCGATCGCGCTCGATGCGGCCAAGGTCGGTGGCTTTGACGCGGTCGAGCTGCGCCGCACCGATTTCAAGCGCTGCCTCGACGCCGGCATGAGCAACGCGCAGGTGCTCGATCTGATCAAGGCGAGCGGTATTCCGGTCGGCGTGCTCGGCGTCGAATATGGCTGGCTGTTCGCCACCGGCGACGAAAGCAAGCGGCTATTCGGGGTATTTCGCGAAAGTTGCGAGAACGCGGTGGCGCTCGGCTGCCCCATGCTGATGAGCGCGCCGGGGCCGGTGCAGGGTTCGATCGCGGACGCCATCGGCTATCTCAAGCGCGCCGGCGACATCGCCGCCGAATACAAGTTGCGGCTCGCCATCGAATTCAATTCGCAGCATCCGGTGCTCAACAAGCTTGCGGTGCTGAAAGAGCTGCTCGACGGCGCCCGCAAGGAGAACTGCGGCTATTTGATCGACGCTTATCACTTCACGCGCAGCGGCGCCGGCGGCCGCGGTTTCGAAAGCGTGCCGGCGGAAAAAATCTTCTGCTTCCAATACAGCGATCTTTCGCCCAATCCGGTCACCGGCGTGGCGCGGCCGACGGATCGCTTGCCTCCCGGCAAAGGCGTCGTCAAATGGCGCGAAATGCTCGGCCTGTTGGCGGAGAAGAACTATACTGGCTATCTGAGCTACGAAGCGCCCAATCCCGAGCTATGGGCGCGCTCGCCTTACGACGTCGCGCGCGAGGGCGTGGAGCTGACGCGGAAACTGTTGCGCGACGCCGTTCCGGGATATGCCGCCGCGTGATGACAAAAAGCGGCAGCCGGTTTTCGGATCAGATCATAAGCGAATGAAATTGAGGTCAATCATGGCAGCAGAACAGGAACTTCCGCTCTTCCTCGGGCTCAACGACAAGTCGATCACCGACATCCCGAAAACCGTCGAGAAGCAGCGCTATATGACGAGCGTGGCGCCGAAGGCCGCCAATCCCGGCAAATGGGTCGAGCAGCCGCGGCTGCCGATTCCGACCGGCGAACACGCCGTGATCGAGTGCGGCGGCAAGATTCACGTCATCGCCGGTTATGCCAAACACCGCGTCGATCAGAATTTCCATCAGGTCTACGACCCGGCGGCGAAATCGTGGACGCTAAAAGCGGCATTTCCGCATCCGTGCAATCACGTCGCCGGCGTTTCCGTCGGCACCAAGATTTACACCTTCGGCGGCTTTGTCGAGCAGAACCGCTGCCCGCATTCCAAATGCTTCGTCTATGACACCGCGACCGACCAATGGGCGCCGATCGCCGCTTTGTCGCGGCCGCGCGGCGCGATCTCCGCCATCGTGCTCGACGGCAAGATTCATCTGCTCGGCGGCCGCGACGTGCGCTCGGTGGAATGGCACGAGGTTTACGATCCGGCGACCGACAAATATTCCGACCGCGCCGCTATGCGCGGCTCGACCGGCACGCAGCCCTTCGTCGGCCAGCGCGACCACATGGGCGTCGCCGTGGTCGACGGCAAGATCCACGCCATCGCCGGCCGCATGGATTCCTACGATTTCAACACCTCGCTCAACGCGGTGTACGACCCGAAGGGCGACAATTGGAGCTTCCGCGCGCCGCTGCCGACCGCGCGCTCAGGCCCGTCCTGCGTCTATATCGGCGGCAAGATCGTGGTGTTCGGCGGCGAGGCGACCGGCCGCGTGTTCGGCACCAACGAGGGCTACGATCCCAAAACCGACAGCTGGGAGGCGCTGACCCCGATGGCGATCCCGCGGCACGGGCTGCACGGCGCCACCTGCGCGGTCATCGGCAATATGGTGCACGTGCCCGGCGGCGGCCCGGTGCCCGGCGGCAGCGTCCAGGGCGCCTATCACGACGCCTTCACCTTTGGCTGAGCGGCCGCTGGCGCCAGTACTGCGGCGCAAAGATGCGTGCGCGGCGGCAGATAAGTCCCGCGCCGCGCATTGCATATCGGCCGAAGTTCTAGTCCAATCCGAATCGGACTTTCGCACAAGCGACCGACAGCGCCGCACGCTCCGGGAGGTTGTTTTTGCGCGAGAAAGAGCTTCGCATCGCGCTGGTCTGCTTCGGCGGCGTTTCGCTCGCGGTCTATATCCACGGCATCTGCAAGGAAATCTTGAAGCTGGTTCGCGCTTCGAGCGCGCTGCACCGGATCACCGACCGTGCGCAGCGCGCCAAGGCCGAATTTTTCGACTACGCCGACGCCGCCGATCCGGAATACGACACTGAGGCGGATTATTTTCGCCTGCTGCGCGACATCGGCCGCAAGCTCGAGCTGCGCGTGATCGTCGATACGCTCGCCGGCGCTTCCGCCGGCGGCATCAACGCCAGCATGCTGGCGCGGGCGCTGAGCCACGATCTGCCGACTTCCCGGCTGCGCGACCTCTGGCTTGAGAATGCCGATGTCACCGTGCTGCTGGCGCCGGAGGCGCGCGCCGGCGCCGCAAGCAAATGGATCCTCAAGCCTTTCATCTGGGCGGCCGCGGCGACCGGCATGCTCGACGCCGTGCGCGACAAGGAAGTGCGCCGGAAGCTTTCGCTGTTTCTGCGCTCGCGCTGGTTCAAGCCGCCGTTCTCCGGCCCGGTGATGGCCGGGCTGATGTACGACGCCGCCATCGCCATGGGCGAGCCGAACACCCCAACCGCCTCGCTGTTGCCGTCCGGCCAGGGGCTCGACTTGTTCGTCACGCTCACCGATTTCTACGGCTACCGCCAGTCGCTGCAGATTCACGACCCGCCGGTCGTCGATGAGCTCGAGCACCGCCACGTGCTGCACTTCAAATATCGCCGCCGGGCGGACGGCGAAGTCGAGAGCGACTTCGGCATGGACAACGCGGCGGGACTCGCCTTCGCGGCGCGTGCGACCTCGTGCTTTCCGGGCGCCTTTCCACCGGCGCAGATCGTCGAGATGGACGCGCTCGTCGCCAGCCGGGGCGCGCACTGGCCGCGGCGTGAGGACTTCATCGTCCGCAATTTCGAACGCCACCTGCGCGCCGACATCGACCCCGTCACCGCCTCGTTCATCGACGGCGCGGTGCTCAACAACCGGCCGTTCCGCGAGGCGATCACGGCGATCCACAACCGCTCCGCCTATCGCGACGTCGACCGGCGGCTGATCTTCATCGACGCCAAGCCGGAATCGATCGCCGCATCGAGCAGGCATGAGGTGCCCAACTTCTTCTCGACCATCAAGGGCGCGCTCTCGGACTTGCCGTCCGATCAGCCGATCGCCAACGAGCTTGCCTGGGTCAACACGCTCAACGCCCAAGTGCGCGGCATCAAGTCGATCATCGAAAACGCGCGCCCGCACGTCACCGACCTCGTCGGCGACATCGTCGACAGGCCGCTCGACGGCCCGTTCACGCATGACGACATTCGCCGCTGGCGCGAGATGGTCAACGATCGCGTCGCCCGCGAAGCCGGTTTCGCCCATGAAGGCTATGTGCGGCTGAAGATGACATCCGTCCGCGGTTTCGTCGCGCGCATGATCGCGACCATCGGCGGCGTGCCGCCGGTTTCGCCGCTCGCCCGTGCGGTGGAGGAAATCGTCAACGCCTGGGCGGTTGGCCGCGGCATCGTTTATCAGAAGGCCGGCAGCGACGCGCTCAAGCACGAGGCCGCCGCGCATCCGCGGCTGCCGCTCTGGATCGAATTTTTCCTCGCTTTCGACGTCGATTACCGGCGGCGCCGGCTGCATTTCCTGATCGAAGGACAAAACCGGCTGTATCGGCTGCTTGATGAAGGCCGCTTTCCCGGGCTCGATCCTGCCGTGGTGGACCACCTCAAGCGTGCCTTCTATCTGCGGCTCGACGTGCTTCAGCAATGCGAAGAGCCGGCATTCTTCAGTTCCGGCGTTCATGCGCTGGTGGAGAAGCTGTTCCGTCATCCGCCGTCGGCGGCGGAGACGCGCGACCTGGCGGCTTATGCGCGGCGCTTCGTCGCCGGCGACGAGGCCAAAAGCATCGACCTGCTGATCGAGACGCTAGGCAAGGAAATCGACCTCAACGCCACCACCCGCGATCTCGACGAGCTCTTGGCGTCGCTCGACCCGGCCGAATGGCATCCGGAAGCGCGCCGCGAGGTCCTGATCAATTATCTCGGCTTTCCGTTCTGGGACGTGCTGACCTTCCCGGTGACCACCGGGCGCGGCACCGGCGAATTGCGCGAAATCCTGGTTGATCGCATCAGCCCGGAAGAGGTGCGCACGCTCAAAGGCTTTGCGGGCACCAAAAGCCTCAAAGGCATCGGCTTCAACAATTTCGCCGGTTTCTTCTCACGCCGCTACCGGGAAAACGACTATCTGCTCGGCCGCCTGCACGCGGTCGAGCGGCTCATCGACATCGTCTGCGATGCCGCCGCTTCGCAGCATGACGGCATCGACGTGCTGGCGCTCAAGCGCCGGGCATTCGAGCGCATCCTACGCGCCGAAGAAAGCCACCTCGTGCATAGCGCCGACTTGATCGCGGCGCTCAAGCGCTGCGTCGCCGGGATCGCGGCGAGCTGATCGCTACCTGAAAGCTAACGGTCGCTTGTCGCCAGCATCTGCACGGCCGCGAACAGGTCGCGCACCTGGCGTTCGCGCATGTTCCGCGTGATGAAAACCACGCGGCTTAAGCGGCTTTCGTCCGGCCAGGCTTCGAGCTCGACCGGTGGATGCGCGAGATGCTGGACATATTGCACCACGACCGGTCCGCGGCAGCCGGCCACGTTGAGCAGGCCCTTGACCCGCAGCAGATCCGGGCCGCGCAGCGCAATCAGCGTCTCCATGGCGCGCGAGAAGGTCGGCCATCCGATCGGGTCATTCCATTCGAGCACGAAGCTTGACACGCCGTCGCCGTGCTCCGCTTCGGCGACAAAGCCTGAGCGTTCGCCGGCGACGGGCTCGACTATGCGGTTCGGGTCGAGCGCCCCGGCAACCGCGATGTCGATGGTGGCGCGCGGATTGAGCCCTTGCAGCCGGCGCATCAACCGCTCCATGGTGGCGGGCGTCGCCAGATCGGCCTTCGATACGATGAGCCGGTCGGCGAGAATGACCTGCTTGCGCGCCTCGGCGGCGTCGTCGAGCGCGGTCTCGCCGTTCACCGCATCGACCACTGCAAGCACGACGTCGACGTGGAATTCACCGCCGAGCGCGCGATCGGTAGAAAAGGTCTGCAGGATCGGGGCCGGATCGGCAAGCCCCGATGTCTCGATCACGACGCGGGCAAACGGCGGCACCGTGCCGCGCTCGCGGTCGAAGACGAGCCGGCGCAGCGCGACCTGGAGATCGGTGCGGGTGATGCAGCAGAGGCAGCCGTTGCCCAGCAACACCGTTTCTTCGGCACTGTCGCGCACCAATGCATCATCGATGCCGACGGCGCCGAACTCGTTGACGATTACCGCGGTGCCTTGTCCCTCCGGTGATTGCAGAAAACGGCGGATCAGCGTCGTCTTGCCGGCGCCGAGAAAGCCGGTGACCACCGTCACCGGGATTTTCGCGCCGCGCTCGCGCTTGAGCCGCCGCCCGAACGGGCTCGCCTCGCGCGAGGGAAACAGGTCGAGCAAATCAGAAATCCATCTCGAGGATGTAGAGCCCGCCAATATGGCGGTCGACGGCGTAGACGATCTCCCGCTCGTCGACAAAAACGTCATTCATCTGGATGGTTCCGGTCGGCGCCCCGGGTGGCGCCGGCGGCATGAAGATGCCGACTTCCTTGGGCTGATACGGATTGGAGATGTCATAGGCGCGCAAGCCGCCATTGAAGAAAGTGCCCAGCACGATCTGATCGTTCTGCCACGCCGTCGGCAGCGGTACGTTTTCGTGGATATTATGCGCGCCGAAGCGGCCGGCCTGGGCATAGATGCGGTGGTCCGGCAGCGGGCAGGTCGCGATCGAAACGAGATTGGTCTCGTCGCGCGCGTCGAGCACCCAGATCAGCTTCGGCCAGTCCTTGGCGTTGTTCTCGGTCGATTCGTCGGTCACCAGCATCAAGCCGCGGTCGAACAGCGGCACCACGGTATGCATGAAGCCGGTATAGGGCGGTGAGTTCGTCCAATGCGAAATCTTCTTCGGGTTTGCCTTGTCGGAAATGTCGAGCACGAACATGCCGCCGTCGATGTAAGCGAGGTAGCAACGGTCGCCGCGTTGCGGATAGACGTTGGTGTTGTGAGCGCGAAAGCCTTTGTCGATCGGGTGTCGCGTCGGCGGCATCACGTTGTCGCCCTGCCGCGTGCCGGGCATCCACCAGCGGCCGACTTCGACCGGCTTCGACGGATTGCGCACGTCGACGCAGCGGTAGAACTGGTCGTCCTGCGGGTGCGTCGGCACGAAATCGCGCGATCCGGAGGCGCAATGCACGTATTCGCCGTCGCAGAACCACAGCTGATGCACGCCGCGCGACTGCGGGCCGGAGCAGTCAAAGAACGAAATCGATTTCGGATTTTCCGGCTTGGAAATGTCGAACAGCTCGAAGCCGGCCGGCTGCAGATCCTTCTTCGAGGTCTGGTAGGCCACCGCCATCAGGTTGCCGCAGGTCTCCAGCGAATTCGAGCGCATATTGGCGTGCGGCAGGTCGGTCTGGCACACCACTTTCGGCTTGCGCGGGTCGGACACGTCGACCGCGGTGA
>JASHOX010000174.1 GCA_030038415.1 Xanthobacteraceae bacterium
CCATCCCAGAAGCACGATGACGGCACGCGGCACAACGTAAGCCAGATTTTGCGCCATGGTCGCGCCTCCTCCGAATCAACGGAGAATCCTGGGGACGCGTGGTTAACGCTTCATGAACGGCGACCGTAATCCGGCCGCCGTTCCTCAACTGGCGAGATCGAGAACTTTGGCAAATGCTTGATTTGGCTCCCCGGGCCGGATTCGAACCAGCGACCAACCGGTTAACAGCCGGTTGCTCTACCGCTGAGCTACCGGGGAAAGGCCTGCTCGCGTTCGCGCGCCGCATATAACAAAGCCGGTCCTGCTTTGAAAGCGCCAAGCGTCCGTAAAGGCGATGGCGAGGCAGAGTTTCGTCTGGCGGCAGCCTTCACTCGCTTGGCGCGCGAAGGCTGGAGGCCACGCCCGGAATTGAACCGGGGTACACGGTTTTGCAGACCGTTGCGTAACCACTCCGCCACGTGGCCGTCCATGGGTGGGGTAACACCCGCATGGGTAACTGCACGCAATCGATTAAGCAATGCCTACGCGCTGTTACGGGAAAGTTGTCCTCGCGCAGGACAAATTCAATAGTTCCGGCCCTTTTTCAGCGGGATTTTGTATGGGAACTTTGAGTTCGCGGACGGGTTGCCGTGGGTGCCTAACGGGTGTGGGCGAAACTCAATGAGCGTCCGGAGAAATACGAAGGCTACTCTCAAAACGTGACGCTTGCAGCCGCCCTGATATCGGGTGCGACTTCGCTGGCGATAGCGCAGAACGGCCCGCCCACGGGCGGCGAGCCGCCGGTTGCCGGTGGCGCTGCGGCAAGCAATCCGACGGCCGGCGGTACCGGCCATGGCATGGCGCCCGCCAAGACGGTGCATCACAAGACGATGAAGAAAAAGAATTCGAAGCCGCAGTAAGCAAATGAGCTGACCCAAGTAGGTCGATCCAAGTAGGTCGATCGAAGTAGGTCGATCCAAGTACGCCGATCAATGGATCAATGGCGCGCTCTCTCGAGTGTGCCATTGTTTTCGGCCCGGTCGTGGCAAGCCATGACCGGGCTTTTTTGTGAGCGCGAGAGAAGTTTTTGATCGCGTCGCGGCATAAGCGTTATTGCCCATACGGGGAATTTCCGGCGTCAGGTGCTAAGCGATCGCTTGCGTTTTGACCGACCCTGTCGCACAACGCAGCCATCGTTCATTCCGGAACCCAAGCCATGTTCGACACCGCTATGGCGCGCCGCATGATGGTGGACGGGCAGGTTCGCACAGCCGACGTCACCAATCTCGACCTGATCGCTGCAATGCTGGCAGTGCCGCGCGAGCTGTTCGTGCCGCCGTCGCTTGCCGGGCAAGCCTATCTCGATGGCGATATCCCGCTGGGTGCCGGCCGAGCGCTGCTCAAGCCGATGGTTCTGGCCAAGCTCATTCAGGGCGCGCAGGTGAGCGCGGCCGATTGTGTGCTCGATGTCGGCTGCGGCACCGGCTACTCGGCCGCCATCTTGTCGCGCCTCGCCGGCTCGGTTGTGGCGCTTGAGGAGGATGCAACTTTAGCGCGATTGGCACAGCAGGCGCTGTTGTCGAGCGTTGGCGCGGTGAATGTCACGGTGGCCGTGGGCCCCCTGACCGCCGGCTGGCCGGCGGCGGCACTTTACGATGTAATTCTGCTCAATGGCGCCACCGAAATCGTGCCGGAGGCGCTTGGGCGCCAGTTGAAACCGGAGGGCCGGATAGCCTGTATTCTCGGTCGAGCTCCGACCGGCAAGGCCATGATTTATCGGATGATTGAGGACCACTTGGTCGGCCGACCGATCTTCGATGCCGCCGCCCCGGTATTGCCGGGCTTCGCCGCCCCTCCAGCCTTCGTATTCTAGCGGCCCATCGCAGCCGAGCCCATCGATTAGCGCCCATCGCTCGTGGCGGCTGAGCCGGTTCGCAGGCCGTTCGCCAGAGGCGAATTCGGCCGTGCTGCCTACTGTGGCGCAGAAACGCCTATGCCTAGATTTTTGCGTTTCATCCCCAGTTGCAGGGTTTCGCCCGACGCGCCAGCCGCTTAAGGTTGGTAGTTTCGCGTTGCCGACCAAGCTGGCTGGCCGGGAGGTGATAGCGCGTCTGCGACGGGGGTCCACCGCGCAATGGGGCGGGCGGAGGTAGTGGTGGGAGCTGTGTCTACGTCATGAACGGGCGCAGACTGCGGGCGCATATGCTGGCCGTCGCGAGCCTCGCATTGGCAGGCTTTGCCACGGCAGCCGCCTGCACTGCGGCGGTCGCCGACACGCTGGAATGGGCGCTCGTCCAGGCTTATCAAAACAACCCCTCGCTCAATGCGCAGCGGGCGGCCTTGCGCGCCACCGACGAGAATGTGCCGCAGGCCTTGTCGGGCTACCGGCCAAAGCTGAGCGTCACCAGCACCGACGGCTATGCTTATGCCAGCACCTTGTCGGAGAGCGTCAATCAGCAGGTGTTCCCCAACAGCGTCACCTATTCGAACATCGCCAAAGACATGGGGCAGCGCGGCTACGGCGCCACCGCGACCGAAACGCTGTTCAACGGCTTTCAAACCGCGAACAAGACGCGTCAGGCGGAAAGCCAGGTTATGGGCGCACGCGAGACCCTCCGCGTCACCGAACAGCAGGTGCTGCTCGACGCGGCCACCGCCTACATGAACTTGCTGCGCGACGAGGCTATCCTCGACCTCAACCGCAGCAACGTCGAAGTTCTCACCGAACAGCTCAAGCAGACGCGCGACCGCTTCAATGTCGGCGAAGTGACGCGGACCGACGTCGCGCAAGCCGAATCGCGGTTGGCCGCGGGCCGTTCGGCCTTGCTCGGCGCGCAATCGAATTATGTCACGTCGCAAGCCAATTATCGGCGTGTAATCGGCGTCGATCCCGGAAAGCTCAGTCCGGGTACGCCGGTCGACCGGTTGTCGCCAGCGACGCTGCCCGTGGCGATCACCGAGGGCGAGAACCAAAGTCCCTCTGTGCTCGCCGCTCAGTACGGCGTCGATATCGCCGAACTTGCCGTCAAAATCAGCGAAGGGGCGCTGTATCCGAACCTGTCGCTGACGGCGAGCGCGGCGAAGGAATATTCGCCGCTCTATAACGTGCTGAAGCAGACCACCGCGTCGGTGTTGGGCACCATAACCATCCCGATCTACCAGGGCGGCGCCGAATATTCGGCGATCCGCCAATCCAAGGAAACGGTCGGGCAGCAGCGTCTCAATCTCGACATCAATCGCGACCAAGCGCGCGCCACCGTGGTGCAGAGCTGGGGCCAGCTGGATGCCGCCAAGGCGCAGATCGAGGCGACGACTGCGCAGGTCAATGCAGCCGAGATCGCGCTCAACGGCGTGCGCGAAGAGGCGCGCGTCGGCCAGCGCACCACGCTCGACGTCCTCAATGCGCAGCAGGAACTGGTCAATGCGCGCGTTGCGCTGGTGACCGCTCAACACGACCGCGTGGTGGCGTCCTATACGCTGTTGGCGGCGGTCGGCGGGCTGTCGATGCAGCACCTTGGATTGAATGTGCTGATCTATGATCCGCAAGTGCACTATCAGCAAGTGCGCGATGCGTGGATCGGCGTGCGCGGGCCCGACGGCAGATAGTCCGGCGGCACGACCCGGGCCGGTGCTCTTGGGCCAGTCCTGCCATATTGTGCATCCACAGATCGCGCCTGCCTTCGATTTTCGGCATGCAAACTTGCCGACTACATTGCATAGTTGATGTTGTGTGATTCGGCGGGGCCATGGGCGGTAGCCTCGTGATGGGGCGAGTGGAAACGCACGAATAAGGCACGCAACGAGGCACGCGGGTAACGCAAGCAAAGCCAGGCGAGGGTGTGCATGACGCAACCGGCGAAATCGCAGGAACCGTCGATGGAGGAGATTCTCGCCTCCATTCGTCGCATTATCGCTGACGACGACGCCAACAAAACCCCGTCGCCGCGGGCGCCGGAGCCGCCGAAGGTGCAACCGGAGCCGCCGCCACCGCCTCAGCCGGTATTTTCGGCGCCACCCGCGCCAGCGCCGGTTGCTCCGCCACGTCCGCGCGTCGAGCCCGAGCCCCCGATGATGGAGGCGCCGAGTTCCCTCGATACCGCGACCGTGGCAGATCAGGCGTCCGATATTCTCGATCTTACCGAATCAATGGCGGCGCCAATGCCGCCATTCCCAGCAAATCCCCCGGCCACTGCCATGCCAAATCCCGCAGCGCAATTTCGCACGATTGACGGCAGTTCCGACGTGGGGTTCGACGAGGGGAGCGAAAGGTCTCCCACGCCGACCAGCGAGGAGCGGGGCCGCCTCATCTCCAATGCAACCAGCGCGGCGGTCGATTCCGCCTTTAATGCGCTGGCCCAGACCGTGCTGGTGCAGAATGCCCGGACGCTCGAGGATCTGGTGCGCGAAATGCTGCGGCCCATGTTGAAGACCTGGCTCGATGACAATCTGCCCAGCATGGTGGAGCGCCTGGTGCGCGCCGAGATCGAGCGGGTCTCGCGCGGGCGCGCGAGCTAGAGAGTTTTAGCCTTTCATCGCGGCGGCGAGCTTGAGCGCCTGATCGGACAGGATAGCTGGATCTTCCTTAAAACTTGCCGGCGGCTTTAACGCCACGCCGATCTTGCGCGGAATGACATGCACGTGCAGGTGAAACACCACTTGACCGCCGGCCGGCTCGTTGAATTGCTGAATGGTCAGGCCGTCGGCGCCAAAGACCGTCATGGCGGCGCGCGCAATCGTCTGCGTCGCCGTCATGACATGGGCGAGATCATCCGGCGCGATATCGAGGATGGTGCGGGCAGGGGATTTTGGGATGACCAAGGTATGTCCGGGCGCGCGCGGCATGATGTCGAGAAAGGCGAAGACCTTGTCGCTCTCGAAGACTTTGTGCGCCGGCAGCTCACCGCGCAGAATTTTGGCAAAGACATTATTGGGGTCGTAGCTCGTCATCGCAATCTCCGCGGGTTGCGCTGCGATCTTAATCATTCCGGCTCGACGACGAAATCCTTGCGGAACGGCGCCAGGCTCGCGAGTTCTTCGCCGGCCGCCGCGACATAGGCGCGCTCGCGCACCAGGTAATCGGCGATGGCGCGGCGCAGGCCTGTGTCGGCGATATAATGCGCCGAATAGGTCGTGGTCGGCATGTAGCCGCGCGAAATCTTGTGTTCGCCTTGAGCGCCGGCCTCGACGCGGGGCAGCTTGTGGGCGATCGCATAGTCGATCGCCTGGTAGTAACACAGCTCAAAATGCAGGAACGGATGGTGCTCGATGGCGCCCCAGTGGCGGCCGAACAGTGCCTGCGAGCCGACGAAATTGATGGCGCCGGCGATCCAGCGCCCGGCGCGCTTGGCCATAATGAGCACGATGCGATCGCGCATCTTCGCGCCGACGAGCGAATAGAACGATCGGGTGAGATAAGGCCGGCCCCATTTGCGCGATCCCGTCTCCATGTAAAACTCGAAAAAAGCGTCCCAGACGTCCTCGGTGAGATCTTTGCCGGTCAGCCAATGCACGGTGATGCCGTCTTGCAAGGCGTCATGCCGCTCGCGGCGGATGGTTTTGCGCTTGCGCGCGGTGAGGGCGCCGAGAAAATCGTCGAAACTCGCAAATCCCGCATTTTCCCAGTGGAATTGCTGATCGGTGCGCTGCAAATAGCCGAGCTCACCGAGCAGGCGGAACTCCGGCTCGGTCGCGAAAGTGACGTGGACGCCCGATGCGCCGGAGAGCTTGCATAGTTCGATCAGTCCGCTCGCGAGCGCGCGGCCGACGGCGTCGGAATTGGGGCCGGGGCGCAATAACAGCCGCGGACCGGTCGCCGGCGTGAACGGCACCGCGATTTGCAGCTTCGGGTAATAGCTGCCGCCGGCGCGCTCGTAGGCCTCGGCCCAACCGCGGTCGAACACGTATTCGCCGCGTGAGTGGCTCTTGAGATAGCAGGGTGCGGCGGCAATGAGTTCGCCGTCGGGCGTTTTTGCCAGCACGTGCTGAGGCTGCCAGCCGGTCCGGCCGCCAACCGATTTGGATTCCTCGATCGCTGACAGAAAGCTGTGTGAGACAAAAGGGTTATATATGGCTTCCTGATGTGGATTGTGACCGCCGGGCGGGGGGTTGGCGCAGGCATCCCAAGCGACGGCGTCAATCTCGTCAATCGCGCCGACCACGCTAATATGCAGTTCCGTCATCGTCGTTGCCTGTTCCACCCGCTCCTTGGCGCCATTCTGCACCCGGATCATGGCCGAAAACCCTCGAAGATCATCTGGTCGGCAAAGTGCTCGGCAATTTTCCGCTCGGCTACGGTCCGCACCGCCCAGGTCAATAGCGGCAAGCCAAAAACGTGCCGCGCGAGTAACGGCGCAAATGCCGGCAAGTCGGCTACCGCATAGGCCACAAATTGCGCTCGCGCCGCCAATCCGGTGACGAGATAACTCATTCCGTGCCGCATCCAAAAGGGCATCTGATCCCAATATGGATGCGGCCGGTATTTGGCGGCAACGATGCCGCAAAGAAGCTGCGGCGCTTTGCGCCGCAGCGCCGCCATCTGTCCCGGATCGAACGACATCGGCGCCGCGAGCCCGCGGTAGCCGGCGAGCACCGCGGCAACGCGTGCCGGAAGCCGGCCGTCGCCGTCGAAACGGCTTTTAAGCTCGATCAGCATGGTGACGCGGCCGTCGACGAGATCGCAGAGTTCGCCGAGCGTCAGCATGCGTTCGTCGCTGCCGCGGAACGGCACGCGTTTGAGCGCGGCGGCGCTGAGCCGGTCGAGCCGGCCCTCGCCTTGGGTGAGCCGGCCGAGCACGTCGTCGTGATGAACCATGGCCTCGCCGTCGGCGCTGATCTGGACGTCGACTTCGATGCCGTAATTGGCGGCGATGGCGGCGCGCACGGCGCCGGCAGTGTTCTCGATCAGGCCATGCGCCGCGTCATGCAGGCCGCGATGAGCGATGGGCCGCGCGATGAGCCAGTCGGGGCCGGTCGACACGGGTCAGGACACTTCGAACAGGCCCTCGACTTCGACGGTGGCGTCGGCCGGCAGCGCGGCGACGCCGACGGTCGAGCGCGCGTGCTTGCCCTTGTCGCCGAAGACCGCGACCATGAGGTCGGAGGCGCCGTTCATCACTTTCGGGCCGTCGGTGAAGCCGGCCGCCGAATTGATAAAACCGCCGAGCCGCACTACCCGCGTTACTTTGTCGAGATCACCGAGCGCGGCCTTGACCTGTGCCAAAAGGTTGATCGCGCAAGCGCGTGCCGCTTTCTGCCCGTCTTCGATGGAAACGCCGTCGCCGAGCCGGCCCTTGGCGGCGAGTTTGCCGTCGCCGTCGAAGCAGATCTGACCGGAGACATGGAGCAGATTGCCGGTACGCACGAATGGCACGTAATTGGCCATCGGCGCCCGCGGCTCTTGCAGCGAAATGCCGAGTTCCTGCAATTTCTTTTCCACCATTCCGGCCATCGGCTCCTCCGGCTGCACTGCGAGGATTTGAGTAAGCAAGGCTGCCTTCTTCGCCGATCACTTGACGCCATGCAAGCGCGGCCCCCCCGGCCATATCCCGCATATGCCAGGGCCGGGAGCTGTTGCGGGCAGCGGATAAGTCGGCCTATCTTCGCCGCAATTCAGGCAAAAAGAAATCAGCGCGGGGGAAACGCTCGTGTCCCGATTCCGAAGCTCGCAAGGGCTTACGGCAACCTTGATGCGAACTTCGGAATCAAGGGTCACGAACAAGTTTATGATCCAGTGTGGATTTTGGATTTGAAGTTCCTAGATGAGTTCGCCGTCGGGTTTGAGAAACTTCAAATCCACCACATTGGTCGGGGGTTCATCTTCGAAGCGAGTTGAGCGAGATAGGTTCATGGTCGTGGATGACATGGCGCCGCTGCGCGCCGCTGCCGTTGCCATTGGGTTGCTTAGCCTTACGGTCTTGGCGCCGGCGCGGGCGCAAGACGCCGCCGCACCGGACGCCCCGGTCGTCCTGGTGCCGCATCGGGCGATCTACGATCTCTCGCTCGGAGAAACCCGCGGCGACTCGCAGGTCGCCGCGGTCAGCGGCCGCATCGTCTACGATTTCGGCGGCAATGCCTGTGAGGGCTATTCGCTGGATTTCCGCCAGGTCTCCGAGCTCGATACCGGCGAAGGCAAAGTGTCGACCAGCGATCTACGCTCGACGACCTGGGAAGGCGCCGACGCCAAAAGCTTTAAATTCAACTCGCAAAATTTCGTCGATCAAAATCTGGTCGATTCCGTCGACGGCCATGCTGAACACGACGCCACCAAGACCGCGGTCGATCTCGACAAGCCGCAGCAGAAAAGCCTCAAGCTCGACCCCGGCGTTGTATTTCCGACCCAGCACATGGTCCGCGCCATCCAAGCAGCACGCGCCGGCAAAACGATCCTGAATTTTCCGGTTTATGATGGCTCCGATACCGGCGACAAAGTCTTCAACACGCTCACCGTGATCGGCCACAAGATCGCGCCCGGCGAACGCCATCACGACGATGTCGCGGCCGACGAGCCGAAACTCGCCAATGTCGCGCGCTGGCCGGTCACAATCAGCTATTTCGATAAGGCAAAAGCAAAAGCGGACAATTCCGGTGAGGAAACGCCGGCTTATACCATCGGCTTCGAGCTTTACGAGAACGGCATTTCGCGCGCGCTGACGCTCGACTATAACGACTTCGTCGTCGATGGCAAACTGACCTCGCTGGAGATCAAAGACCGAAAGCCCTGTCCCTAGGCCGTCGGCTCGTTGGTTCCGCCGCGTCCGCTTGGCGTTTGAAAGCAGATTCTCGCGCTCCTCGCCAATTGCGCCAATAAATCCGTTCCCGCGCTGTCGATCCGTGCCGCGGACGCAACGCCTGGCAAGTCTAATTCCGGCTGATTTTGATCTATCGCAACGCCGTGCCGATGCGGGCGTTTGATGAAAGTCGCGCCGGCGTAATCATTGCCGGCGCGTCTATGAGGCTAACCCGATTTCCGAGGCTTGGAGAACGTTCGTGTTCTGCGCTTGGTGCTTCAGGGCCGTCGCCGTCGGGTTACTGTGCGGTGTGCTCCTCACCCCGGTCGTCGCCTCGGCGCAAGCCGGCGCCGGAAATTGCGGTCCCGGTCTGGTCCCCCGCAACGCTTATCCGGATGACGCGGTCTGTGTAACTCTGCAGGTGCACGACCAAGCGATTGCCGACAATCTCCTTGCACCGTCGCGCACCAATCCCGACGGCTCCTGCATTCAGGGCTTCGTTTGGCGGGCGGCTAATCCAAGCGACCACGTTTGCGTGCTGCCGGGAACGCGGGCGCAGACGCAAGCCGACAACGAGCGATCAGCGCCGGCGCCGGTTGTTACGCCCACGCCGAGCAAGATTACGAACGACCCGTTTGCCGGGGCAACGGGGCCGCGCACGCTTCTGATCATTGCGCCGGATGAATTTATGCCGGCATTGGAACCGCTGGTCGCGCACAAGAATTCAACCGGCATATCCACGCTCGCCGTTTCGATCACGCAATTGACGTCGCATTTTGCAGGCGTCGACGATCCGGAAAAGATCAAACGCGGAATTCAGTTCGCCCATGAGCATCTGTTCACCAAATACGTCATGCTGGTCGGCAACCCGCACTGGTTTCCAGTCCGCTTCATTTTCTTTAAGAATTTCAGCAGAGCTTATCCCAATCATCCGAACGAAGCCCAGTTGCCGATTGACGGCGTGTACGCGCCGAGCGATCTCTACTATGCAAATCTCTATCATCATCGCGTCATTCGCGGCGCCGACATCAAGGTGCTGCCCGGCCCGTTCGACGATTGGAACGCTGCGGGCAAAGGTCATTACAATGAAGTGGATTGGAGCGAACCGACCCCCGCGAGGACCAACTGGAACGAACCGAATCCTGATAAAGTTGACGGCTATCCCGACGTTGCCGTCGCGCGCGTCACGGCACGCAGCGCGGCGGACGTGACCACCTATGTTAACAAGATTATCCGCTACGAAACGCAGCGACCGCAAAATTTGCAGTTCACTTTCGTGGGCGATGGACTGTACCGAAGCGCGCCTCCTCGCATCGATGCGCTGTTGGCGCATTTGGAGCTGAACCAGCCGGCCAATTTCTTCCAAATCAACAAGCCCGATGGCAGCGCCACGGCGCGCTGGGTCGTCAATGCTTCGCCGGCAGAGGTGGCGGACAAGATCAACACCAGCGTCTGGGTCGGTTACCTCGGCCACGGCTCGCTGAATTCGTGGGATGGCCCGGGCTTCGGTGCTGGCCTGATCAAGCTGACGGCCAACAATGACGCGCTGCCGATCGTATACACCGACGGATGCGTGACTGGCCGGTTTGCGATCGAGGCGCCATTCGATTCGGAATATGTCGACGTGGCGGGCATCCGACACAAGTTTGCGCCCGCCCCGGGCGCCGACCCGAAAAATCCGTCCATTCCGGCGATGATCGATACGCTCTCCGGACAAACCTGGGGCGCCAATTGCCCTGGCTGCAACCCGCTACCGCTGATCGCGCCGCCGCCTAATCCGTACGATTTCGATCGCGGGACTTCAAACTTCGCCTATCCCTGGCTGTTCAGCTACCCGCAAGGCGGCGCCATCGCTTATTTCGGGGAAATCGGCGTCATGGAGCCGCAAATGTCGGCGGAATTCGAAACCTACATGTTACGGGCGTACACGGCAGGTCAGCGCAATTTGGGCGAAATCTATCTCAACGCCGAAGTCGGGTACTGGAAACATCACATTGACGACCCGGGAAACGTGGACCGTCACTCCGTGCCGCGGCTGTTTCTCGGATTCCTGGTGATGTTTGGCGATCCAACGCTACGCATGCACTAAGACAATCAATTAGCAACATTGCGCGATCACCACACGCAAACGCATCGCCGTCGGCACTGCAGTATCGGGCATTGTCCTTAATGAGCCGAAGGCGCAAAGACATGGTGTGGCCCTTTGATAGGTGTCAATGCACTTATTGTGCATGCCTATTTGGATGGACAAAAAGCCGCTCCCAGAGCGGCAACCAATAGTCAAAATGACACATCTCGGGAGCAGGACCGACTGTGACGTGCAACTCGGGGCTGGGCTTCTTGTGCGGCGTGTTGCGCCCGACGGCGGCGAGCCTGCTGGTTATGGGATGCTTGGCGACGCCAGCGGCCGGCGATGACGTCATCATCGAGCGCGGCCCGTTTCCGGTTGCGATCGGCGCGCACACCTTCCGGCTCGACGGACTCATTGCCAAACCCGCCGCGGCGACGAACGAAAAGCTACCGCTTGCCCTCCTGGTCCCCGGCGGCCCGGAGGCGAGCCGTGGCAATCTGAACCCGATGCTTTATGCGCCAATAGCGCGTGACATCGCCCGCCGCGGCTGGCTCACGGCCGTGGTGATGCGTCGAGGCTATGGCGCATCCGAAGGTCCAAAACCACTACCGCTGCAGTGCAAGGACGCCGCATTCGCACAACGACTCGCGACAGACGCGGACGACCTATTGGCCACACTCGCGTTTCTCGGCCGCCGTGCCGATGCGGACCCAAGCCGAGCGATCGCGCTGGGCGTGTCGGGCGGCGGCGCAGCCGTCGTCGCCCTGTCGGCCGTCGCCCCGCTGGGCCTCAAGGCGGTGGTCAGCATCTCCGGCGGCTTGCGCGCCGAAGGGGGCTGCCGCTGGCAGCCGAACCTGGTCAACGCTTATCGAGACTTCGGCAAGCTAAGCCGCATACCCAACCTTTGGATGTACGCGGCAAACGACCGCATGTTCGATCCGGATACGGCCGAGCAGTTGCATGCGGCGTTCCTCGATGGAGGTGGCGACGTCACGTTCATGGCTTTCGACGCGGTCGGCAACGACGGCCACACGCTGTTCAGCGACGGCGACGGTCGCCACGAATGGCTGCGCGAGATGGACGCGTTCCTGCGCGCGCGCTCGCTCCCCACCTGGACGCGTGCGCAAATCGACGACGTGATGAAAAAACTCGATTATCCACCCGACATCCTGTATTCGAATGCGCTCCGCATTATCACCGATTATTTCGCAGAGCAGGGCGAGAAGGCGCTTGCTCATTCCAACGCGGCTGCATTCATCGGTGCCGCCCCAGCGTTGTGGTGGAACGGAGGGAAACCGTCGCTGGAGGCGGCCCGCACCGCGGCACTCGCGCAGTGCAGCAAGAGCGCCGCCCAGTGCGTCATCGTGATGGAGAACTTCGCCTGGGTCGGGGGCGGCCGATGATCACCGCCGGAAGCATCGCGCGCGGCCTCCTCGTCTTGCTTGTTCTTATCGTTAACGCCGCGCCGGGCCGCGCCGACGACCTTTCGACCGCGACCGGTTTCTTCCGCGTTGTGGTGGGTGGCCGGACCGTTCGCCTCGAAGGCATCGTCGTCAAGCGCGCCAACGCTGTCGGCCGCCTGCCGGTGGCGATTTTCAACGTGGGCCGGCCCGGTAGCCGTTTCGAGGCGAGCGAGACCAAGGCCTCGCCTCTCTGGCTCAAACTCGTGCTCGGCGATCTGGCGCGGCGAGGTTGGCTCACGGTGTCAGTGCTGCGGCGCGGCTTCGGCCTCTCGGATGGGCCGCAGCAGGCTGTGAATGCATGCAAGCCGGGCGCATGGATGCACATGCTCAACGCCGACGCCGACGACGTGCAGGCGACGCTCGAATTCATCGCCCAGCGTCCCGACGCCGATGCAACCCGCATGATCTCCATGGGCGCATCCGCGGGCGGCGGCCTCTCAGTGATGCTCGGCGCGCGCAATCCGCCGGGTCTCGTCGCCGTGATCGATATGGCGGGGGCGGAGCACTTCGAGGGTTGTCCGCAGCTGGCGCGCAGCGTTGCCGATGATTTCGCCGCGATGGGCAAGCGCAGCCGCATACCGAACCTCTGGCTGTTCGCCAAGAACGACACGCTGCATCCGCCCGATCAGGTCGAAATGATCCGCGCCGCCTTCGCCGCAGCCGGCGGCAATGTTCAACTCGTCGAGTTCGATCCGATCCTCCCCGAGGGGCACACGATGTTCGACACGATCGCCGGCCGCAGGCAGTGGCTTCCGGCCCTCGACGCGTTTTTGCGCCAGCAACACCTGCCCACCTGGAGCGAAAATGACGTAGATATGCTGGCCGAGAAACTGGGACTGCATCAGCCGCTGTCCCGGGGCAACGCCGACTATCTCAGGCGCTATCTCAGCGGTCCAAGCGAACGGGCGATGGCGCGTTCGCTGGTTTCCGACTTCATGAATACCGGCTTCGCCATGTCCATGGATGACGCCCGCAAAGAGGCGATGAAAGGGTGCGAAGCCCGGGCACGGCCCTGCGCCATCGTCATGGAGAACGACCAATGGGTCGGCCGCTAATTGTCCCGCCGCCGGCGCGTCACCAAGGACCAGAAGCCGTGCTACGGCTTTTCCGGTCCCTCGAAAGCAAGCCCCCTGACCACGGCGCTCTCGCCGAAGCGGGCACGCACGTCGTCCACGGCGTGTTCGGCAAGCGCCGCACGGCCGTCGACAAGATCGGCGGGATCGGCCTCTTCCGCCGTGGCTAGCGCGCTCACGCCCACGCCGAGAAGACGATAGCGGGTGCCGTCGCTTTCGTGTTCGAGGAGACCGCGGGACGCCGCGAAGATACGCCCTGCAAGTTGCGTCGGCGCGTCCAGCGACCGCGCCCTGGTGCGGATCTTAAAATCCGCAGTTTTGAGCTTCAGCGTCACGGTGGCGCCGGCCAATTCCTTGCTCTTGAGCCGCGCCGATACGTCTTCCGCTAGACTCCACAAAATCTTCTCCAGCGAACGGAAATCCGCGATGTCGTGCTCGAACGTCGTTTCCGAAGACACGCTTTTGGTTTCGCGTTCGGCATTCACTTGGCGGGTGTCGATGCCACGTGCCAATCGCGCCAGACGGCGGCCTTCATCGCCGTAGCGGCGCATCAACTCGATCTCGCTGGTGCGCTGCAGGTCGGCGATGCGGCTAAATCCGTCTTGCGCATAGCGCGCGGCGCTGACTTTGCCGACGCCGAAGATGAAACTCACGGGTTTTGGCGCGAGAAAGGCCGGCGCTTCGGCGGCGCCAAGCACAGCGAAGCCGCGCGGCTTGTCGAGATCGGAGGCCACTTTGGCGAGGAATTTATTGCAGGACAGCCCGATCGAAACGGTGATTTTCAGGTTGTTCTCGACATCGGCGGCAAAGCGCGCCAGCGCCTTGGCGGGCGACATGCCGTGCAGGCGCGCCGTGCCGGACAGATCGAGAAAAGCCTCATCGATCGACAGCGGCTCCACGAGCGGCGTCAAGGCGAACATCAATTGGCGCACTTCGCGCCCAACCTTGCTGTATTTTTCGAAATTGGGCCGGACGACCTTTGCCTGTGGACACAGCCGCAGCGCTTCGAACATCGGCATCGCCGATTTCACGCCGTAGGTGCGGGCGATGTAGCAGCAGGTAGCGACAACGCCGCGTTTGCCGCCGCCGACAATCACGGGTTCCGCGGCTAGCGTTGGGTCGTCGCGTTTTTCGATTGCTGCATAGAACGCATCACAATCGACATGGGCGATGGAAAGCGTTTCAAGCTCGTCATGGCGCAGTAATCGCGGCGAACCGCAGGCGGCGCAGCGCGGGCTTTGCAGCGCGGCGTCGGCGAGGCAGTCGCGACAGAAGCTCATGCTCATTGCACACCGATGGCAAGCCTTCAGGGCAAATCGCGTTTCCCCCCGTGTCCGATTCCGAAGTTCGCAAGATTTTGCGGCCCACTCTCGTGCGAACTTCGGAATCAAAGGACACTGGCAAATATATACCTTGATAGTGCGGCATTTGGATTTGAAGTTCCTACGCTGGTTTGCCGCTGGTTTGTAGGAACTTCAAATCCGCCGCACTATGTGCCGCCGAGCGCGCCGCGCGCCTGCGCTATCGCGGCCGGATCGAGGCCAGTGCTGTCGGCAAAGGCCAGCAACAGACTCTCGTCCGCGAGCATATGCTCCAGTACGCCGGCGAGAAAGCCGGGCGAGCGGGCGGCGTCGCGGATCGCCTCGGGCGCAATGCCCGTTGCGCCAAGAAAGGCGCCCATTCGCTCAGGATCTTCGGCAATGAAGCCAAGCGCCTGAATCGCCAGCATTTCGGCTGCCTCCCGCGATGGCCTTGCACGCTTGATCATGGCTTTCCATTTGCCTTTCCGTAACACATCGGGACTAGCTTCCCGATGCCGCCCGTTGCGGTTGCAGGCGATTCTTCGACCTGCCGCAACATCGGGCCGGGGACCGGCGAAGGGAATGGGGGATGGCTAAAACCGTCCTGATTGTGGAAGACAACGAGCTCAACATGAAGCTCTTCCATGATCTGTTGGAAGCCCACGGCTATGCGACGGTCGGGACGCGCAACGGCATCGAGGCTCTCGACCTTGCCCGCAAGCATCGGCCCGACCTCATTCTGATGGACATCCAACTTCCCGAAGTCTCCGGCCTCGAAGTCACCAAATGGCTGAAGGATGACCAGGAGCTCAAGAAGATTCCGGTCGTTGCGGTCACGGCCTTCGCCATGAAGGGCGACGAGGAGCGTATCCGGGAAGGCGGCTGCGAGGCCTACCTTTCCAAGCCGATCTCGGTGGGTAAGTTCATCGAGACCATCCGACACTTTCTCGGCAATCCTTGAGGACCTGCGATGACTGCCCGCGTCCTGGTCGTTGACGATATCCCCGCCAACGTCAAACTGCTCGAGGCGCGGCTGTCGGCCGAGTATTTCGACGTCGTGACCGCGACGAGCGGGCGCGACGCGCTGACGATTTGCGAGCGCGCCGAATGCGACCTCGTCCTGCTCGACGTGATGATGCCGGACATGGACGGTTTCGAGGTCTGCCGCCGGCTCAAAAGCAATCCGGCGACCCATCACATCCCGGTCATTATGGTGACTGCGCTCGATCAGCCGTCCGACAAAGTCCGCGGACTGGAGGCGGGCGCCGACGATTTTCTCACCAAGCCGATCAGCGAGCTGGCGCTGATCGCGCGCGTGCGCTCGCTGGCGCGGCTGAAGATGGTGACGGACGAGCTGCGCATGCGGGTTTTGACCTCGCATGAGATCGGCATCGAGTCGCCGGAGCGCGAGGCGGTCGCCGACACCGGCCGCGGCGGCCGCGTGCTGATCGTCGATGATCGCCCGGCCTCCTACGAGCGCATCGCCGCGACCTTGTCCAAGGAGCATGACGTCGAGGTCGAAGCCGACCCGAACCAGGCCTTGTTCCATGCCGCCGACGGCAATTACGACCTCCTCATCGTTTCGCTGGGACTGGAAAATTTCGATGCGCTGCGGCTGTGCAGTCAAATCCGTTCGCTCGACCGCACCCGCAATCTACCCATTCTCGCTATCACCGAGCCGGACAATAATTCACGCATGCTGCGCGGGCTCGAAATCGGCGTGAACGACTTTCTGATCAGGCCGATCGACAAGAACGAGCTGTTGGCGCGCACGCGCAGCCAAGTGCGCAAGCGCCGCTACACCGAACGGCTGCGCGACAATGTGCAGATGTCAATCGAGATGGCGATCACCGACGCGCTGACCGGCCTGTTCAATCGTCGCTACATGGAGAGCCATCTCGGCACACTGATCGAGCAGGCCGCGGCGCGCGGCAAGCCGCTGGTGGCGCTCGTTCTCGACATCGATTATTTCAAGGCGATCAACGACAGCCACGGCCACGATGCCGGCGACGACGTGCTGCGTGATTTTGCGCTGCGCATTAAACGCTCGATCCGCGGCATCGATTTGGCCTGCCGCTACGGCGGCGAGGAATTCGTCATTATCATGCCGGAGACCGATATGGCGGTGGCGGCGATGGTCGCGGAGCGGCTGCGCCGGCGCATTGCCGCGGAGCCGTTCGCCATCGCGCAGGGGGCCCGCCAGATTCCGGTGACGATCTCGATCGGTATCGCCGGCTTGCGCGGCAAGGATGACACCGCTGCGACGCTGCTCAAGCGCGCCGACCAGGCGCTCTACCGCGCCAAACGCGACGGCCGCAATCGCGTCGTGCCCGACGCCGCCTGAGCGCAATCCCGCGATCATCAAGCCTTCAACCCGGCTAGCAAATTCAGCGAGCCAAGCCCGGTAACTACAATTTTTGTGGTTGACGGCAATAGCGTCAATTCGACGAAACTTTGACGGTTGATTTCGCCACCGGTTCCGTTAGCCTTCAGGAAACGGCACTCCTTGCTGCACTAAAGGCGGCGTTGCGGCGAGCCGGGCGATGCCGCCAGCTATGCGAACCCATTGATAACCCTGCGGTATGCTCAGGTCCGCCGCATCTCCTGGGTCCGTGGGGTTCGGCCGGCACGGAAGCGGTGCGAGTGGCCTCCTCATGACACCGTTTCCGGCCGGCCACCTTCCTATGCGCTAAAGCCGAAAAGCAAATGCCCGGCGCATGGCCGGGCGTGACTAATTGCGGGGTTGTTGGACCCGGTGCGGCTTACTTGATCTTCGATTCCCGAAATTCCACGTGCTTCTTGGCCACGGGATCGTATTTCTTCTTCACCAGCTTGTCGGTCATGGTGCGCGAGTTCTTGCGCGTCACGTAATAAAAGCCGGTGTCGGCGCTGGACACGAGCTTGACCTTGATCGTGGTGGCCTTGGCCATGACTATTCCTCGAAATTGGCTCGCTTGCTGTCGCTCAAACTAGTCGCCGCCGGCGCAATGTCAAGAAAGCGATGGAGCGCTGATCCCGCGTCAAAGAATCTCGCGCACGAAACGCTTGTGCAGCATGCGATAGAGCGGAACCGGATGATCGGCGCTCATCCTGGCGGCGATGCGGTCGGCCAGCTCTTCGAGGACGACCGCGGTGATGCCTGGCATGTCGAGGCTGCGCGCCTCATTGATCGGCAGCCAGACGAGTTCGACGAACTCGGCATCGGGCCCGACGAAGCCGTCGGCGCGATGCGCCACGGCGGAAACGTCGGCGGCGAAAAATCGGCTGTCGAAGCGCAATGGCCGTTTCGGCGGGGTGATCGCACGGGCAATGAAGTGAATGGCGCTCAGATCGGGCATCACGCCAGCTTCGGCAAAGGCTTCCCAGGCGCCAGGAGGAGTCCCGAACGCGCGGTCGGTCTTCGTCCCCAGCATTAGTCCGGTTTCCTCGTAGGTCTCGCGGACGGCAGCGAGCGCGAACGCGGCCGCCTT
>JASHOX010000175.1 GCA_030038415.1 Xanthobacteraceae bacterium
TCTCGCATGACTGTTGCGACGGATTCGCTGCCCGACGATCCCGGCACGCTCAAGGCGATGCTGATCGCGGAGCGGGTGCAGAACGACCGGCTGCGTCAGATCATCAAGGAGCTGCAACGCTATCGCTTTGGGCGGCGCGCCGAGACGCTGCCCGAAGATCAGATGTTGCTCGGGCTTGAAGACGTCGAGCAGGCTGCAGCGAGCGAGGAGGTCGCGGCGGAAGCTGCCGGTCCGGCTGAGCGGGCAAGCCGAACCGCCAAACGTCGGATGAACCGCGGATCGCTGCCCGCACACCTTCCACGCGTCGAGATCGTGGTCGACGTTGAAGACCGCCTTTGCCCCTGCTGCGGTAGGCCACTGCATCGGATCGGCGAGGATATAGGCGAACGTCTCGACATCGTGCCGGCACAGTTCCGGGTACTGATGGTTCGCCGGCCCAAATATGGCTGCCGAGCTTGCGAGAACGTGGTGGTGCAAGCGCCCGCGCCAGCGCGACTGATCGAAGGGGGATTGCCGACCGAGACCACTGTCGCCCAGGTCCTCGTCTCCAAATATGCCGATCATCTTCCCCTATATCGGCAGGCTCAGATCTACGCCCGCCAGGGCATCGAACTCGACCGTTCAACGCTGGCCGATTGGGTCGGCCGCGCGGCCTTCCTGCTGCGGCCGCTCCACGAGCGCCTGCTGGCGGCGCTCAGGGGCTCGGCCAAGTTGTTCGCCGACGAGACCACGGCGCCGGTGCTCGATCCCGGCCGCGGGCGCACCAAGCTCGGCCAGCTATGGGCCTACGCGCGGGATGATCGACCATGGGGCGGCACCGACCCGCCAGGCGTCGCCTATGTCTATGCGCCCGATCGCAAGGCCGAGCGGCCAATCACCCATCTCGCCGGCTTCACGGGCGTTCTGCAGGTTGACGGTTATGCCGGCTACCGTGTGCTCGCCGAGCGTGGTGACGTAAAACTCGCCTTCTGTTGGGCCCATGTCCGCCGCCGCTTCTATGAGCTCGCCGCCGCCGGCCCGGCACCGATCGCCAGTGAGGCGCTCGAACGCATCGCAGGTCTATATGCCATCGAGAAGGACATCCGTGGCCGCAGCGCCGATGAGCGGCGCGCCGTCCGCCAGGACCGAAGCCGGCCGATTGTCGAGGAGCTCGAGCCCTGGCTACGATCCAAACTTGCTCTGATCAGTCAGAAGACCAAACTCGCCGAGGCAATCCGCTATGCGCTGTCGCGCTGGGATGGGCTCATTCGCTTCCTCGATGATGGCCGCATCGAGATCGATTCTAACGTCGTAGAGCGTAGTATCCGACCGATCGCGCTGAACCGAAAAAATGCGCTGTTCGCCGGCTCCGATGGCGGCGGCGAACATTGGGCGGTTATCGCCTCGTTGATTGAAACCTGCAAACTCAACCGCGTGGATCCATACGCCTATCTCGCTGACGTGATCAGCAAGATCGTTAGCGGCCATCCCAACAGCCGCATCAACGAACTCCTGCCCTGGGCTTATCCCGCCGCCATGCCCCTCAAAGAGGTGGCTTGAAGACAGCGCTTACAATTGAGCGGTCTTCGTATAGACCTGACCGTAGCCGCCGGCGCCACCCCTGGAGACTTATGCGGTCAGGCCGCTACATACGTACTCCGTCGAAAAGACCAAAGCTCGCTTGAAGTCGCAAGGGCTCGAGGTTGGTTTGCCGAGGTGTCTGCGATTAGGGGAATGGCAAGGTTCGGTGGTCTTTGGTCGAATGCTACGCATGCGCCGATGCAGATCTTCCCCGCGAAAGATCCTGCCTCTTAAAGATCCTGCCATTCGATGACGCAGATTACCTGAACTTGAAGTCGACGCCGGCACGGACCAGGCTCTGGGTGAAGCTGACGGAGACTGGCGCGCCTCCGCAAGCTGAGCCGCAGGATGCGTTGCCCAGATCGACATAGAGGTATTCTATCCTCGCCGTCCAGTTATCAGCAAATGCTGCTTCAATGCCCGCACCGGCAGTCCAGCCGAATTCTGTTTGACTGTTGGTAACGCCGAAAGCTGTCGCTTTCACATCGCCGTAGGCGCCTCCTGCCGTGCCGTAAAAGAGAACCCGATCGGCAGCATATCCAACTCGACCGCGCACTGTCCCGAGCCAATCGTTTGAGGTCTGGCAGGGTCCCAAGACTCCCGGCGCGCCCTGACAGGCGCTGGCAATGCTTCCGGTAATGCCGGTATAGTCGAGGTCGGTCTCAACGCCGAATACAAATGCGTCGCTCTGGAAGTTAGCGCCTAACGTGCCGCCAACGAGGAAACCAGAAGTGTCGAAATTACCGGTCGACAGTCCGCCACCGGTCCAGGCGCTTTGTCCAAAACCATAGCCGCCGTTGATGCCTAAATAGATACCGCCCCAATTATAAACTGGCGCAACCGTTGGGATGTATGCCGCTGCTGCTTGCGGGGGTGGAGCCGGCTGAGGCAGATCGGCTGCCACAGCAGTCCCTATGGCAGCGATCGACAGCGCGGCCGTAATGAGAATGCGTTTCATCGGATGCGCTCCTATTCGGCAGATCTATTTCCGGCCCCCATTATGGCTGATTCTAACCACTAACCGATTGAAATGGCGTGGCCTAAGGGCCACAGTCGCAAAGAATTTCAGCAGGTAACCGATCTGACCCCTAAGCGATGCAGGCTTGCGTGGCTGAGCGCAGGCAAGAAGCTTATATTAATCAATGGGTTACCGGAAAGCGCTCGTCTCAGATTCGTTCTAGCGCACCAACACCGTTAACTATGAGATTATATCGACAGTTCGCTGCCGAATTTCACTGCCGGCCGCTGGCTAATAGCGCCTTGTCATCCCCAGCTCCTGCTCTGTTATGAGCGAGGCGCTATGCCCAATAGCCACACCGATACTCCTCCCATACGCTGGTTGTTCGGACGCTCGGAGCTCAGGCGCCGAGCGGTCCAGTATTGGGTGCGCGACACCGCCAAGGGCTTGCTGATGACTGCGTTTTACCTAGGGCTGAAGGCGTTGCCCATTGATGCCTGCTCAGCCGTCGGCGCGATGATGGCGAAAAACGCGTCGCGTCGATACGCGGGACTGGACGCCCGTGCGCGAGAAAACTTTAAAAGGATTCGCCCGGACCAGGCTGATGCGTCATCCGTCGATGCTGCGATGTCTCGGTTGTGGCGGTCGGTCGCGCGTACTAAGGCCGAGTTGAGCGTCATCGACCGCTTGTGGTGGGCCGGGCGAATCACGGTTGAGGGGGTGGAGCACCTCGATGCAGCCCGCGCCGCGAACCGGCCGATCTTGGGCGTCGTACTCCACCTTGGAAACTGGGAAGCCATGGGAGCTGTGTGCCTCGCCATAGGCTACCCAGTTGCCGCGCTTTACACGCCAGAGCCGAACCGGTTCGAAGATCGATTCAAAGCGATGATGCATGAGCGTCATGGCGCCGTGCTCATCCCGCCAGGTCCCCGAGCGATGCGGGCTGCGGTACATATCCTGCGCAAGAGGACGGGCCAGTTCGGGATTTTTGTCGACGAGGTCTTCGGCGGCCGGCAATCTGCTCCGGCCTTTGGCCGGCCGCTGCGAGCTGAGGGTAATATCGCATTTGCCGCCAGGCTCGCCTGGCTGACCAAGGCCGACGTCATCCCAGCCTACTGCCTGCGGATCGGCGACCAAGCGCGTTTCAAGATCACATTTCGGCCGCCGGTTGAACTCGTCCGCGATGGCGGTCGCGATTCGGCTTTGCTGACGAATATCGGCAGGATCAACGCCGTCATCGAATCCATCGTGTTCGCGCATCTCGATCAATGGGGGTCGCTTTTCTATCGCCCTCTCGACGGGTGAACCTATCGACTACGCGGGTGACGCCTTTAGTCGAACAGCGTACGTTCGCCGACGGTAAAGCGCGGCATCGTCCATCGGCGCACGCTATCGGGCAAAAGCCCGCCAACGCGCGTGACCAGGGCAAACAGAAACGGGAATGCGATGATCGAACGATTGCGCCGTAGACCGCGCACGATGATATCGGCGGCCGTGTCTGGCGGGATTGCGAACGGTTTCCATCCCGATTCTTGCTGCATCATTGGCGTCATGACATAGCCCGGGCAGACGACGCTTACGCCAATCCCCGATTGGCGCAATGCGTTCCGTAGCGCGAGCCCGTAAGTCAGGACCGCAGACTTGCTGGCACAATAGCTTGGCGCATCCGGAAGCGGGACGAACGCCGCAAGCGAACTCACAATCCCGATCTGCCCGCGACGGCGCGCCATCATCTGTGGCAGAACTGGCTGAATGGAATTGAGGACGCCGAGCACATTGGTTTCTAGCAAAGCATTACTGGCGGGAGATGATTCGATAGCGGCGTCCGTGGGCCGCCCGGCCATGACGCCTGCATTGGCGATCAAGATATCGATTGGCGTACGATTGTCGAAATCCTGCAGCCATTGCTCCATCTCCGATCGAGCGCGCACGTCGAGCACGGCGACCTGAACAGCGGCTCCGAGCTGGCGACATTCGTCGGCTACCTTGTTAAGGCGGGCGATGCTGCGGCCCATCAATCCCAGTACCGTCCGCTTTCGCGCGTAGCGCAGCGCCAGTGCCTTGCCGATGCCACTTGACGCGCCGGTGATAACGATGGTGCGCGAAATCGGCGTCACGGTTTTAAGAGTCAGAGTTGGGCACTCAGAGAGCGCATGTTTCGTCGTACCGCGTCCAACTCTTCGGCAGTCGCCTCTATTGCCGCCGCTATTTCCGTATCAGTGTGCTTGGCAGTCAGGAAGAAGCGCAAGCGCGAAGCTCTCGGCGGCACTGCTGGATGCATGACCGGTTGCACATTGATGCCGCGCTCCAATAGCCGCTGCGAGAGCATCACGGCGGGCAGGGAGTCCGCGACAATGACGGGACAGATGGCGGTGCCGGCGCCGTTGCCGGTGTCGAGTCCTCGCTCCAAGGCCAGCGAACGGAAGGCAACTGCATTGCGCTGCAGACGGCCGACCCGCTCCGGCTCCCGATGCAGAATCTCAAGCGCTTTCAGTGTACTTGCCGCGATCACTGGCGGCATGCCAACGCTGTAGACAAACACGCCGACCGTAAGCCTGAGATACTCAACCAATTCGTGGCAGCCGGCAATGTAGCCACCGCAACCGGCAAGCGCTTTGGACAGCGTACCCATCCAGATGTCGACTTGCCGCGGATCAACTCCGAAATGCTCTGCTGTTCCGTAGCCGCGTTTACCCAATACCCCAAGAGCATGGGCTTCATCGACCATGAGCCAGGCGTTGTGGCGGGATTTGATCTCAATGAGGCGCGGCAGGTCCGGGTAATCCCCGTCCATGCTGTAAAGTCCCTCAACTACGATCAATGCGCGCTCAAAGGAGCCACGCGCTGTCTCTAATATCCGATCGAGAGCATCGAAATCATTATGCGGAAACGAGCGCCGCGCTGCGCCCGAGAGCACGCCGCCCATGACGATGCTGTTATGCGCCAGCGAGTCATAGACAATGAGGTCCTTTGCTCCTACAATTTGACCAATCACACCGAGGTTGGTGGCGTAACCACTGACGAAGGCCAAACTGTCTGCGACACCGTAGTGATCGGCGAGCGCACGTTCTAGCGCGCGGTGTACGGGACGCTCGCCTGCCACATGCCGGCTCGCCGAGGCCGAGACACCATAGCGGTCGATGGCTGCCTTGGCCGCCTCAACAATTTCCGGGTGTCCGTTCAGTCCGAGATAGTCGTAGGAAGAGAAATTAAGGAGTGTGCTGCCGGCAATGTGCGTATGCGATCCGGCGCGGCCATCGTGCATGCGGAAGTACGGGTTCCCCAATCCGAATTTCTGACCGACCGACAGGTAAAACCGAAGCTCGTCATAACCGGGCAGCGTGGAGAAGTCGGTAGCCTTGAATGCTGTGGCGGCGCGCTCCGGCGAATTGATCGAACCGTCATCCTGTATCGCCTCGACACGCCGAAGCAGCCGCTCCCGCGTTTCGCTGGCCAGGGGGAAATCCCTTTTGGTCAAGACAGCGCGCCTTTCCGCTTGGTTGTCACGTCGTCCGCAAGCTCTTGAAACACCGCCAGCTGACGCGGTTGGACCTTTTCGAAATGTCGTTCAACGATGTTTTTGACCACTATGCTCTCCGGCCCCGGCTCCAGATCAAGTTGGCAGATGATGTCGTTTGCCAGACTGGCAATGGTCAAAGTTTCAATCGAACTCGTCAACGCAACGTGCGTGCCAAAGGAATCCTCGAGGTTCATCGCGAATTCAAGTGCCATCAACGAGTCGAGCCCGATTTCTCCGAGCGGCCGAACCCGGCTGATCTCCTCTTCCCGGGCATGAAGGACCCGAGCCAATTGGGCAACGACGACGCCGGTCACCGCGCGGCGAGCAGCCTCGATGCCTTGACTCTTGGCAATGGCATACAAATCGAGATGACCGGTTACCATCTCGCCCTCAGCCATGTCGCCGCGAACCAGATTCGCATAGGTCGGCGACTTAAGGACTTGCAAGCG
>JASHOX010000176.1 GCA_030038415.1 Xanthobacteraceae bacterium
AGCGCCGACCCGCACCTCGAGATCGAACCTGTAGGCCGAGCCGAGGACGCGCGTGCCGAGGCAGCCAGCGCGGCGCGCGATGGCGATCGCTCGCGTCAGGATCTCGATGGCATGCGGATATTCGGAGCGGATGTAAACGTAGCCCTGGCTGGCCCCCGTGGCGACCCCGGCGATGGTCATGCCTTCGATCAGCACGAAGGGATCGCCTTCCATGATCATGCGGTCGGCAAACGTACCGCTGTCGCCTTCGTCGGCGTTGCAGACAATGTATTTTCGATCGGCTTGCGCATCGGCGACGGTCTTCCACTTGATGCCGGTCGGGAAACCTGCGCCGCCGCGGCCGCGCAGGCCGGATTGCGCGACCTCTTCGACGATCGCTGGCGGCGCTATCCGCAGCGCCTTTTGCAAACCCTTGCAGCCGCCATGGGCGCGGTAATCGTCGAGAGAGCGCGGATCGACGACGCCGCAACGCGCGAAAGTGAGCCGCGTCTGACTTTTGAGAAAGGGAATTTTTTCCGGATCACCGAGGCGCAGCGGATGGTCGCCGCCGTTCGCGGCGGCCGACTTGAACACCGTTTCGGCATCCGCCGTCGCAACCGGGCCATAGGCGATCCTGCCTCGCGCCGTGGCGACCTCGACCATCGGTTCGAGCCAATGCAGCCCGCGCGAGCCGTTGCGCACGATGTCCAACTGAGTTCTGTCGCGTTCGGCGGCGACCGCGATGGCAGCGGCGACGTCATTGGCGCCGACCGCAATCGCGGCGGCGTCTCCGGGAACGTAAATGCGAAGGCCGCTCATCGGTCGGCCTCCGCGAGCAGTGCATCGAGTTTATTCTCATCGAGACGACCGATGACCTTGCCGTCGAGCATCGCCGAGGGCGACACCGAGCAAAGGCCCAGGCAATAGACGGGTTCCAAAGTCACAGCGCCGTCGGCGGTCGTGGCGCCAAACGCAATCCCCAGTCTTGCCTCCGCCCGAGCCGCGAGTGCGTCGCTGCCGCAGGCTTGGCAGGATTCCGCGCGGCACAGCTTGAGCACATGCCTTCCGGCGGGCTTGTGCCGGAAGTCATGATAGAACGTCACGACGCCGTGGATCTCGGCGCGGGACAGATTGAGAATGTCAGCGATCAGCGGCTCGGCTTCCCGATCGATGTAGCCGAACTCCTCCTGCAAAGCATGCAGAATGGGCAAGAGCGCGCCCGGTATCGACTGCTTTTCAGCGATGATCGCGCGAGCAGTTTCGATGTTCCAGGGGGCGTACGGGAACACAGAATTTCTCCCTCACCGCGGCAATCCTAATATGCTATTTTATACATATGTTGCCGAAGGCTTAGGCTTTGTATTAAAAGACTAACCCTCCCATCTTCAATATGCGGAAATTGGCATATGGCGGATCCGCGGCCGACGCTCGATCTTGATCTGGTTTGGAAGGCTGGGCATCAGCCGCGCAAATCGGTCGATCCCGAGCTTTTTGCCCTTCTCGATGCAATCAAGAACACCGGCAAGCTGACCGAGGCGACCGAACAGGTCGGCATGCCCTATCGCCAGGCTTGGGGATTGATCACCGCGTGGTCGGAGCGGATGGGCCAGCCGCTTGTCAGCAAGGAGCAAGGCCGCGGCACTAGGCTGACCGAATTAGGCGAAAAACTGCTCTGGCTGCGCGAACGAATCAACGCGCGGCTCACGCCGCATCTGGAGAGCGCGGCATCGGAGGTCGAGCAGCAGCTCAACGAATTCCTGAAAGAGCCCAATCCGGCCGTAACCATGTTTGCAAGCCACGACCTTGTCCTCGCCGAGTTGCGCGAATTCCTGCGCATGCGGCCGGGGCCGAAACTCGACGTGCGCTTTGTCGGCAGCCTCGAAAGCGTGATCGCGCTCTGCAAGGGCCGTTGCGAGCTTGCTGGCTTCCATATCCCTGAAGGCGCGCCGGGCCGTGAAATCTTCCGCAAATACGAACCCTGGCTGAAGCCGCGAACGCAGCGGCTTGTCCGTTTCGTGCGCCGCAGCCAGGGCCTCATCGTTGCCTCGCGCAATCCACTCGGTTTGAGCACTCTGCAGGATGTCGCAATCAAGAAGGCGCGCTTCATCAATCGTCAACGCGGCTCCGGCACCAGGCTCGCGCTTGAGCGCATCTTGCAGGAACAGGGGATCGATCAGACCGCGATCAACGGCTTCTACACCGAGGAGTTCACTCACCTCGCAGTCGCCGCGGCGATCGCCAGCGGCGTCGCCGATGCCGGCATGGGCATCGAAGCCGCCGCACGGCGGCTGAAGCTCGATTTCATTCCGCTGTTCGTCGAAGACTATTATCTGCTGGGCAAGCGCGAGACGATCGAGCGCGACGACGTAGGCGCGATCTTGGCAATGCTCAAATCGCCGGACTTTGCCACCCTTGTTCACGGCATTCCGGGCTACGACACCTCGCACACGGGTGAAGTGACGAACGTCAGCGACGTGGTTGCCTGATCCGTCTCATCCGCCCGGCAGCGCCAGTTCCGCCCGCAAGCCGCCGATCGGCGCGGTGCCAAGCGTGAGCACGCCGCCGTAAAGATTGGCCAGTTCGACGACGATCGAGAGGCCGAGACCGGAGCCCGGCTTGGTCTCATCGAGCCGCTGGCCGCGCAGCGCCACCTGCTCGCGCTCCGCAGGTGACAATCCTGGACCGTCGTCGTCGACGATGATGCGCACCCGCGACTTGGCGCCGTCGGACGGCGGCTGGTCCGCCATCACTTCGATCGCCACGCGCGACTGCGCCCATTTGCAGCCATTATCGACGAGATTGCCGATCATCTCTTCGAGGTCCTGCTGTTCGCCGCGGAATCGCGCGTGCTCGGGCACGTCGACGTCGATGGCAATGTCGCGCGCGCGATAGAGCTTCTCCATGGTGCGGGCGAGCGCGGTCACCACCGGGGGAACCTCTACGGAGGTGCCGACGACGGTGGAGCGGGCGGCAAGCCGCGCCCGTTCGAGCTGACGCGCCACCTGATCGCGCATGATGTCGGTCTGCTCCAGCACTTTGCAGGCCAGCGGATCGTTGCCGCGCGCCGCCGCTTCGTTGACGATCACCGACAGCGGCGTCTTCAAGGCATGCGCCAGATTGCCGACATGCGTGCGCGCCCGTTCGACGATCTCGCGGTTGGCGTCGATCAAGGCGTTGGTCTCGCGGGCCAGCGGAGCGATCTCGACCGGGAACTTGCCCTGCAGCCGTTCGGCGCGGCCAGAGCGGATGGCGGCGAGGCTCTCGGAAATGCGGGTGAGCGGCGCCAGCCCGAACCGGACCTGTAGCGCCGTGGTCAGCAGCAGCGCCAGCGTCAGCGCCGTAAAGGTTATGATGATGGTACGCTCAAAACTGCCGGTTTCGTCGTCGATTTCCGAGGCGTCGCCGGCCACGGCGATGAGATAACGGCCATCGGTGCCGAGGTCGATGTCGCGTTCGACGAGACGCAGCTCCTGATCTTCCGGACCTTTCGCATAGCCCTGCCGATATTCGGCGTCGGTTGATGCTTTCTCGTCGGGCAGCCGCGGCAGACTGGCGTCCCACAGCGAGCGCGATGAACGTACTTCCGGCGTCTTGGTGTCGAGCCGCGTGACCTGCCAGTACCAACCCGACAGCGGTAATTCGAACAGCGGTTCGCCGATCGATTGCGGATATTTGTCGGCGCCTTCCTCGGGCGAGGCGACATCGGCGACCAGAGTGCGCAGATAGACGTCGAGGCGGCGGTCGAAGGCGCGTTCCACGGCGTGACGATAGAGCGTGGAGAGCGCCACGCCAGTGATGATGAGGATAACCACCGTCCAGCCGGTCGCCCAAATGAACAGGCGAAGTGCGAGCGAGTTAGCGCGCATCGGGAGGTGTGAGCAGATAACCGAGGCCACGCACCGTCTGGATCACATCGACTCCGAGCTTCTTACGGATACGACCGACAAACACTTCGATGGTGTTCGAATCGCGGTCGAAATCCTGATCGTACAAGTGCTCGACCAACTCGGTGCGCGACACCACGCGCCCGGTGTGATGCATCAAATAGGACAGCAACCGATATTCGTGCGAGGTGAGCTTGATCGGGTTGCCGTCCACGGCAACCCGGCCAGTGCGGGTGTCGAGGCGAACCGGCCCGCAGGTGAACTCGCTTTTGGCGTGACCGGCCGAGCGGCGCAGCAGCGCGCGAACCCGCGCCAGGACTTCTTCGAGGTGGAAGGGTTTGGCGACATAATCGTCGGCGCCGGCGTCGAAACCTTGCACCTTGTCGCTCCAGCGGTCACGAGCGGTGAGGATGAGCACCGGCATAGCGCGCCCGGCACGCCGCCAGGACTCCAGCACCGAAATACCATCCATTTTCGGCAGACCGATGTCGAGGATGACGGCGTCGTAGGGCTCGCTCTCACCGAGATAATGGCCTTCCTCGCCATCGAACGCACGGTCGACAACATAGCCGGCATCGGTCAACGCGGTCGCGAGCTGCCGATTGAGATCGGGATCGTCCTCGACAACGAGAAGGCGCAAAAGTAACTCCGCTCAGCGTTCGCCGACCAGCGTACCTTTTGCCGCGTCGACGACGGCTCGCGTCACTTTGCCATCGTGAGCGAGAACTGTCAGCACATACACCAGCCTTTCCCCTCGGTGGCAAAGCCGCGCGCGCACCAAAGTCCCCGGTACGCGATTGCGCACGGCGTGCATGGCAGCAGCAAGGCGCAGCACGGCACCACTTTCGACCAGCGCCCGGCGCTCCTTCTGATTGAGGCAGGTGCGACTGGTCTCGGCAGCGGCAGGCGCTGGGCTAGGATTGACGGTCTCTTGCGCGCTAACCGGCGTGAGCGCAACCCCAAGCGTCAATAGCGCAATGACGAGCGCTCTTTCGGCAATGTTCATGCAGCATTTCCTAAGGGTTTGCCCGTGAACAAGGCCTGAATGGCCGATTTAGTTCAAAGCTTTCAATTGCTTGCGAATTCCAGCCCGTAACCGGATCGGCGCGCTTAATGGGCCCGTGCAAAGGGCGCTCTTCGACGACAAGCAGGCAAGCGAGCGCGATGGCGAGGAAGATCGCAGCGGCGAAGAACACCTGGCGGAAAGCCGGCGTAATATCGGCGTGTCCTGCCGCCAGCGACTCCAGCATTTAAAACGCCAGTCTCGTCGCCGGCGTTGCCAAGCACAATGGCGCCGAACGCCGCCACCAAGATCGCGCCGCCAAGCAAACGAAAAAATTCAGGGCGACACCAAGCATGCGGAGCACGAGAGCGAATGCGCCGAGCGAAAGACCTGGCGCGCCGTACGACGGCGCACAAGCCCACTTTGCACGGAACAGGCTTGCTCCTTGATGAAGGATCGCGCGTCGCAGCGGCTGAACCGACTCCGCGATTCGCGCAAGGAACGTTTAAGCATCGCTAACGAGTTCATGAAATTGCCCAAGAGAATGTGCTGCAGTGCGTTTCGTCGGGCCTGGTGTGCGCTCGCGCACACGGTGCTTCAACTCCGTGAAACATCGGTTTTCGCATGGACGAGAATTCCGCGTTCGTGACGCGACTGGGGCAGATCGCGGCACTGCCGCGCCCGCACGAAGACTGCGTGCGCCAGGCGGTCGACCTGCTTCAAGCGTACACCGCGCGGCTTTACGGGCGCTTGAAAATCGGCGCCTCGAATCCGCTTGACGTTAAAGTCAAGGCGCGCGCCGACCGGGCGCTCGCCGAGCTACGGAGCAAGGTTCTCACAGCCGAGGCCGGCGCTACCGGGCAGGCGGTAACCATATTCACCGCGG
>JASHOX010000177.1 GCA_030038415.1 Xanthobacteraceae bacterium
GGCCGCCTCCAGAAGCTCCTTGAGCTTGCGATTGACGACGTCGGTATAGGCGGTGGCGACCGCCACACGCTTGGCGCCGACCTCGCGCAAGCCGTCGATCAGCGCCTGGCTCATGGTGCTCACCGGCAAACCCGTGCGCTTGCGCAAATCCTTCAACAGTTGCGCGTGCGCCTCCGGACCCCGGTAGAACGTCAGCGACGTGCCGATCACCATGATGGCATCGACGCCTTGCCGCGCCAGATATTCCGCCGCCGGCAGAATGCCGTTCCAGGCGGACTCGTAGCCCTCAGGCGTAAGCGCCCGCACGCCAACGCCGCGCGGGATGAAGCGCACGCCCGGATACATGATCGGGCCTTCGAACGGCACCTCGTCGGTCGCAAACGGCACGACGAGGCCGATGGTAATATCGCGCGCCACGGTTTTTAGCCCTTGACCAGGATCGGTCCGGTGCCTTGCGGCCGCTCGCCCTCGCTCATGATGCCGAGCCGCTTGGCGACCTCGGTATAGGCCTCGAGCAAGCCGCCGAGATCCCGGCGGAAGCGATCCTTGTCGAGCTTTTCGTTCGACTTGATGTCCCACAACCGGCACGAGTCCGGGGAAATCTCGTCGGCGACCACGATCCGCATCAGATCGTTCTCCCACAGCCGCCCGGTCTCCATCTTGAAATCGACGAGGCGAATGCCGACACCGAGAAACAGCCCGGATAGGAAGTCGTTGACGCGGATCGCGAGCGACATGATGTCGTCGATCTCCTGCGGCGTCGCCCAACCGAACGCGGTGATGTGCTCTTCCGACACCATCGGATCGTTGAGCTGATCGTTCTTGTAATAGAATTCGATGATCGAACGCGGCAGTTGCGTGCCCTCTTCGATGCCGAGCCGCTGTGACAGCGAGCCCGCCGCGATATTGCGGACCACGATTTCGAGCGGAATGATCTCGACTTCGCGGATCAGCTGCTCGCGCATGTTGAGCCGGCGAATGAAATGGGTCGGCACGCCGATATCGTTGAGATGCTGGAAGACATATTCGGAGATCCGGTTGTTGAGGACCCCCTTGCCTTCGATCACCTCGTGCTTCTTGGCATTGAACGCGGTCGCGTCGTCCTTGAAATGCTGGATCAGCGTTCCGGGCTCGGGCCCTTCATAGAGGATCTTCGCCTTGCCTTCGTAGATGCGGCGACGGCGGCTCATCGGAGTATACCGGGGTTTGGTGAAATCCATGGGAATGCCGTGGCTCCATTTTCGGATGTCGAGATCCGCGGCGGCGGCGGGCTGCTACGGGACTTGCGCGCGCGACTCAACTCAGCGGCCCCTCCGCGTCACGAAAGCTAACCGATGGTGAGGCGGAGTACAATCGACATAGACCCGCGCGGGGCTGACCGCAACGTCGAACTGCGCGCTTCATTGCGGTTGCCTTGACGGCCCAGCCTCGATATGCAAGGCGGCAAGTGAATTCTTGCGATTTGCAGCATTCCCCCGCAGGGCGAAAGCCCCAAGCGAGCCCCATGCAAGCGCACAGCAAGTTCAAAGCAAGCATCAAGGCCGGCACATGACGACATTCGACAAGCGCGAAGAGGCCTTCGAAAAGCAATTCGCGCACGACGAGGAACTGAAGTTCAAAGCGACCGCGCGGCGCAACAAGCTGCTCGGGCTGTGGGCGGCGGAAAAACTCGGACTTTCCGGCGCCGACGCCGATAGCTATGCGCTCGCCGTGGTCATGGCCGAATTCGAGGAAAAGGGCGATCACGACGTCGTAGGTAAGATCCGCAAGGATTTCGACGCCAAGGGCGTCGCCCAGTCCGATCATCAGATCGTGCGCACGATGAACGAGCTGATGGCGAAAGCGGTCGCCGACATCAAAGCCGGCCGTTAACCAAGCCGGCCGCCGCGATCACAACCTAGCGATTGGAAATTGCCGGACATTAGGAATTGCCATGGCCATCCCCGCCTTCACCCTCGCCCAGCGGCTGCGCGCCGGAGAGACCGTGTTCTCGGCCTGGTGCGGCCTGCCCTATCCGATCGTCGCCGAGACGCTCGGCCGCGACGGTTTTCCGGCCGTGACGATTGAAAGCCAGCACGGCCTATGGGACATCGCCGGCATCCTCGCCGGCATAGCCGCGGTCCGCCAAGGCGGCGCCGCTCCGATCGTGCGCGTTCCGCTCGGCGATTTTGCGTTGGTGAGCCGGGCGCTCGACTTCGGCGCCGAGGGTATTATCGCGCCAATGATCAATACGCCGGCGGACGCCCGAACCTTTGCCGCAGCGGCCAAGTTTCCGCCAGTCGGCGAGCGCAGCTGGGGTCCGCATCGCGCGATGACGCTCGGCGGCGTGTCGGACATGGCAACCTATTTACGCGAGGCCAACGATCACATCGTCACGCTCGCCATGATCGAGACGCGCACGGCGCTGCAAAACTTCGACGCCATCATCGCCACTGCGGGAATCGACGGCTTCTTCCTGGGCCCGTCGGACCTGTCGATTGCGTTGTCGGAAGGCAAAAACGTCGACCCGCTGTCGAAGGATGTCGACGCCGAGCTCGACCGCATGATCGCGGGCGCGCAAAAGGCGAAGAAGATTCCCGGTGCCTACTGCCATTCGGCCGAGCGCGCCGCGGCGCTCGCCAAGCGCGGCGTGAAATTCCTCGCCGTATCCAGCGATCTTTCCATGCTGCGCGCCGGTGCGGCGGCGGCGCTCAAGGTGCTTAGAGCATGACCCCGAAAAGTGGAAACCGGTTTCCCGCCTTCGCGAAGCCCGCTTCGGCGGGCGGAGCAAGGCCGGAAAAGATCATGCTCAAATCAGCGATTAGCTAGCTTGCCGGACGGCGCGGCGACCGCCGCGTTGCGGCGCCAAGGATGCGCCCGGCAACATGCGCGACAGCGTGCGGTCGCGCCAGATCCAATGATGCACCAGCGCGGCGCTGGAATGGACGCCGGCAAGAATCAAAAGCGCATCGGCGAGCGTGCTGTGCAGCGAAAGAATGCTGCGCGCCAGATTGCGATCGACCGGCCATGGCGAGGGCACGTGCCAGACGGCGAAAATCGGCAGTTCGTTGCCGCGCTTGAGCTGCACGATGGCGCCCAAAAGCGGCACGACGAGGAGGAGACCGTAAAGCGTGAAGTGGCTCGCCTTGGCAGCGATCTCGATCAGCCGGCCGAGTGGCGTCGCCTCCGGCGGCGGTGGCGGATTGAGCTTTCGCCACAATAGCCGAACGAGCAGCAGCGCCACCACGCCTTGCCCGAGCGTCATGTGTGCGACCAGGCCCAACTCGCGCCCGGGGCCCTTCGGAAAGACGTCGCCGAACTGACCGAGCAGAAAACCGCAGATCACGAAGAGCCCGGTCAGCCAGTGCAAAACCTGGGGAGCGGCGCCGTAGCGCGCTTTTGAATTCGCCAATTGCATGTTCGATTTTGATCCCGGGCGCCGTCTCGAATCCAGTTATTGGTTCCATCGCTCAACTTTGGCGAGTCGCCGAAATCTGCCGCTCAATATTGACCGATCTTGGAGCGACCGATGGCTTGGTCGATCCGATCGAGCGCCGCCGCCATATCAGACTCGACATCGCCGGCAAATAGCGGAACGACCGTATAATGGTGCGCTTCGAGCCAGGCGTTTTTCTGCGCGCGCGCCGCCGCGCCTGCGGCGCTCTCCTCCGCCGGCACAAGATCGACGACGAGGCGCAGCGGAAACGAGACGAAGTCGCAGATATGTTGCCCGACCGGCGTTTGGCGTTTGAAGCCGCAGCCGGCGAAGCGCCGGTCATTGGTGAGCGCTTGCCACAGCGCCCGCTCGGCGTCGGTCGGGTTGCGGCGAAGAAGCCGCGCCAGGCCGCGCACCGGGCCGCGCTCTTTCGGCACGCGGCCGGCGCCATGCTCGGCCAACAGCGCGCGCAGCATCTCGGCCTCCTCGCCGTCGAGCACGCCGCCGCGCGCCGGTCCTTTGCGGCCTTCCGCGATCGCCATGATCACGCCGTGCAGGGTTTGAATGTCCTGCTGGGTCGGCTGCATGCGGATGAAAATATTGCGCAGGTTGATCTGCATGGTTTCGCGCTTGTCGGGCGGCCGGAAGAACTCGACTTTTTCCAATTCGCGCTCAAGCGAGGCAAAGAACGCCAATAGCTGTTGCTTCGGCGCGCTTTTGGATTTTTGCGGCATGGCAAAAGGCAGGCCGGTGCCGGCAAGCTTGAACCATTCATAGGCCACGATCACCACCGCCTGCGCCAGATTGAGCGAGGCGAAGGCCGGATTGACCGGCAGCGTGACAATGCGGTCGGCCAGCGCCACCTCGTCGTTTTCGAGCCCGTTGCGCTCGCGGCCGAACAGCACCGCGGCGGTTCCGCCGGCACCGATGCGCGGCGCCATCTCGGTCGCGGCTTCAGCCGGCCCGATGACCCGCTTGGCCTGGTCGTGGGCGCGCGCGGTAGTGGCAAGCACGAAACTGCAGTCGGCAATAGCGGCTTCGAGCGTGTCATAGAGCACGGTCTCGGCGAGGACGCGGTCGGCGCCGGCCGCCATCATGCGCGCCTTGTCGTTGGGCCAGGCCTGCCGCGGCTTGACGAGGCGCAGGCGCGACAAGCCGAAATTCGCCATGGCGCGCGCCGCCGCGCCGATATTCTCGCCGAGCTGCGGCTCGACCAGCACGATGACCGGCCCCGGCGGAGCGTGCCAATCCTTGGTTCTGTCGGTCCCTGCGCCGGGCATCGGTCCTCCGCGCGAATGGGTATAGCGAACGCCGCCTCGTGAGTGCTATAGGGCGCGCGCCGAATTCCCGTCAGTCGGATTCCCGGTTGGCGATGTCCGCGCCGAGAACAATTCATTTGCGGGTCCGCGGGAGAAATCACTCCGCCGCGCCCGCCAATGTTTAGTTTGCGGTCGGCCCAAACAAGCACGGCGACCAGAGGTGCAAGCATGCCAAAACTCGAAATCATGTGGACAAAAGTCGATGAGGCCCCGGCGCTCGCGACCTATTCCCTGCTGCCGATCGTCGAAGCCTTTGTGGGCGCGGCGGGTGTGTCGGTGAAGCTGAAGGACATCTCGCTGGCTGGCCGTATCATCGCCACCTTCCCCGAAAAGCTCACCCCCACGCAACGGATCAACGACGAACTCACCGAACTCGGCGAGCTCACATTGAGGCCCGAAGCCAACATCATGAAGCTGCCGAACATCTCCGCCTCGATCCCGCAGTTGAAGGCGGCGATCAAGGAACTGCAAAGCAAGGGCTACAACGTTCCGGATTATCCGGATAATCCGACGACGGACGCCGAGAAGGACATCAAGTCCCGCTACGCCAAAGTGTTCGGCAGCGTCGTCAATCCGGTCTTGCGCGAAGGCAATTCCGACCGCCGCGCGGCTGCTGCCGTCAAGCAATACGCCCGCAACAATCCGCACAAGATGGGGGCCTGGAGTTCTAACTCCAAATCGCACGTGGCGTACATGTCGGGCGGCGATTTCTACGGCTCGGAAGTCTCGACCACCGTCGCGTCGGCGACCAACGCCCGCATCGAACTGGTCGACGCCGGCGGCGCCGTCACGGTGCTGAAGGCGAAGACGCCGCTTCAGGCCGGCGAGATCATCGACGCGGCGGTGATGAGCCGCAAGGCGCTGCGCGCCTTCTTTGCCGAGGAGATCGAAGCCGCCAAGAAGGAAGGCGTGCTGTTCTCACTGCACGTCAAGGCGACCATGATGAAGATCTCCGATCCCATCGTGTTCGGCCATGCCGTGTCCGTATTCTTCGCCGACGTGATCGAGAAGCACGCGGCCACGCTCAAGCGCCTCGGCGTCAATCTCAACAACGGCTTCGGCGATCTGTTGACCAAGATCGAGACGCTGCCGGCAGCCGAGAAAGAAGCGATCAAGGCCGACATCGCCGCCGAATACGCGAAGCGGCCGGGCCTCGCCATGGTCAACTCCGACAAGGGGATCACCAACCTGAACGTGCCCAGCGACGTGATCATCGACGCGTCGATTCCGGCGATGATCCGCGAGTCCGGCCGCATGTGGGGCGCCGACGGCAAGCTGCACGACGCGCTCGCCGCGATCCCGGACCGCAGCTACGCGCGGATGTATCAGGCGGTGATCGAGGACTGTAAGGCCCACGGCGCGTTCGATCCCAAGACCATGGGCTCGGTCCCAAACGTTGGGTTGATGGCGCAGGCGGCCGAGGAGTACGGCTCGCACGATAAGACGTTCGAAATTCCGGCGGGCGGAGCGGTCCGCGTCGTCGCCGATGACGGCAAGGTGCTGCTGGAGCGCCCCGTCGAGACCGGCGACATCTTCCGCATGTGCGAGCTTAAGGACGCGCCGATCCAGGACTGGGTCAAGCTCGGTGTGCGCCGCGCGCGCCTCACCAATACGCCGGCGGTGTTCTGGCTCGACAAGAAGCGCGGACACGACGCCCAGGTGATCGCCAAAGTCGAGAAGTACCTGAAGG
>JASHOX010000023.1 GCA_030038415.1 Xanthobacteraceae bacterium
CGCCCGCCTCTATCTGATCACGCCGCCGGTCGAGGACGCGGCCGCTTTCGCGCCGTCACTCGAGGAAGCGATTGGCGCCGCTGACGTCGCCGCGGTGCTTCTCCGCCTTGCCGACGCCGACGAGCGCACGCTGATCAACCGGGCCAAAATGCTGGCCGAGACCGTGCAGCGGCGCGATGTCGCACTTCTCCTCGACGGCCGCGCCGGCATCGTGGCGCGCGCCGGCGCCGATGGCGCGCATCTCACCGGCATCGACGCCTTCGCCGCGGCGCTTTCGCTCCTCAAACCCGACCGCATCGCCGGCGCCGGCGGGCTTTTGAGCCGTCATGATGCCATGCTCGCCGCCGAGACTGGCGCCGATTACGTGATGTTCGGCGACCCGCCGCCGCGCGGCGGGCGGCTCGCCTTCGACGACGTGTTGGAGCGGCTATCCTGGTGGGCGGAGCTGTTCGAAGTGCCTTGCGTCGGCTATGCGGCTGGGCCCGACGAGATCGAGCCGCTAAGACAAACCGGCGCCGACTTCATCGCGCTGGGTGAGTGGATATGGAACGAGCCGCAAAGAACAGCCAGCGTCGTCGCCCGGGCCGCGCACCAGCTCACCGCGCCGGCCTGATCGCGATGCATGTCACCGCTCATTCTCGCGAAAGCGGGAATCCAAAACGAGGATCTGGGTCCCCGCCTTCGCGGGGACGAGCGGTTATTTTTTCCGTCGCGGTTTCGCTTCTCCTCCCCCTCCCCGCGCTCGCGCAACCAAAGCCGCCGGCGCGCGTGGCGCCGCCGGTGCAATATGCGCCGCAAACCGTGCTGCCGCCGCCCGCCAACGGCGCGCAACAACCCGACCTCGCCTTCGGCGCCTTCCAGCGCGGCTATTTCCTCACCGCCTTGCAATACGCCACCGACGGCGCCGAAACCGGCAACCCGCAATCGATGACGCTGCTGGGCGAGCTTTACGCCAACGGGCTCGGCGTGCCGCGCGACGACGCCAAGGCCGCCGACTGGTACAATCTCGCCGCCGCGCGCGGCGACAGGAACGCCATGTTCGCGCTGGCGCTGTTCGCGCTTGAAGGCCGCGCCGGGCCGCGCGACCGCGCGCAAAGCGCCAAATGGCTCGCCGCCGCCGCCAAACTCGGCCATCCGCAAGCGGCTTACGACCTCGCGCTGCTTTACGTCGAGGGCCAGTTGTTCCCGCAGGATTTCAAGCGCGCCGCCGAGCTTTTGCGCCAGGCCGCCGACGCCGGCAGCCCGCAGGCGCAATATGCGCTCGGCACTTTCTACAAGGACGGCCGCGGCGTGGCAAAGGACATCAGCGAGGCGGTCAAGCTGTGGGCCAAGGCGACGCTCGCCGGCGACACCGACGCCGAGGTCGAATACGCCATCGCGCTTTACAACGGCGACGGCGTCGCCCGCGACGAGGACGCCGCCGCCGCGATCTTCCACAAGGCCGCCAAGGAAGGCAGCCCGATCGCGCAGGACCGCTACGCGCGCATTCTGGCGAGCGGTCTTGGCGCGCCGCGCGATCCGGTCCGCGCGGTGAAATGGCACCTCGTCTCCCGCGCCGCCGGCGAGACCGACATCACGCTCGACGATTTTGTCGCCAAGCTCGATGCGGCGACGGTGGAAGAAGGCACCAAGCTGGCGCAGCCCTGGCTCGACGCGCTCAAACAGAAACAGGCCGCGCAGTTGGCGGCGACCCAGGCCGAGCAATCGCAAACCGCGCCGCAGCCGGCGCAGCCGTCGGCGTCGTCCTTGGGCCTGTCGTCGCAAAACGCGCGGGGGAAGTAATTTTCCCTCTCCCGCGGCGGGGTCCCCGCAAAATTCGCGCAGCGAATTTTGTGGGGTGCCCTAAGGGAGAGGGTCAGGGTGAGGGCCTGCGGCGACGAGACATACTCAACGCTCTTTTCAATTTCAGGCTGTATGTCATACCCTGACCTAAATGACGCCACCGCTGGATCAATCCTCCGAAACTCCAGAAGCATTTATCGTCCACTGGCAGGGCCGTGAGGGCGGCCAGGAGCGCGCGAACTACGCGCTTTTCCTCACTGAGCTTTGCGACGTGCTCGGTTTGCCCCATCCTGAGCCGGCCGGCGCTGATCGCGAGCGCAATGATTACGTCTTCGAGCGCGTCGTCACCCGCCATCTCGATGACGGCGATACGATCGGCCGCATAGACCTCTATCGCAAAGGCTCTTTCGTTCTCGAAGCCAAGCAAAGTCGATGGAAGGGAGGCGACAAGGCCATCGTCGGGCAGAACGATCTTTTCTCGGCTGAAGCTGAAGCCGCGGAGCGTGGCAAGGCTGGCGCGCGACGGGCCTGGGACGTGCTGATGATCAACGCCAAGCGGCAGGCGGAGGAGTATGCCCGCGCGCTGCCGCCATCGCATGGCTGGCCGCCTTTCATTCTTGTTTGCGACGTCGGCCATTGCATCGAGGTCTATGCCGACTTCACCGGACAAGGAAAGAATTACACGCAGTTCCCCGATCGTCAGACCTTCCGCATTTATCTCGAAGACCTGCGTAAACCGGACGTGCGTGAACGGCTGCGGGCGATCTGGCTCGATCCGCAAACGCTTGATCCGACCCGCACCCGCGCCCGGGTAACACGCGATATTGCCGGGCGACTGGCGCAGGTATCGAGAGCGCTGGAAGCCAAAAAATATCCGCCGGAGGAAGTCGCGCAATTTTTGATGCGCTGCTCTTCACGATGTTCGCCGCCAGCGTAAAGCTTCTTCCGGAAGATTCTTTTCGTGAATTGCTCGATGATTGCCGCAAGGATCCATCCAAATTTGTTCCGCTCCTCACCGACCTATGGAAATCGATGAACGACGGCGAGTTTGCCGCGTCGAGCCGTCCGCCCGCAAGCCGACTTTCCCGGCTGATCCCGTTGCCCAGACTGCC
>JASHOX010000178.1 GCA_030038415.1 Xanthobacteraceae bacterium
CAGCACCACGTCGGCTTCGCCCCATAGCTCGCGGCCGAGCGGCAGCGTCACGCTCAACGGATCGCGGCTGTCGAGCACGCCGCGGCCGCGGCGATAGCCGAGCACCGGCGCCTGCAGCATCGCCGACAGCGCCGTGACTTCGTCCGACGCGTCCTGCGCGCCGCCGCCGCAAATGATCATCGGCCGTTTTGCGGCGCCGAGAAGTTTTGCAGCGCGGCGGATCGCCGAGGTGGCGATCTGCGGTGCCGGGATTGGCAGTGGCGCCTGCAACCTGACCGGAGCGGATTTGCCCCAAACGTCGATTGCGCATTCGAGCGCCGCGGGTCCCGGCCGTCCGGTCTGCATCGCGCGCAAGGCGAGCGCAGTGGCGCGCGAAGCCTCGTCCGGCTTGCGAATGAGCGCGCAATGGTCGACCAGCCGCTTGACGATGCCGGTCTGGTCGCGGATCTCGTGGAGATGGCCGAGACCTTTGCCGATATCGGCGTTGGGGATTTGCCCGATCAAGGCCAGCACCGGCGCGTTCATGGAAAACGCCGTGAGCAGCGCCGCCGACGAATTGAGGAAGCCCGGTCCCGGCACCACCGCGTAAGCCTGCGGCTTGCCGGTCGCCAGCGCCGCGCCCAGCGCCATATAGGCGGCGCCCTGTTCGTGGCGGGTGTGCACCGTGCGCAGCCGGTCGGAAAACTTGAACAGCGCCTCGAACAGGAGATCGTTCTGCACGCCCGGCAGCGCATAGACCGTGTCGAGGCCATGAGAGGCCAGCGTGGCGACGACCGCTTCCGCAGCGGTCATGGTGGTCGCTTGCGTTGCCGCTGTCCCATTCCGCTCGTCCTCGCGAAGGCGGGGACCCAGTCTGGATTCCCGCTTTCGCGGGAATGAGCGGCTCCTGCTCCCGGGTGCCTTGGCTCGCCGTTTCTTCTTCATATTCAGTCCCTACCGCTCCACTGTGCAGATTGCGGATGATCTGTCGAGGCGCTGTATTTTCGGCTCAGCCGGTGCTTGACAATTGCTCGAACCCCGTGCGCTTGTGCGCCTCCATTTCACCCCCTTGGGCGGATTCGAACATGCACCGCTACCGCACCCATACCTGCGGCGCGCTTCGCGACAGCGACATCGGCCAGGAAGTCCGGCTGTCCGGCTGGTGCCACCGCATCCGCGATCATGGCGGCGTGCTGTTCATCGATCTGCGCGACCATTATGGGCTCACCCAAGTGGTGGCCGATCCCGATAGCCCGGCGTTCAAGGTGGCCGAGACGCTGCGCTCGGAATGGGTGGTGCGCGTCGACGGCAAGGTTCGTCGCCGTCCTGGCGGAACGGAGAACCCCGAATTGCCGACCGGCGCGGTCGAGGTCTATATCCGCGACGTCGAGGTGCTCGGCCCGGCCGCCGAATTGCCGATGCCGGTGTTCGGCGAGCAGGAATATCCCGAGGAAACAAGGCTGAAGTACCGTTTCCTCGACCTGCGCCGCGAGCACTTGCACCACAACATCATGAAGCGCGGCCAGGTCATTGATTCGATCCGCCGCCGCATGAAGGAGCAGGGCTTTTTCGAATTCCAGACCCCGATCCTGACCGCCTCGTCGCCCGAAGGCGCGCGCGATTATCTGGTGCCGTCGCGCATCCATCCGGGAAAATTCTACGCGCTGCCGCAGGCGCCGCAGCAGTTCAAGCAGCTCATCATGGTGGCGGGCTTCGACCGCTATTTCCAGATCGCGCCCTGCTTCCGCGACGAGGATGCGCGGGCCGACCGCTCGCCCGGCGAGTTCTATCAGCTCGACCTGGAAATGAGCTTCGTCACCCAGGACGATGTTTTCGCAGCGGTCGAGCCGGTGATGCGCGGCGTGTTCGAGGAATTTTCGGGCGGCAAGCCGGTGACCAAGGTTTTCCCGCGCATTCCTTACGCTGAAGCTTTAGCGAAATACGGCACCGACAAGCCGGACCTGCGCAATCCGATCGTGATGGCGGACGTCTCGGATATTTTCCGCGGCTCCGGCTTCAAGATTTTCGCCGGCATTCTCGACAAGAACCCGACGGCTGCTGTGTGGGCGATCCCGGCGCCGGGCGGCGGCTCGCGTGCCTTCTGCGATCGCATGAACTCCTGGGCGCAAGGCGAAGGCCAGCCGGGGCTCGGCTATATCTTCTGGGCACTCGACAACGGCGCCGTGATCGGCCGCGGGCCGATCGCCAATAATCTTGGCGCGGAGCGAACCGAGAAGCTGCGCGCACAACTCAAGCTCAAGGATGGCGACGCGGTGTTCTTCGTCGCCGGCGAGCCATCGAGTTTCGTCAAGTTTGCCGGGCCGGCGCGCACCAAGGTCGGCGAGGAGCTCAAGCTCATCGACAAGGGTCGCTTCGAGCTGTGCTGGATCGTCGACTTTCCAATGTACGAATGGAACGAGGAAGACAAGAAGATCGACTTCTCGCACAATCCGTTCTCGATGCCGAACTTGCCGGTCGCTGAGTTCCTGGCGCTCGATGCGGCCGACCACAAGAAAATTCTTTCGCTCAAGGCGATCCAATACGACGTCGTCTGCAACGGCGTCGAACTGTCCTCCGGCGCCATCCGCAATCATCGCCCCGACGTGATGAAGAAGGCGTTTGCCATCGCCGGCTACGACGAGAGTACGCTGGAGCAGAAATTCGGCGGCATGCTGCATGCGCTGTCGCTCGGCGCGCCGCCGCACGGCGGCATCGCGCCCGGCATCGACCGCATCGTCATGCTCCTTTGCGGCGAGGAGAATTTGCGCGAGGTCGTGCTGTTCCCGATGAACCAGCGCGCCGAGGATTTGATGATGGGCGCGCCGGCGGAGGCGACGCCGAAGCAATTGCGCGAATTGCACATCCGGGTGGTGAAGCCGGAGTAAGATTCCTTCTCCCGCTTCGCGGGAGAGGGTGGCCGCGAAGCGGCCGGGTGAGGGTAATTCGATGCGCGAAGGTCAAAAACGCGATTTGGCCCGCAAGCTTCGCTGCGATGCCACCGACGCCGAGCGGATCATGCGGCGGCTGTTGCGCGATCGCCAACTCGACGGAACGAAATTTCGACGCCAAGTACCAATAGGCCCGTTCATCGCGGACTTCGCGTCGATCGGACATAAACTCATCGTCGAACTTGACGGAGGGCAGCATTCCGAAAGCTTGTCGGATGCCCATCGTGATCATTACCTCACAAAGCGCGGTTGGCGCATCGTCCGGTTTTGGAATAACGATGTCTGGCCTGCACCCGGTTTGGTTGACACCTGCCTAAGCCAATGCGGCCTTCATTTCGAACTCCACAGGACTCAGATATCCGATCGTCGAGTGTCGGCGCTTCGGATTGTAGAAGCATTCAATGTAGTCGAACACATCGGCCTTGGCATCATTGCGCGT
>JASHOX010000179.1 GCA_030038415.1 Xanthobacteraceae bacterium
GCGGGACCGGGCCCCCGGTCAAACCTTTTCTCGGCGTGTGATCCAGAAAACACATAGGCACAAAGTCGCGTTATCGTTAATGGATTCTTGATTGGCACGCCGTTAGCATGTCAGCTTGTGTCAGACAGGTGACTATTGGCACTGTGGCGGCGGATTGGGCGGTGCCGGGACTGGGTGAGGCTACGGAATATTAGCGCAGTGCCGCATAGGATATAGAGTTGCGATGCTGCGCTGGCGAAGACGGAGAATGGAATGAGCAAGGTTGGCGGCGGCGATTCCAAGAATACGCTCTATTGCTCGTTCTGCGGCAAAAGCCAGCACGAGGTGCGCAAGCTCATCGCCGGGCCGACCGTCTTCATCTGCGATGAATGCGTCGAGCTGTGCATGGACATCATCCGCGAGGAGAACAAGTCCTCGCTGGTGAAATCGCGCGACGGCATTCCGACGCCGCGGGAGATCCGCAAGGTTCTCGACGATTACGTGATCGGCCAGGACCACGCCAAGAAGGTGCTCTCGGTCGCGGTCCACAATCACTACAAGCGGCTCAATCACCAGTCGAAGCACAACGACGTCGAACTGGCGAAGTCGAACATTCTGCTGATCGGCCCGACCGGCTCCGGCAAGACGCTGCTCGCCCAGACGCTGGCGCGCATCCTCGACGTGCCGTTCACGATGGCGGACGCCACCACGCTGACCGAAGCCGGCTATGTCGGCGAGGACGTCGAGAACATCATTTTGAAGCTCTTGCAGTCGGCCGACTACAATGTCGAGCGCGCACAGCGCGGCATCGTCTATATCGACGAAATCGACAAGATATCGCGCAAGTCCGATAACCCTTCGATCACCCGCGACGTGTCGGGCGAGGGTGTGCAACAGGCGCTGCTCAAGATCATGGAGGGCACGATCGCCAGCGTGCCGCCGCAGGGCGGCCGCAAACATCCGCAGCAGGAGTTCCTGCAAGTCGACACCACGAACATCCTGTTCGTGTGTGGCGGCGCCTTCGCCGGTCTCGAAAAGATTATCTCCGCGCGCGGCCGCTCCACCTCGATCGGGTTCGGCGCCCGCGTGGCGGCGCCGGAGGATCGTAAGCAAGGCGAAATTTTCCGCGAGGTCGAGCCCGAGGATTTGCTGAAATACGGGCTCATCCCCGAATTCGTCGGCCGGCTTCCGGTGGTCGCGACCTTGGAGGATCTGGACGAGCCCTCGCTCAAGCGCATCCTGACCGAGCCGAAGAACGCGCTGGTCAAGCAGTACCAGCGCATGTTCGAGATGGAGACGGTGGACCTCACGCTTGCCGACGAGGCGCTTTCGGCCATCGCGCGCAAGGCGATCGACCGCAAGACCGGCGCCCGGGGCTTGCGCTCGATCATGGAGAGCATTCTGCTCGACACCATGTTCGATCTGCCGAGCCTTGAGGGCGTCGAGGAGGTCGTGATCTCGAGAGAGGTCGTCGAGGGCAGCGCGCGGCCGCTCTACATCTATGCCGATCGTTCCGATCGCGCCGGCGAGACCGGCGGAGTGAGCGCCTGACGGGTGGGCGCATCCGGCACCCGCGATTCGGTGCGCGGCCCCTCGCTCCGCCTCCGCAGCGCGCAGATTTGCTCGAAAAAGCGGCCTTTCTTGACAGGCCCGCGACGCGACGCCACCTATAGTGCGCAGTTCGTCGTCACAGCGCATCCTGCGGGTCTCGATGGGCGTGCCTACAATAAGGAAAAGGGGCCATGACAAGCGCCGCCAAACCGAAACCGCTCCTGACAGCCGGTGAAAGCCGGGCCTATCCGGTGCTTCCTCTGCGGGACATCGTCGTGTTCCCGCACATGATCGTTCCGCTCTTCGTCGGCCGCGAGAAGTCCATCAAGGCGCTCGAGGAGGTGATGCGTTCGGACACCTTCATTCTGCTCGCCACGCAGAAAAACGCCTCCGACGACGATCCGGCGACCGATTCCATCTTCGGCGTCGGCACGCTCGCCAGTGTGCTGCAGCTCTTGAAGCTGCCCGATGGCACCGTGAAGGTCCTGGTCGAAGGTGCCGCGCGCGCGCAGGTCAAGCGCTACACCGATCGCGACGATTATTTCGAGGCCGAAGCCGCGGTGATCGCGGATTCCTCGGGCGACCAGGTCGAGGCTGAAGCGCTGGCGCGCTCGGTCGTCAATGAATTCGAAGGCTATGTGAAGCTCAACAAGAAAGTGTCGCCGGAAGTCGTCACCGTGGTCCAGCAGATCGAGGACTACGCCAAGCTTGCCGATACCGTGGCTTCGCACCTCGCGGTGAAGATCCCCGACAAGCAGATGATTCTGGAGACGCCCGTCGTCACCGAGCGGCTGGAAAAGGTGCTCGGGCTGATGGAGAGCGAGATCTCCGTGCTGCAGGTCGAGAAGCGCATCCGCACGCGCGTGAAGCGTCAGATGGAGAAGACGCAGCGCGAATATTATCTCAACGAGCAGATGAAGGCGATCCAGAAGGAACTGGGCGACGAAGACGGCAAGGACGAACTCGCCGAGCTCGAAGAGAAGATCAAGCGCACCAAGCTCTCGAAAGAGGCACGCGAGAAGGCGCAGCACGAGATCAAGAAGCTGCGGCAGATGTCGCCGATGTCGGCGGAAGCCACCGTCGTGCGCAACTACCTTGATTGGCTGCTCTCGATCCCATGGAACAAGAAGTCGAAGATCAAGAAAGATCTGACGCTCGCCGAGCAGATCCTCGACGCTGACCATTTCGGCCTGGAAAAGGTCAAGGAACGCATCGTCGAGTATCTCGCCGTGCAGCAGCGCGCCAATAAGCTGACCGGACCGATCCTGTGTCTGGTCGGGCCGCCCGGCGTTGGCAAGACCTCGCTCGGCAAATCGATTGCGAAAGCGACCGGGCGCGAATTCGTGCGCGTGTCGCTCGGCGGCGTGCGCGACGAGGCCGAGATTCGCGGCCACCGGCGGACCTATATCGGTTCGATGCCGGGCAAGGTCATCCAGTCGATGCGCAAGGCGAAGACCTCAAATCCGCTGTTCCTGCTCGACGAGGTCGACAAGATGGGCGCCGATTTCCGCGGCGATCCGTCGTCGGCGCTGCTCGAAGTGCTGGATCCCGAGCAGAACCATGCCTTCAACGACCACTACCTCGAGGTCGACTACGATCTCTCCAACGTGATGTTCATCACCACGGCGAACACGCTCAATATTCCGCCGCCACTGATGGACCGCATGGAGATCATCCGTATCGCCGGCTACACCGAGGACGAGAAGGTCGAGATTGCGCGCAAGCACCTGATCCCGCACGCGATCGTCAAGCACGGACTGGAGCCGAAGGAATGGTCGATCGACGACGAGGCCTTGCTCACGATCATTCGCCGTTACACGCGCGAAGCGGGCGTGCGCAATCTCGAACGCGAATTGTCGACGCTCATCCGCAAAGCGGTGAAGGAGCTCACCATCTCGAAGCAGGCGTCGGTTGCGGTCACCGATAAGAATCTGCCGGATTATCTCGGCGTGCCCAAGTTCCGCTACGGCGAGGTCGAGGACGAGGATCAGGTCGGCGTCGTCACCGGCTTGGCCTGGACCGACGTCGGCGGCGAGCTGCTCACCATCGAGGCGGCCATGATGCCGGGCAAGGGCAAAATGACCGTCACCGGCAACCTGCGCGATGTCATGAAGGAATCGATTTCCGCGGCGGCCTCTTACGTCCGCATGCGGTCGACCGCCTTCGGCATCGAGCCGCCGTCCTTCGACAAGCGCGATATCCACGTGCACGTGCCGGAAGGCGCAACCCCGAAGGATGGTCCGTCCGCCGGCGTCGCCATGGTCACCGCGATCGTTTCGGTGATGACTGGCATTCCGGTGCACCGCGATGTGGCGATGACCGGAGAAATCACGTTGCGCGGCCGCGTACTGCCGATCGGCGGCTTGAAGGAGAAGCTGCTCGCCGCGCACCGCGGCGGCATCAAGACCGTGCTCATTCCGGAAGAGAACGCCAAGGATCTTGTCGAGATCAACGACAGCATCAAGAGCGGGCTCGATATCATCCCGGTTTCGCGCATGGACGAGGTACTGGCGCGCGCGCTGACCCGCAAGCCGGAACCGATCGTTTGGGAAGAGGCGACGGCGAAGCCGGTCGACGTCCCGGAGCCGGTGGTGGAGGAAGATTCCTCCGGCCTTACCGCCCACTAAACGCGGCACTTAAGATTATGGACGGCGCCCTTTCGGGCGCCGTCTTTTTTGCGCGCGACGGCCGGGATTATCGATTCCTTAGCCATATCGGTGTCCACTGCGCACCGGCTATCTGTGCTGCGCTATTGTGGCCGCGCCGCTTGCGGAACAGTCCAAAATGACCCGGTTTTCTCGGCCACTGAAGACCCATGCACGCTCCGGCCACAGCGCAGGGCAGGTCTTTATCGTCGTAACCGTAATCGCATCCGTGCTTGGCCTTGGCGCCCTGGCGACCGACCAATATCTCGCGATCGCGAAGCGTCAGACCGAAGGGACGTTCGAATCCGCAAAGGGCGACGCTATCTATAGCGGCTCGATCCTCTACGTGCCCGATACCGGCAACGTCTGCCATCAATGGCAGTTCGACAATCGGAACGGCCAATTCAACGACAAAGGCGACGTCAATTGCAGCGACGTCGCCGATCAAGAATTCAATGGCGCCAAGAATTGGTCGACCGCCCGCATCCGGGTCATCAGCGACGGGTTCCGCGATCACTGAAAACGCCCGATCGTCAAACCGATCGATTTTCTACGCCCCAACGAACCTTCCCAATCTTCCCTCGGTCACGGAATAAGCCCTGGGAAAACCGGGTTCCGTCGTCCGCGATTCGCGCGCTGGTCGCATTGGAGGCAAAATCGGATGCGCGCAGCGAAAAAAGTTTGGCTTCAGCGGTCGACTTTCGCTACATTTTAGCGACGAGGTAGCGGCTGCGGTGTCGGGGCGGCGCCGGGCAATAACCAAATCAGTCGAGGGACGCGTGCACAAAACCATTCATCCGCTCGCCGGATGCGTCGCGTTGGCGTTCGTTGCAGTCGGTCTATCGAGTGCCGCGCTTGCGGCAGACGATTTTCCGCTTACGGGAAGTTACACCCAGAACGTCGCCTGCAAGGGAGACGGCAGCGATCCGGCCGCCGCCAAAGTGGCGATCTCGGCTCAGGAAATCGTGTCCGATGTCGGCGTCTGTACGATTTTGGACACGAAAAAGAATGGCGACAGCTATGCCGAGCATGTCGAGTGCAAATTCCCGAGCGGACCGCTGATGGGCAATATCACATTCACGCCGAAACCCGATAACACGATCGAATTCGTCGACAGCAATGGCACCTACAAGGCGGTGCTGTATCGTTGCCCGAACGCGACGCCAAATGCTGCATCAAGTGCCGCGCCAAGCACTCCGCCAAACGCCGCGGCCGCCAATAAGTGATCGCAATCTCGCGGCTGGCTTGAACTGCCGAACAGGGAGAATGCCGAATGAGCCTTTATCAGGGCCTGCAAGCGGAATTGGTGCGGTTCCGCGGCCACAATGGCGATCAGGGCGACGCCTATTACGCGCGGCCGACGCGCGCCGGAAGATTTCCCGGCGTCGTCATCATCCATCATTTGCCCGGCTGGGACGAATGGATCATGGAGGTAGTGCGCAAGTTTGCCCATCACGGCTACGCGGCGATTTCGCATCACCTTTACTTTCGAGAGGGCGAGGGCAGCCCCGACGATATCGGCGCGCGCGTGCGTGCGGCCGGCGGCGTCGCCGATGCGCAAGTGATGGGCGACACCGCGGGTGCGATGGCCTATCTGCGCGCGCAGCCGAACGCCAACGGCAAAATCGGTGTCATCGGTTTTTGTTCCGGCGGCCGCCACGCCTATCTCGCCGCCTGTACTTTGCCCGGGATCGATGCCGCGGTGGATTGCTGGGGCGGCAATGTCATCATCGACGATCCGAAACTGCTTAACGACAAACGCCCGGTGGCGCCGATCGATCTAACCGAGAAGTTGAACTGTCCGTTGCTTGGTATTTTCGGCAACGATGACGCCAATCCAACAGCGGATCAGGTCAACCGCAGCGAGGCGGTGCTGAAGAAGCTCGGCAAGAGTTACGAGTTTCACCGTTACGATGGCGCCGGACACGCCTTCTTCAACACCGCCCGCGACGCCTATCGGCCCGATCAGGCGGCGGACGGCTGGAAGAAGGTGTTTGCGTTCTACGAGCGCTATCTGGGAGCGGCCGCGACCAGTGTTGCGGCGGAGTAAGGGGAGAACGCATCATGTGCTCCCACATCGTCGAAAAAGCGGCGCTGGTCGGCAGCGCCAAGGGCCGCAAGGGCTGGATGCGGATCGACACCGCCAATGTCTATTTCGACCATCCCTATTACTCGACGCTCGATCATGTGCTCGCCATCGACTTCACCAATGAAGGCGAGGGCGGTCGCGACCGCGTGGCGATCGAACTGAGCGCTGAATCCGCGCGCGCGCTGGTCGAGCGGATTCTGGCGGCGCTCGCAAGCGGGGAAGCGGCGCATCCCGTGCCGGTTCAGGTCGCTGCAGAATAGATTGGCAAGTAAAAATACCGTCGGCCAACGAGCCTGGTCGGTGTCCGCTCTGCTCCCGAAAGCGGGAGATGAGAGGCGCATCGAAGCATGCCCGCGATGTGCCGCAAGGCGACGCCCCTTGCGCTTGGCTTAAGGACTGCGGCAACCTAATAAGGCAGAATCCGAACGCCAACCTTCATTTTTTTCAGCAGCGGCGTAGCGATGCCGATGGTTGCGCGTGTGGTCTTGGGAGCGACGATGGTTACGGGGCAAAAGCGCGAGCACTCGCAACCTGGCGGCATGAAGGTTGCCAGGCTTTATGCGGATGCCTTGGGAGAAAGTCGATTTGAGACCACGACGATGCCGATGGCGCTCAAAGAGTTCGCGCCCCCTGCCGCTCCACTCTGGGTTAGCGATCCCCAACCCGCTCAGAATTACGTCGTCCTAGAGGTTGGCGCTAAATGGGGAGGCGCAGTACCACACCCGTCACCAGCCCGAATGATGGCGTTCTGTTTGTCAGGTTGCACACGCGTGACGGCAAGTTCGGGTGAATCGCAAACATTCGTCGCGGGCGATTGTCTGCTGCATGAAGACACCTCCGGCAAGGGGCACAGCACCGAAGTTATATCGGACGTGCCTGCTCGATGGGTATTCATCCGCCTACCAAATTAGGTCATCTACGCTGCCGCGATGTTCCGCTATGGGTCATCGGCGGGTGTCCGCTTCACTATGACAAGCGGACATTGGTGAGCTTTTGTGAACAGAGCTCTTAGCGCACGCCGCCCGCATTGACGACCGGTCCGCTGTATTTTTCGAAGCGCTTGCGCAGGTCGGCGACCTTGTTCTGGTCGACCAGAAACGCCTTATAGTCGGTCACGACCTTGTACGAGAATATCGGCTTGTAGCCCGACGGCGGCGGCACATCGCTGCGTGCGGACCAGGTCTCGGTGGCGATCTGCTGCGCCGGTTCAAGCAGCCAGCTCAGGAACAGTTTTGCAGCGTTCGGATGCGGGGCGCCCTTGAAGATCGCGCCCGACAGCGGCCAGAACGGCGTTGCGTCCACCGTCGGGAAATGCGTCTCGACTTTCATACCCTGCTTTTTCAGCACGGTGGTGATGTTGTAGATCGAGTCGAACGTGACCAGGTTCTGCCCCGAGCCGATGCTGCGTTGCTCGCCGAGATGACCCTGAATGAAATTCGGCTTCGCTGCCATGTATTTGTCCATGTAGCTCCAGCCGTATTTCTGCACGATGTGATAAAAAACCCAAAGCGTGACGTCGTCATCCGCCGGGTAGGCGGTGACGATCTTTCCCGTAAATTGCGGCTTTAGGAAATCGAGCGCCGAATTCGGCACGTCGGCGGCGGCGACCTTCTCGGTGTTGTACATATAGGGCACGGCATTGACCATCGTCGCCCAATACGCGCCGTCGCGATCCTTAAAGCGCGGGTCGATCTTGTCGAAGCCGGCGGGCTTGAAATCGATCAAGCGTCCGTCGGCTTTCCAGCGCACGAAGTCGGCAATGGTCTGCAAGATCGCGGAGTCGACCTCAAGCTTGCCGGCGGCAATTTGCGCGTCGATTTTCTTGTCGAGCACGTTGGAGAAGCCGCCACTGATCGAGACGGTGATCCCGGGATATTTTTCGTTGAACACCTTCGCCATCGCCTCCCAGGGCGCCGTCGGGCCGCCGACATAGAGCACGAAGGCGCCTTCGCCCTTTGCCTTGGCATAAAGATCGTCGAGCGACTGTGCGCCGACAGGCAGGCTCAGCGCTGCGAGGCCGATTGTCGCTGCAATGATGGCGGCGGGCCGAATGGCCATGGTGGTTCTCCCCCTAATATTTTACCGGAGATGATCGCCGCTCCGTTTTGGAAATACAAGCGTCCGCCGCGTGTAAGAGATCACGCTCTCGCCAAAACCGTGGGCGCCGTGCTAACCAACTGTTTGTCAAGTGTACTCGCACGCCGATTGCGACAAAGGAATCATCCGATGAAAATAATCGCCTATCTACTTGCCATTATTTGCGTCATCGCCGCAGTGACGTACTACACGGTCCCGGCCGGCTCCCTGCCGACGTTCATGCCGGGCTACGCTGCGGGTTCGACGCACATTCACCACCTGCATGCCTATGCCGCGCTCGTCGCCGCCGTCGTGCTGTTTGGGGTCGGCTGGTTTTCCGGCCGACGGTAATACCCCTTTGTCGTCGAGGCGCCGCCGCGTTCATGGCTCCCTTGATACCGCGCCGCCGTCGGCGCCATTGCGTTGGAAGCTCGGCGTTTCCATCCGTAAACGCTGGCAACGGCTGCGCCGCTTATGGCGGTCGGATCGCGATGTCGAGTGTGTTCCGGCGGGAACGCATTTAGCGCGCCGTTATCTGCCGCGCAATTTGCGCTGCACCCGTTCGTCGAACCGCGCTACGCTGACGACCACGCGCTGATGCGTGCCGCCGCCGATCGATTCGAAATCGTCGCGGGCTTCGACACGGAAAGTCACCGTCCGGCCTTCGAGTTGCACAACCTCCGCGGTCGCAGTGACCCGCAAACCGACCGGAGTCGCCGCGGTATGGCTGACGTCGAGATGGATGCCGAGGCTCTGGTGCCCGGCGGGAAGCAGGTGCTCGATCGCCGCCAGCGCTGCAGCCTCGATCACATTGATCATCACCGGCGTTGCCAGCACCGCGATGCGCCCGGATCCGACAAACGGCGCGGTGTGCTCCGGTCCGACTACGATTGCGGAAGAGCCGGTCAGGCCCGGCTTGATTCGGGCAAGCACGTCGCTGGTTCGGGCAGGGGAGGTCATGCCGCTTTATAGCGCCAATTTGCGCCATGGTATCGCGCCACCCATTCGGTGCTAATATAAGTGCTGGACAGTCAGGGGATAACGCCATGCTTAGCCACGCTTGTCGCACGATTTTCTTGGTCGCTTTTTTGGCCGCCGCGCTGGTCGCCATGTCGCCGAGTGCCCCGTCATTGGCGGTGACCGCGAAGGAAAAGATGGCGACCTGTAAGTTCGGCGCCGACGACCAGAAGCTGCAAGGCACGGCGCGGGCGAAGTTTTTGAAGAATTGCATGGCCAACAGGAACGATCCGCGCGGTCCCGCGCCAGGCGCGGCAGGCGCGCCGCCGGCGGCAGGCGCCGTGCCGCCGCCGAAGCAATAATCGGTCAGCACAGCCAAACGAAGTCAGGCAACGGCGCGGCGCAAAAATATCGGCCGGCGCGTCAAAGATCCTAATGGCAATGGGGAGACAACCATGAGTGTGCAGACGGCCGCAGCGGCCACGAGCCATTTTCGGCGCGGCTGGGTCTATGTTCTGACGCTGGCGCTGGTCACGATCAATTATATGGACCGTTCGGCGCTCGGCATCGTGGCGCAGTCGGTGCGCGGCGAGTTCAAGCTTTCGCCGGTCGAGATGGGCTACCTGTTCTCGTCATTCCTGTGGACCTACACGCTTTGCATTCTGCCGATCGGTATCCTGCTGGACCGCTTCTCCGCGCGCAACATCAACGCCATCGGCATCACATTATGGTCGCTGGCCATGGCTGCGACCGCCGGGGTGTGGAGCTTCGCCAGCCTGATCGTCGTCCGTATGGTGATGGGCGCCGGTGAGGCGACGTCGATTCCGTCGTGCGGACGGATCGTGCGCGAATGGATGCCGGCGCAGGAGCGCGGCGTCGCCAATGTGGTGTGGAGTGCCGGCAGCTTCGTCGGTCCGGCGCTCGGCGCCGTGGTCACGGCGTCGATCGCCAGCGCCTGGGGCTGGCGCGCGGCATTCATCGTCCTTGGTGCGCTCGGCTTCGTGTGGCTCGCCTGCAATCTCTTCTGGTTCGACCGGCCCGAAAAGGTGAGCTGGCTGTCGCCGGAGGAACGCAAAAAAATCCTCGCCGAACGCTCCGCCGGTTCGCCCGACGAAATCGGCATGCATGGCAAGCCCGGCGTCGTGCTGGAGCTGCTGCGCTCGCCGCCGCAATGGGGGGCGATGATCGCGCAGGCCTCCGGCATCTACACGCTATACCTGCTGCTGTTCTGGATGCCGAGCTATCTGCAGGACACCAAGCATCTCACCATCATGAAGACCGGGCTCTATACCGCGATACCATGGGCGATCGCGGTGCCGGTCAGCATTGCCATCGGCATACTCAGCGACCGCCTGTTGAAGAACGATACGCTTTTGGCCGGGGGGCGGCGCGCCGTCGTCGTCGCCTGCATCCTGCTCTCGGCCGTGGTCGTGTTCGTGCCATTCACCGACAATACGACGCTGATCCTGACGCTGTTCGCGCTGTCGTTGTCCGGCGTCAATGCCATGATCTCGCTCAACCTATCGCTGGTCACCGACCTCGTGCACCGCGCCAGCGACGTCGGCAAAGCGATCAGTCTCACCATTTTGAGCGGCAATCTTTGCGGCCTGTTGGCGCCGATCGTGACCGGCTATGTCGTGTCCGGGCTGGGCTCCTACGATTGGGCGCTGTGGATTGCCGGGATACTCCTGATTATCGGCGCGCTCGCGCTCGGCACCATGACACGCAGCGTTATTTTGCCGACCGCGGCGCCGCGGGCGGCGTAGCCGGCCGCGCGATATCGGCGCCGTCCCGGATTTCGCAAAAGGCTTGATCCAGGTTACGCTGGCCAGGCCCGGAGGTCCCATGTTCGAACGCGACGAAGTTCTCCAAGACCTGCACGGCCGGCTCAAAGCGGCCGGGGCAAGTCCGCTCGATCCGAGGGTGCAAGCCGTTTGCGAGATCGTGAACGCGTTTTATGCCGAGAAGACGCGCGAAGTGTTGGAGAAAATGCAGGCCGTTCTGGCCAAGATCGAGACCTAGGAAGGAAGCGCAATGACCGCCGCAGTATTGGACGCCCAAAGCACTGCATATGACAGCAAGGACATCGAATATCTCCGCCATGGCGACAAACCGCTGTTGGCGCGGGTGTTTTTGCCGCGCGGAGCCGGGCCGTTCCCGGCGCTGGTCGAGGTTCACGGCGGCGCCTGGTGCATGAGCGACCGCAAGACCGAGCATCTGCGCCACGAGTTCATGGCTTCCCACGGCATCGTCTCGATCGCGCTCGATTTCCGCTCCGGCAACGAGGCGCCCTATCCGGCGTCGGTGCAAGACATCAACTACGCGGTGCGCTGGGCCAAAGCGCATGCTCGCGATCTCAAAACGCGACCGGAATTGATCGCGCTGTCGGGACAATCGAGCGGCGGCCATCTCGCCATGCTGGTTGCCATGCGGCCGCACGATCCGCGCTATGCGGCAATCGCGTTGCCGCCGGGGTCGCCCAAGGTCGATGCCAGCGTGCCCTGCGTGGTGATGTCATGGCCGGTGATCAATCCGCTGTCACGCTACCGGCACGCCAAGCGGGCGATTGCCCGCGGCGAGGAATGGGGCAAAAGCATTGTGCCTCGCCACGACGCCTATTGGCCGTCGGAGGCGGACATGGCCGAAGGCAATCCGATGCTGGCGCTCGAGCGCGGCGAGAAGGTGCAATTGCCGCCGGCCATCTGGTTCCAGGCGCGCGGCGACGACGTGCACGACTATAAGGACGTGGAGTCGACCTTCCCCGGCAACGAGCCGCAACGCTTTGTCGCCAACTACCGCAAGGCCGGCGGCGAGATCGAGCTCATCTATATCGAGATGGAGCGCCATAAGGGCCACACGCCGGATCTGTCGCAAATCGGCGGCGCCTTTGCCGACATGGTGAAATTTGTCGGCAGGCATATCAAATCTTAACTGCGGCTCAGGTCACCAAAGCTAGCGGCGGCATGCACCGGCCGGGCAAGCGCCGGGTGGCGCCCATGTGGCGAGATTCGGGACTTGCGATGAGTGGCGTGAGGGCTCGCACGAACCCTCACGCCCGTCACCCTAGGCCGCGGCGCTGACTTTACCGCTGGTCGGCACCGATGCGATGGTCTTGAGAATCTGCGAGGTGATCGCGTACGGGTCGCCTTGCGAATTCGGCCGGCGATCCTCGAGATAGCCCTTGTAGCCGTTGTTGACGAAGCTGTGCGGCACGCGGATCGAGGCGCCGCGGTTGGCGATGCCGTAGGTGAACTCGGTGATCGCCGCGGTCTCGTGCTTGCCGGTGAGCCGCATGTGGTTGTCCGGGCCGTACACCGCGATGTGTTCGTCGCGGGCGGTATCGAATGCCTTCATCAGCGCTTCGAAATACTCCTTGCCGCCGACGTCGCGCATATAGGCGGTCGAGAAGTTGGTGTGCATGCCGGAGCCGTTCCAATCGGTGTCGCCGAGCGGCTTGCAGTGGAACTCGATATCGACGCCGTATTTCTCGGTCAGCCGCAGCAGCAGGTATCGGGCCGTCCACATTTGATCGGCGGCGGTCTTCGAGCCCTTGCCGAACACCTGGAATTCCCACTGGCCCTTCGCCACTTCGGCGTTGATGCCCTCATGGTTGATGCCGGCGGCGAGACATAGATCGAGATGCTCGTCGACCATTTTGCGCGCGATGTCGCCGACATTCTTGTAGCCGACGCCGGTGTAATACGGGCCCTGCGGTGCCGGATAGCCGCTCGACGGAAAGCCGAGTGGCCGGCCGTCCTTATAGAAGAAATATTCCTGCTCGAAGCCGAACCACGCGCCGGGATCGTCGAGAATGGTGGCGCGCTTGTTCGACGGATGCGGCGCGCCGCTCGGCAGCATGACTTCGCACATCACCAGCGCGCCATTGGTCCGCGCGGCGTCCGGATAGACGGCGACGGGCTTTAGGATGCAATCCGAATTGTGGCCTTCCGCCTGCATGGTCGACGAGCCGTCGAAGCCCCACAGCGGCAGCTGCTCGAGCGTGGGGAACGTGGCAAATTCCTTGATCTGTGTTTTGCCGCGTAGGTTCGGCGTCGGTGTGTAACCGTCGAGCCATATGTATTCGAGCTTATATTTTGTCATACCCGTCTCTCTTGCTGATGTGAGCGTGCGTCGAAGCGTGCGCAGCCGAAAACAGCGGCTGCTCGCCGCTTCCGGGCGATTTGCAAGCATTTTGTGTGCCAAATCGGTGATTTTCGCGCCGGATAGCGCGATGCGAAGAAATCGCGATGATTTGCGTGGTCAGGACATGCCGTTCAAATAAGCAAAAACATGAACGCGGTTCGAATGCACATATTGTAGCCAACTGCTTATTTTCTGCAGGCACTCCGAACAATACGCGGGCAAAGCATTATATTAAGAACGACTCAGGAGACTCATTCACGACCCGCGCATTGCGATGCGCGCACGGCGATGGAGCCGAATAATGACGACCAATATTTCCGGATCGGCGAAGATTTACGCATTCCCGCCCCGCGGCCGCTTCGCGTTGCGGGTCCAAGGCGACGATCCCGTGCCGAGCGTGCAATTGCCCTACGGCGTGAAGCTCGTGTCCGGCAGCAGCGGCTGGTATCACGAGGAAGCGATCCGAAGCGCCGCCGAAACCGAGCGGGGCCGCAAGAGCTAATTTGCGGGCAGCCGCGCGTTGAGCGCGGCTCGCGAGCCGCCAGCGATCCGGGACTTTATTCCGGTTCGTTCGAGATGCCGGGCTCCAACTTGTGATGCAGCCGCTCGGCATCGGTGAGGATATCGATTACCGCGCCGACCGCGCTTCCGATTTTGTGCGACAGACTCTCCGGTGGCGGCGCGCCGGCTTTCTTGCCCCCAGCTGGTTTCGCCTGCACCGCAGCTTTCGTGACAACAGGCTTTCGTTTCCTCGCTGCGAGTGTGCCGCGTTTCTTCGCGATCGCGGTTTTCTTCTTGGCGACTTTCCGCTTCGCTTTGCTTGTCTTCGCCGCTTTCGCTGCTGCCTTCCGTTTTTTCTTAGCCATCTCTCCCCCTATGATGTCCGCCGGATTATCTAGACGGCAGAATAAGCGAGGCTAAGGAGCAGCGCCAGAGGTGGCGGCAATCGGCCACGCGCAAAATGGAGAGCTCCGCCCGCCGGGGCGGTGAGTCATGCTCACAGCCCGGCCAAATATTTGGCGATTGTCTCGCGATCGCTTTCGCTCAGCGCTTTCATAAATCCGGGCATGTCGAGATTGTTGGTGCGCTCTCCGTCGGCGAAATTGTTCATGGCGGACAATAAATATTCGTAGCTCAGACCGGCCAGCCGCGGCGCCGGTGCGCCGCCCTCGAAATGCGCCTGATGGCAGGCCTTGCACATTTCGATCTTCCCGGCGATGGCGTCAGGCGGCACCGCGGCGGCGTTGGCGGCGGGCGCGGCCGGCCAGGTTTTGGCGGCGAAGTAATCCGCAAGCTGGCGCAGATCGGGCAGTGCGATGTCCTTGACTAGCGGCGACATGGTGGCGTTGACGCGCGCGCCGCTGTGGAAGTCGTGCAATTCCTTGTAAAGATAATTGCTCTGTTGCCCCCAGATGATCGGAGTCACGGTATTGACCGGCGTGCCGTTCTGGCCGTGGCAGGCGCTGCAGACCTCCGCTTTGCTGGCGACATCGTCGGCGGCCCGCGCCGGCGCAGCGGCGAAGCCGCATAACACGGCAACGCTGACAATGGTCGACAATAGACCGATGGGCTTATTCACCACATTCCTCCCCTGCCGAGCGGCTTGTTGCGCCGCCGCGACGCCCGAATTTATTCGCCCCGTGTCGCTATTCTAACCGTGCCGGTCGGTCTGGCGAGAGGGACAATCCGGTTGCGTGCCATGCCGAAACGACGGGCGAGGGGCTCTCATCGCGTTCGCCGATACGCGGCGATTGCTGCGCCGAATGCCGCGAACAAGGTGCGATTGACCGGATTGCGGTCGGTGACGATTTCAGCATGCCACTGCACGCCAAGCGCAAAGCCCGGCGCCTCGGCGACGCGGATAGCCTCGATGGTGTCGTCCTCGGCGACGCCCTCGACCACGATGCGCCGGCCGGATTCGAGAATGCCCTGACCGTGCAGCGAATTGACCCGGATGGTCTCGGCGCCAAGGAGTTTTGCGAACACGCCGCCCGGCGTGAGCCGGACCTCGTGGCGCTCGGCATAGATGACCCTGGGATCGGGATCGATTTCGCCGTTTTCGAGTCGCAGCGCGCGATGATTCATGCGCCCGGGCAATTCGCGGATTTCTGGATGCAGCGAGCCGCCGAAGGCGACGTTGATCTCCTGAAAACCGCGGCAGATGCCGAACAGCGGCACGCCGCGGGCGACACAAGCTTCGATCAGCGGCAGCGCCAGCGCGTCGCGGTTGCGGTCATAGGGCTCGTGGCGCGGATCCTCCTCGAGGCCGAAATGGCTCGGATGCACGTTGGCGCGCGCGCCGGTAAGCAGCACGCCGTCGACGGCATCGAGCAGCGCGCCGATATCGATGATCTCGGGCGAGCCGGCGAAGATTAGCGGCAGCGCGCCGGCGGCATCCGCGGCGGCGAGCAAAATGCGCTCGCTCACCCGCTGCGCCGGGAACTTGCCCTCGGCCAGATGGGCGCTGCCGATGACGCCGACGACGGGCTTTTTTCCGCTCAAGGCTGTGACTCAGTCATTTCGAGGGGTTTCTATAGCAAAAGTCCGATATTTAAGCGCAGCGGCCGGCGCGAGGCAGCTCTGCCGATTTGATTTTATCCCTAGCGCAGCACCTCGAAAGCGCGGTCGCGATTGCGGCCGTAGCGATAGACGGCGAAATCGTCGTCAAAGCTCGCCGCGCGGGTCAGGCCGAGGCGCTCCATGACGGCAAAGCTGGTGCGGTCGACCAAAGAGAAGTTCTGATCGCGAAATATTTCGCCTACCGCCCAGGCAGCCTCGAGGTCGGCTGGGGTCACGAATTCGAGGCGAGCTGCCCCGGCACGAATGCGCTCCCATAGCAGATCGGCGCCGCGCCGATGATAACGGCTGTTCAGCAACAGCCAGGATTCGACCAGCACGTGATCTGTGGTGACATGCGCCGTTGTGCCTTGCAGGATGTGGCGGGCGCGCGCGTTGTCGCGATCGCGCGCAACGATCGCCGCGAACCATACCGTCGAATCCACAAACACGCTCACCGGCGGCTCTTCGCGCGCCTGCGTTGCGGCCGGCCGATCTTGCGCAGATGCTCCTTCCACACCGCCTCGGCAAGCATCGCATCCTTGTCGCGGGCGATGTTGGTGGGCGGTCCTTCGTCAATCAGATTGAACAGGCTTGCGATGTCAGGCTTGGTGGTCGGCTCGCCCAGATCGCCGGCGACCAGGCGCCGGATGTATTCGGCAAACGAGATGCCGAGCTCGGCGGCCTTGGCCTGCGCCCGCCGCTGCAGCTCCGGCTCCATGGTGATTTGGGTGCGAGCATTCATGATGGCGCCATCATGCCATCACTTTGGTGGGGGGGCAAGGTGGAGCTTGAGCAGGGGCCGTGATTTTGCCTCTGCGGCAGTGCGTGAGCCTACGCCACCAAATCGCGATACTCCGGATGCCGCTCCACATAGGCGCGTACGAACGGACAGCGCGGCACGATCTTGAGCCCGCGTGAGCGCATCTCGTCGAGCACGCCTTTCGTGAGCCGCGAGGCAAGGCCGCGCCCGCGCGCCGCGGCCGGCGTCTCGGTGTGATCGAGTGAGATCACATTGCCGGCGAGGCGATAGTTCATGAACACGGTGACGCCGTCGGCTTCGAGCTCGAAGCGGGAGCGGGCGGCGTTATCGCGGATCGGGGAGGGCATTTGAAGCGTTGCGCGACCGAATGGATTTTGCGTAGCATAGCGCAACTGAACGAGGCGGAGGCATCCCATGGATCGTCGCACGTTCGTGAGCATGATGGCAGCCGCCGGCGCGGCGAGTCCTCTGCTCCAAGACGCCGCAGCCGCGCAGCCCGTACCGAAAGCCCGCAATATCGTCCTGGTGCACGGCCTTTTCGCCGACGGCTCGTGCTGGTCGGAAGTGATCGCCCGGCTGCAGCCGAAGCGTTTTCAGGTCACATCGGTGCAGAACCCGTTGACGACGCTGCCGGAGGCGGTTGCCGCGGCGCAGCGCGCGCTCGCCATGCAGCAGGGGCCGACCGTGCTGGTCGGCCACTCCTTCTCCGGCATGATCGTCACCGAAGCGGGAGTCGATCCAAAAGTTACCGCGCTTGTCTACGTCGCCGCACGTGCGCCCGACGCCGGCGAGGATTATACGGCGCTGGCCAAGAAATTCCCGACGCCGCCGGCGACCGCCGGCATTGTCTGGTCGGGCGATTGGGGACAGTTGAGCGAGGAGGCTTTTCTGCGCGACTTCGCCGGCGATCTTCCCGCCGACAAGGCGCGCGTGCTCTACGCGGTCCAGGCGCCGTTCAATCGGGCCTTGGCGGCCGGCAAGACCACGCACGCGGCATGGCGATCGAAGCCGAGCTGGTACGCGGTATCCACCGAGGACCGCACCATCAATCCGGATCTCGAACGCTTCATGGCCAAGCGCATGGGCGCCAAGACCATCGAGGTCAAGGCGAGCCACCTGTCGCTGATCTCGCAGCCCGACACCATCGCGAATCTGATCATCGAAGCCGCCGGATAGGATCAAGCGCGGCAGGGGCGATGGGGGCTTCCGCCATCGCCGGTTGATTTACGCTCCGGCCGTTCCCAAATTTTGCGGAGCGAAGTCGATCCTGCCGCGATCGAACCGCGCCCGAACGAGAACGACGATGTCCGCCGCCGTCACCATTCCCTGTCCGCGTTGCCATACGCTCAACCGCGTGCCGGCCGAGCGGCGCGGCGACGGCGGCAAATGCGGCCGCTGCCACCAGCCGCTGTTTGCCGACGCGCCGATCGCGCTCGACGCCGCGCATTTTGAGCGCCATGCCGGCGCCGCCGATTTGCCGCTGTTGGTCGATTTCTGGGCCGCCTGGTGCGGACCCTGCCGCGCCATGGCGCCGGTGTTCGAAAATACGGCCAAGGCGCTGGAGCCGCGGCTGCGCTTCGCCAAGGTCGATACCGATGCCGAACAGAACCTCGCGGCCCGCTATCGCATCAGCGCCATTCCGACGATGATTTTGTTCCGCGGCGGCCGCGAGGTCGCCCGCCACAGCGGCGCCATGCCGGCGGGCGCGCTGCGCTCCTGGATCGAGCAGCACCTCGGCGGCTGAGTGAGGCGGCGCGGCGCGTCCTTCAAGCCGCGCGAGCACAGCACGCCCTTGGTTGGCTGCGAGGCGAAGGGCCGCGGCCGCGCGCTGCAACCGGCATCTCGCGACTGAGCCAAATCACGTCGGCGGTAAGCCGGTATTCATGAACACGGTGACGTGCCATCCGCCTCGAGCGCGAAGCGGCAGCGCGCCGCATTGTCGCGGATGGGTAAGGACATCGCGGACGAGCACATGGCGAAATTGCAGCACGACGCGCCATTCATTTGGCGGATGCTGGTGCAACAAGCCGGGTGGTGCGGAACCGGGCGCCAAGGGCCGATTCAAGGGTCGATTGCCGAGGGTTCTCGTTCGGGCCGGGCTGAATTACCATCCGGGCGATGTGTGCAATGGCGAATAGGATGAGATCGTCGTGAAGAAAACCACTCTTGCGTTCGTGTTACTGGTATTCGCCGCGCTGTGGAGCGGCGGATTGCTTGCCGGCGAGCCGTTCGGCACGGCGGAACAGGCCCGAGCCATGCTCGACGCCGCCGCCGCTGCGCTAAAGGCCGACCAAGGCAAGGCGCTTGCGGCGTTTAGCGACGCGCACAACAAGGATTTCCGCGATCGCGATCTTTTCGTCTATTGCTTCAATACCGGCGACGGCAAATTTACCGCCTATGAATTGCCCGGGCTGATCGGCGCCGATATCCGCCAGTTCAAGCTTTACAACGAGCCGATGGGCCAGCGCAGCTACGATGTCGTCCACGACGCGCCGGAGGGCGCCGTCGTCAGCATCGACTATCAGATGCCGAAACCGGGAGAGACGACGCCGTCGCCCAAGCGAGCTCTCGAAACGCGCGTCGGCGATCAGGCCTGCGGGGTGAGTTACTTCAAATAAGCAAGCGCTCAAGGAGCCGCACACCCGGCTGGTGGCGGCGGGCATCAATCCGCTCGATCCGAAGGTGCAGGCGATCGGCGAGGGGGTGAACGCGC
>JASHOX010000180.1 GCA_030038415.1 Xanthobacteraceae bacterium
GCAAAGCCGTCGACATGGAAGCCCATGATTGAGGCGACGTTTTCGCAAAGATTGTCGCGGCCTTCGCGGCAGGCCTTGCAGGTGCCGCAGGTCAGCGCGCCGTAGGCGACGACACGGTCGCCGTTTTTGAACGAGCTGACATCCGATCCGACGGCGGCGATTTCGCCCGCCGCCTCGACGCCGACGATGAGCGGCAGCTTGCGCTTGGCAAAGGCCATGCCGCGCCAGCCCCATACGTCAATGTGATTAAGCCCGATCGCCTTGATGCGAATCTGCACCTCGCCCGGCGCCGGCGCCAGCGGCGCCGGAACCTCGAGCAGCTCGATCTTGCGGTCGGCTACGAGCGTGAGCGCGCGCATGGTGCGCCCAGAAGCCGTGGTCCCCGGCTTATTCAATATGTCCGTGGCGGCGCCGGTCACGCCGGCTCCCGCGTGAGCACCAGCGAAATATTCTGGCCGCCGAAACCGAACGAATTGGAAATCGCGCGTTCGATGCGTGCATCGCGCGCCTCATTCGGTACCACGTCGAGCGGGATCGCTGGATCGGGTATGCGATAATTGATCGTCGGCGGGATACGCTGGTGCTCGAGCGCGAGCGCGGTGAACACCGCTTCCACCGCGCCGGCGGCGGTGAGCGTATGGCCGATCATCGATTTGTTCGACGACATCGGGATGCTGCGAATACGTTCGCCGAACACTGTCGAGACGCCGAGACATTCCATCTTGTCGTTCTCGGGCGTCGAGGTGCCGTGAGCGTTGATATAGTCGATGTCTTCGGGCCCGACGCCGGCATCGGCAAGCGCGTTGCGCATGCACGCGATGACCGGTTTGCCGTCGGGGCTCGACCGGGTGCGATGAAACGAATCCGATTTCTCGCCGCAGCCTTCGAGGATGGCGAGCACTTTGGCGCCGCGCGCCATGGCGTGATCGTAGTCTTCTAGCACCAGCGCGGCGGCGCCTTCGGCGAGCACGAAGCCGTCGCGGTTCTTGGAGAACGGCTTTGACGCCTGCTCGGGCGGATCGTTCTGCGTCGACAGCGCCGAAAGCAGCGAGAAGCGCACCAGCGATTCCGGAGTGAGCGAGCCGTCGGCACCGACCGCGAGCACGGCCTGGCATTCGCCGCGGCGGATCGCTTCGACGCCCAGCTGGATCGCGGTGCCGCCGGAAGCGCAAGCGGTGGTCAGCGAGATCGGCGAGCCTTCGGTGCCGAAATGCGCGGCGAGGTTCTCGCCGATGATGCCGTATTTGATCGTCTCGTAGATCGGCGAGAATTGCGGCTTGCGCGCCACCTGCATCAGGTCGGGATAGCTCGCATCGCGGTCGGGCGCAGCCTCCTCGGCAAGCTGCATGCGGTAATGCCACTCGATCTCAAGGGGCGGCAGCGCCAAAAACAGCGGGCCGGGAAAGTGGCCTTTCGAGCCAATGCCGGCCTGCGCGATCGCTTCCTCGCAGGCGAGAAACGCGAGCCGCTCGGATAGTTCCGCCGGCGGCATGTAGTCCTTGTAAACGTCATCCACGGTGCCGGCGATGGTGGTGCGCAGCGAGTCGAGCGGAAAGCGTGAAATGCGCCGGATGCCGGATTTGCCGGCGGAAAGTTTTTCCCAATTGTCGCTCTTGCCGATGCCGAGCGAGGTGACGACGCCCATGCCGGTAACGGCGATGATCGGCCTGCCGGCTTTGTCGCGTTTGGCGCTTGCCATGAGCTTCTCCCTCAATTCACCCGTTCGAGCAGCGCCAGCCCTTCGCCACGCCAGTTGCCGACGCTGGTCACAACGATCTGGCACAGGCCGGGCGGACTTTCGCCCGTATCGCCCGATCCTGCTGGGGCGAAAAGCTTGCCGTGCTCGATCGCCGCGCAGCCGATGCCCAGATTGGCCATAAACTGGGTATCGACACCATGCCCGATATACGTACCGGTATTGCGGACCGGAAGGCCAATGTCTTTGAGGACTGACCGCTCTGCCGAAGTCGCCGGCTCGAACCCGGAGGCGCCGGAAATCACGGCGGCATGCGACCGGTCAACTTGCGGCTCGATGGCGTCCCATTGGCGGCGTAGCGAAATCTCGGCCTGGCCCGGTTTGCGTAGGTTGCGGTCGGAAAACACCTGCGAAATTCGCGCCCGCGGCCGCGCACCGCGGGCTTTGGCGTGTTCTTCGCTCTCTAGAACCAGGAACGCCGCCATCGTGGCAAAAGCGATGCCGCCGCCGGGACCGCGGTCCCAAACCGGAGCAAACTTGTTCTTCAAAACCACGCCGCCGAGCTCGAAGGCCAGCAGCACGTCCCAGCGTGCGCCGTTATAGGCGCCGCCGACCAGCGTCAATTCGCTTTGACCCGCGGCGATACGCGCCTGCGCCACCCGGATCGCATCGACGCCGGCTGCCTCCTCCCCCATGAAGGTGCGCGAAGAGCCGACGACGCCGTGTACCAGCGAAATATTGCCAGCGAGGAGGTTCGGCAGTTGCGCCAGGAACAAAGTCGGCCGCAGGTCGCTCATCAGCCGCTCGTTGAGGAAAGCGCCCGGCGTATTGGTCTTGCGCACGCCAGCCATGATTGCGGTATCGACCGCGGTGTCGCGCTCGCCGCCGCCGGCGGCCACGATCATATCGGCGCGGTCGAGGAGTTCCGCATTGCCGGCGACGCCGGCATCGGCGAGCGCCATGCCCGCGGTATAGACGCCGACCCGCTGCCAGGTCTCCATCTGCCGCTGATCGCTTTTTTTCGGGATGAATTTATCGAAGCTCATCGGCGCGAGCGTGTGCACGATGTAAGGCGCAAAGCTCTTGTCGTCGTAGACCGCCGCGTCGCCGTGCGCGAGGCGGTCCCAATTCGCTTCCAGCCCCTCGCCCAGACAGGTGAGTAGACCGACGCCGGTGATCCACACCTCGCGGCGTTCGGTCACTTCGCGAACTCCTTGGCCGGAAAATTGATGCGTTCGGCCCATTCCCACAATCCGGCGCGCAGCTCCGGGCTCGGATAGGGAATGATGCGGTAGGTCAGCGTGGCGTCGCAGACCGCCGCACCCTTGCACCAGCCCTTAGCTTCGCCGATGGCGTAACCGGAGCCCTCGTGCACCACTTTGCCTTCGAATTCGAGCTCATCGCCCGGAAACACGGCGCTGCGGATCTTGCCTTCCTTGACGCCGGCGAGCGCCGGCAATCCGGTAAATCCCGTCAGTGCGCTCACCAGCCACCCGGTCGTCTGCGCCATGCATTCAATCAGCAGCACGCCCGGCATCAGCGGATAGCCCGGAAAATGGCCTTCGAACACCGGGCTTTGCTTCGGCACCGTAGAGACCGCGCGCGCCACGCGTCCGACGACGTCGACGGCGACGAAGCGGTCGATCATCTGAAAATATTCAAGACGCATCGTCGGCGCTCAAGCGCCCTTGGCAGCGATCAGTTCGTCGATCCGCTCGCACAGGTTCTTCAGCACGAAATATTGGTCGGTCGTCGCTTTGCCGTCATTGACTTCCTGCGTCCACTGTTCGAGCGGAAGTTTTATGCCGAACGCCTTGTCGATGGCGAAGGCGATGTCGAGAAAATCGAGGCTGTCGATCTCGAGATCGTTGATGGCGTGGCTTTCCGGCTTGATATTTTCACGCGGGATATCGCAAGTTTCCGCAATGATTTCAGCCACTTTATCGAACGTGGTGGACATCGGGCGTGCTCTTTGGTCAACAGGGAATAAGCGCCGGCCCAGCCCGGCGCGAGCAAGCCCGTCGGTTCGGGCTCCTCAATGTGAACGCCCCGTATAGCGAAGGATGCCGGCAAGTTCAACGGCGGTCACCGCGGTAAAAATGCCGATCCGGCCGGCGCGCAAAGCGCGGATTTGTGCTTGGCGCCAAGAGCTTATACGGCTGTTCCCACGGCGAGAGATATGCGGCTGCGCTTGATCGGCCTAGCCATAGCACCTAAGGAAGCCGCACCAGAGGTCAGCCAGGAGTCTGCAATGCCGCCGGCGCTCGTGCGCAAGCGTTGTTTCGTGCAGATGACGGGCTATGAGCCGGTCGGAGCGGAACATCAGCATCGTCGCTTCAACCGCGAAATGGCACGGTTCCACAAAGCTTGGAACGTGGAGGGCAAGGTTTCGCCACCACAACTGTCGGCCGATGGCGCGGTGGCTAGCTGGACGGTCGACACTTTCGGACCGAACTGGCGCGTCACGACCGATTTTCACTGGTTCCGCTGGGACGATTTCGTCAGGGCCGACGGCGCGCGAAGCGATTGGCTGCGTTTCCCGCTCGGTATCGCCGCGTTAATGGAATTCATCCTGAGCGGAACGGTGGTGAAATATTTCATCATCGCCTGGCGTTACGGCGGCTTTTTCCTATTTCCGCTCCTTTACATTGTCGGCATGGCATGGCTGTCGATCGGCCTAACGCGCTTTGCCGTCGGTCATCTCATGCCGCCGTATTCACTGGTGATCGCGCCCGCGCTCTGGCTCGCGATCTTCGTCGCATTGCGATGGACGCTCGGTCGCGTCGTCCATATCGGCTATGCGCTCGACGACTGGCATTTTGCCCGCGATTTCATCCACCGCGCGCGGGCGGACGTCGACGCGCGGCTCGATCGTCTCGCCGCCGAATTGGTGCGGCTCGTCCGCGAGACGGACGCCGACGAGATCATCATCCACGGCCACAGTCTTGGCGCGCCGTTGTCGCTTTGCGTCGTCGACCGCGCCTTGCAGCGTGATCCGCAACTCGGCGCGCGCGGCAAACCGCTGCATGTCGTCTCGACCGGCTCGTCGCTGCTCAAGGTGGCGCTGCATCCCGCGGCCGGTTGGCTGCGCGAGACCGTCGGCCGGCTGGCGAATGCGCCGGCGATCTATTGGGTGGAGTATCAGGCGCTGGTCGACATTATCAATGTCTATAACGTCGATCCGGTAATCGCCTTGGAATTGCCGGCGGCTGGCAAGCCGATCGTCAAAATATTCCGCATCCGCCTGATGGTGGAGGAGCACACCTATCGGCGTTTCCACCTTAATTTTCTCCGCATCCATCGCCAGGCCGTAATGGGCAATGAGCGACGCTACTTCTACGACTATTACATGCTGTGCTGCGGCCCGTTGCCGCTTCGCGAATGGGTCGAAAAGGCGGAGCGAGCGGTTAGGGCGTTTGCCGCCGA
>JASHOX010000181.1 GCA_030038415.1 Xanthobacteraceae bacterium
GCCGGCACGCTGCCGCACGACAAGATCATGCGCTGCATCGAGCTTTACGGGACCAAGGTGATGCCGATGGTCAAGGAGATCGTCACGCAGCCTGCCTAAGTCCCCACCAGGCCGAATTGCGGGCTCGACGGCTCGGCGTGGGTCCTTTTGGCGATGCGGCCGGCAAGCCGCGACAGCCGGCCGGCTTCGACCGCGGCGCGCATGCTTTGCGCCATCAGCACCGGATTTTGCGCCTTCGACACCGCGGTGTTGATCAAGACTGCGGCGCAGCCAAGCTCCATGGCGAGCGCGGCGTCGGACGCCGTGCCGATCCCGGCATCGAGCACCACCGGCACCGGCGCGCGTGCGCAGACCAGCTCGATCAGATGCGGATTGGAAATGCCAAGTCCGGAGCCGATCGGCGAGCCGAGCGGCATCACCGCGGCGGCGCCGGCGTCGGCGAGCTTGCGGCACGTCACCGGATCCTCGGTGCAATAAGGCAGCACGACAAAACCCTTGGCGACGAGTTCGCCGGTCGCGCGAATTAGCTCCTCGACGTCGGGATAGAGGAGTTCGCGGTCGCCGATCACTTCAAGCTTGATCCAGTTGGTATCAAGCGCCTCGCGGGCAAGCTCGGCGGTGAGCACCGCGTCCTTGGCGGTCTGGCAGCCCGCAGTGTTGGGCAGAAATTTCACGCGGCCGGCCAATAGATCGACCATGCTTTCTTCCTCGCCGGCGAGACTGATGCGGCGGATCGAGGCGGTGACCATCTGGGTGCCGCTCGCGGCGATCGAATCCAGCATGACCTTGCGGTTGGGATAGCCGGCAGAGCCGAGAAACAGCCGCGAGCCGAATTCGTGTCCGGCAATGATCAGAGGATCGGACATGTTTACTCCCTCAACCTCCCTGCCGCGCGCGAACGATTTCGACGCTGTCGCCCGGCTTAAGTGCCGTGTCACGCCATGCGGCGCGCGGCACGACGGACCCGTTGAGCGCCACTGCGATGCCGCGCTGCATTGTGTCCACGGCTTTTTCCATAAGCAGCGCGTCCAGCGTGCCGACAGACAGCGGCTCGCTTTCGCCGTTGACGCGGATGGTGGCCTCGATCGTTTGCTGCGACATGCGCCCTACTCCGCCGCGCGCGCCGGCAGAAAGCGCTCCAAACCGAACGGCTTGATCGCCGGCTCGACCACGTCGTCGAGAATGAGTTTTGCCATGGCGTCCGCGGTCACCGGCGCCAACAGAATGCCGTTGCGGTGATGGCCGGTGGCGTAGAAAAGATTTTCCACCGGCGCGCGGCCGAGGATCGGCGCATCATCGCGGCTGCCTGGCCGGTGGCCGACCCAGATTTCCTCGATCGGCAATTCCTCGACGGCGGGGATCGCGCGCCACGCCGCTTCAAGGAGCGTCAGCATGCCGCCCGCGGTGATGGTTTCGTCAAAACCCTTTTCCTCCACCGTCGCGCCGACAATCAGGCGGCCGTCGCGGCGCGGCACCAGATAAGCGCCCGGCGCCCACAGCACGTGATTGAGGAGCGGCGCATTCGCGTCCATGCGCAACGCAAACATCTGGCCCTTGACCGGGCGCACCGGCGGCCGGCGGTCCGGCGGCAGCCCGGCGATGCCGCGCGACCAGGCGCCGGCGGCGAGCACGACGCGATCGGCTGGCACGCTCGTTCCGTCGTCGAGCACGACGCCGGTGGCGCGAACGCCCTGCACGGAGATTTCCTTCACCGTCTTGTGTTCATGGATTTTTGCGCCGGCGGTCTCCGCCGCGACGCGCAGCGCCGCACTGAGCTTGCGATTGTCGACCTGATGATCCTGCGGGCTGAACACCGCGCCGGCGAGCTTGCCGGCAAGGTGCGGCTCTTTCACGCGCGTCTGCGCGGCGGAAAGCCATTCCAGCGGCAGGCCAAGCTTGCGCTGAAATTCCAAGTGATGCGCCAGCGTCGCTTGGTCGTCCGAGGTCAGCGCCAGAACCAGCGTGCCTTCGCGGCGCAATTCGACGTCGATGCCGGTCGCCTGCAAAAGCTCGTCGGCGAAGGCCGGCCAGCCCGCCTGGCTGTCGCGACCGAGCGCGACCAAATCCTCTTCGCCGGGTTCGGCTTCCGCGCAGGCCGCAAGCATGCCGGCCGCGGCATGGCTTGCGCCAGCGCCGGCTTCGCCACGATCGAAGAGGAGCACTTCGGCGCGGGCAGCCAAGCGCCAGGCCATGCCGAGCCCGATCACGCCCGCGCCGATAATGACGACGCGGGGGCGTTTGCCGATAGGCGAATGGGCTGTCTTCGTTCCGACCAACGCGGCTCCCTTCGCTGGAATGACCCAGACAGGTTCGACGGGTTTAATCTCAGCCGCGCGCCTTGCGCGGCACCCCTGGCCGATGGGGGAATAATGGGGGTTTTGGGGGCCTTCGGCAAGGGTTAGGGCGTAATCAAGGCTCCCCAAGGTCCAGTTGCCGCCGGTGCCTCAGAAATCGCGCACAAACAAGCCCAACAACAACGATCACGGCAGCGCCGATGAACGGCGGCACTGTCGTGCCGAAATGTCCGAAAGCAAAGCCGTAATAGATCGGGCCGATCGCTTGTCCGGAGAAAAACGCCGAGGAATGCATCGATAGGGCCGCGCCACGCGCGGTCTGCGTAAGATCGGTGACGTGAACCTGGATGCAATTGTGCAGCATGTAGAAGCCCAGCCCGAAAACTATGAAAATCACGGCCAGCACATACCATTGCAGATTCAACGCGATGAGGACGAAGGCGGTCGCCGCGCCGGCCGCGCCGGACAGCATCAACTGCCGCTCGGTCAGGTGCACGACCAGAAACGGCAGCGCCAGGGAAAACACGATGCCGCCGAGCCCGAATGCGGCGATGACAATCCCGGCATAAGACGAGTGAGTTTGTCCAGCTGCGAGCAGGAGCAGCGCGACATAGGGAAACATGCCGTGGATGACGATGCCTTCGAAGAATACAGACCCAAAGCAAATCTTGGCGCGCCGATCGGCCAGAACGCCGCGAAATCCTGCCACGGCGGCGGCGAGTTTGAATGGCTTTGGTTGGGCGACTTTCATGCCGCGAAACGCGAAAAATGCGGCCGCGGCCACCAGCAGGCCAAAGCCACCGATCGAGAAAAACACTCCGCGCCAGCCGAAAAGATCGCCGACCACGCCCGAAATCACCGCGCCAATCAGGTTGCCGGTCAGCCCCACCGCCAACAGGCGGCCGATCGCCACTTGCCGCTCGTGCACCGGGACGAGATCGCCGACGATGGCAACGCCGACCGGGAAAATGCCGCCCGCGCACACGCCGGCAACGATCCGCATTGCCATCAAGAGCGGAAAGCTGCTGATAAAGGCGCTGATCAACGTCGTCGTCACGACCGCGGCCAAGCTCGCATTCATCAGCCGCGTCTTGCCGAAGAAATCGGCGATCGTGCCCAATGCCGGCTGCATGAGTGCGTAAGGAAAAGTAAAGGCGCTCGATAAGAGCGCCGCCGTCTTCACGTCGATGGCGAGATCGGCGGCGATTTTCGGCACCACGGGGTCAACGGCGCGCGAGAACAGCGTCGAGGCGAACACCACCAGGCTGACGACTCTGAGAACGGGCGGAATGACAGCGCTCCACCCGTAATCAGATGTGCTTGGCGAGGCGGTCGAACTCGATCAATCGCTCAAGAAGCGGCGATAAATCCTTGAGCGGGATCATATTGGGGCC
>JASHOX010000182.1 GCA_030038415.1 Xanthobacteraceae bacterium
TGTCGAAGAAGTCGTGCACGCGGGCCTGCGCGGCCGCGGCGGCGCGGGTTTTCCGACCGGCATCAAATGGCGCACCACGGCGCAGGCGGTCGCGCCGCAGAAATACATCGTCTGCAATGCCGATGAAGGCGATAGCGGCACTTTTGCCGATCGCATGATCATGGAAGGCGATCCCTTCGTGCTGATCGAAGGCATGACCATCGCCGGCCTCGCTGTTGGCGCGACGCGGGGCTACATCTACGTCCGCTCCGAATATCCGCATGCCGTTGCAGTGCTCAACAACGCAATTGCCGCAGCGCGGCGTGGCGGCATGCTCGGCCGCAGCGTGGCGGGTTCGTCTTTCGCGTTCGATCTGGAAGTGCGGGCCGGCGCCGGCGCTTATGTGTGCGGCGAAGAAACGTCGCTGCTGGATAGCCTGGAAGGCAAGCGCGGCGTGGTTCGGGCCAAACCGCCGCTGCCGGCGCATAAAGGCCTGTTCGGTAAGCCGACGGTCATCAACAATGTGTTGTCGCTCGCCTCGATACCGGTCATCCTTGAAAAAGGCGCCGCGTTCTATCGCGACTTCGGCATGGGCAGGTCGCGCGGCACCGTGCCGATCCAGTTGGCCGGCAACATCAAATTTCCAGGCCTTTATGAGACGGCATTCGGCGTCACCCTCGGCGATCTTGTCGAACGCATCGGCGGCGGCACCCGCAGCGGCCGCCCGGTGCGCGCCGTGCAGGTCGGCGGGCCGCTCGGGGCCTATTTCCCGCCCTCGCTGTTTCATCTGCCGTTCGACTACGAGGCCTTTGCCGAGGCCGACGGCCTGATCGGCCATGGCGGTATCGTTGTGTTCGACGATACCGCCGACATGGCAAAGCAGGCGCGCTTCGCCATGGAATTCTGCGCCATCGAATCCTGCGGCAAGTGTACGCCATGCCGCGTCGGCTCGACGCGCGGCGTCGAGGTCATCGATCGCATCATCCGCAACGAGGATCGCGCCGGCAACACCGCGCTGCTCGAAGACCTCTGCCGCACCATGAAACTCGGTTCACTCTGCGCGCTTGGCGGCTTTACGCCCTATCCCGTGATGAGCGCGCTCACGCATTTCCCCGAAGACTTCGGCGCGCCGCCGCGTCTTGCGGCCGCGGAATAAGGAGATCGCCCATGTCGCTCGTTCATGAGATCGACTACGGGACGCCGCGTTCCAAATCAGCGAAACAGGTCACGCTGACCGTTGACGGGCAAAAAGTCACGGTGCCCGAAGGCACCTCGATCATGCGGGCGGCGATGCAGATGGGAACGCAGATCCCAAAACTTTGCGCGACCGACATGGTCGATGCCTTCGGTTCCTGCCGGCTCTGCCTCGTCGAAATCGAAGGGCGCGCCGGGACGCCTGCATCCTGCACCACGCCGATTGCTCCGGGGATGGTAGTCAAGACCCAGACCGAGCGCCTGAGGCAGCTCCGCAGGGGCGTGATGGAACTCTATATTTCCGATCATCCCCTCGACTGCCTGACATGTTCGGCGAACGGCGATTGCGAACTGCAGGACATGGCCGGCGCAGTCGGACTTCGCGGCGTGCGTTACGGCTACGAGGGTGAGAACCACGTTTTCGCCAAGCAGGGCGGTGCCGCCAATCCGAGCTGGCTGCCGGAAGACGAGTCGAACCCGTATTTCACCTATGACCCGTCGAAGTGCATCGTCTGCTCGCGCTGCGTTCGTGCTTGCGAGGAGGTGCAGGGAACGTTCGCGCTGACCATTGCCGGCCGCGGTTTCGACAGCCGCGTGTCCCCCGGCATGCAGGAAAGCTTCCTCGGCTCGGAGTGCGTCTCCTGCGGAGCCTGCGTGCAGGCCTGCCCCACCGCGACGCTCAACGAGAAGAAGGTGATCGAGATCGGCAAGCCCGAGCATTCGGTCGTGACGACTTGCGCCTATTGCGGGGTGGGATGCTCGTTCAAGGCCGAGATGCGCGGCGAAGAACTGGTGCGCATGGTGCCGTACAAGAATGGCGAGGCGAACCGCGGACATTCCTGCGTCAAAGGCCGCTTCGCCTGGGGTTATGCGACGCACAAGGAACGCATCCTCAAGCCGATGATCCGAGCCAAGGTCACCGATCCTTGGAAGGAAGTGAGCTGGGAGGAGGCGATCAACCGCGCCGCCTGCGAGTTCAAGCGCATCCAGGCGAAATACGGCAAGGATTCCGTCGGCGGCATCACCTCGTCGCGCTGCACCAATGAAGAAACATTCCTGGTGCAGAAGCTGATCCGCGCCGCCTTCGGCAACAATAATGTCGACACTTGCGCGCGGGTTTGCCACTCGCCAACCGGCTACGGGCTCGGCCAGACCTACGGCACCTCGGCCGGCACGCAGAATTTCGACTCCGTCGAGGATAGCGACGTCATCATCGTGATCGGCGCCAATCCGGCTGCCGCACATCCGGTGTTTGCCTCGCGCATGAAGAAGCGCTTGCGTCAGGGCGCCAAGCTGATTGTGATCGATCCGCGCCGCACCGAGCTGGTGAAGTCGGCCCACATCATGGCGGACTACCACCTGTCGCTCCTGCCCGGCACCAACGTTGCGATGCTGACCGCGTTCGCGCATGTTGTCGTGACTGAAAAACTCTACGACGAGAGATTTATCCGCGAACGCTGCGACTGGGACGAGTTCCAGCACTGGGCGGATTTCGTGTCGTCTCCGCAGAACAGCCCGGAGGCGGTTGCTAAAATCTCCGGCGTTCCGGCCGAGCAGATCTGCGGCGCCGCGCGGCTCTACGCCACCGGCGGCAACGGTGCGATCTATTACGGGCTCGGCGTCACCGAACACAGCCAGGGCACCACCGCCGTGATGGCGATCGCCAACCTCGCCATGGCGACCGGCAACATCGGCCGTCCCGGCGTCGGCGTGAACCCGCTGCGCGGCCAGAATAACGTGCAGGGCTCCTGCGACATGGGTTCGTTTCCGCACGAATTGTCGGGCTACCGGCATATCTCGCTCGACGAACCGCGCCACCTTTTCGAAAAGGACTGGGGCGTGACACTCGACAAGGAGCCGGGGCTGCGCATTCCGAACATGCTCGATGCGGCCATCGACGGCACCTTCAAGGGCATCTACATCCAGGGCGAGGATATCCTGCAGTCCGACCCCGACACCAAGCATGTGTCGGCCGGCCTTGAGGCGATGGAATGCGTCGTTGTGCAGGATCTGTTTCTCAACGAGACCGCGCGCTTCGCCCACGTCTTCTTGCCGGGCTCAACCTTCCTCGAGAAGAATGGCACCTTCACCAACGCGGAGCGCCGCGTGCAGCTCGTGCGCAAAGTGATGTCGCCGAAGAACGGTTACGAGGATTGGGAAATCACCTGCCTGCTCTCCAAGGCGCTCGGCTACGAGATGAACTACGGTCATCCGTCCGAGATCATGGACGAGATCGCGCGGCTGACGCCAGGCTTCGCCAATGTATCGTTCAAGATGCTGGAAGAGCGCGGCTCGGTGCAGTGGCCGTGCAACGACAAGGCGCCGAACGGCTCGCCGATCATGCACGTCAACGGTTTCGTGCGCGGCAAAGGCAAGTTCATCGTCACCGAATATATCCCGACCGACGAAAAGATCGGGCCGCGCTTCCCGCTGCTGCTCACCACCGGGCGTATTCTCTCGCAATACAATGTCGGCGCGCAGACGCGGCGCACCGCGAACTCGATCTGGCACGAGGAGGATCGGCTTGAGATCCATCCGCACGATGCGGAACAGCGCGGCGTGCGCGATGGCGACTGGGTGAGGCTCGCGAGCCGCTCCGGCGAAACGACTCTGCGCGCCTTGATCACCGACCGCGTCGCGCCGGGCGTCGTCTACACGACGTTCCACCATCCGGACACCCAGGCCAACGTCATCACCACGGACTACTCGGACTGGGCGACCAACTGCCCCGAATACAAAGTAACGGCCGTGCAGGTTTCGCCGTCGAACGGCCCGTCGCGCTGGCAACAGGAATACGAGGAGTTCTCGCGCGAGACCCGCCGGATCGCTCACACGGAGGCGGCGGAGTAGGCCTTGCTCGATCCCACCCGCCGCGTTGAACGTATCTCGTGGCGCGCCAGTGGACGCGCCCGCGGTGAGCGCACGATTCCGGAAGAGACGGCGGTCGCCTTCACCTATAACGGCTCGTCCTATGCGGTGATGATGGCGACGCCGCAGGATCTGGAAGACTTTGCACTCGGTTTCAGCTTGACCGAGCGCATTGTAGCGTCGCCGGACGAGATCGAAACGCTGGAAATCGTCGAGGAGCCGATCGGTATTGAACTGCGGATGCGCTTGACCGAGCCGCACGCCACCGCGTTCCGCGAGCGCCGGCGCTATCTGGCCGGTCCGACCGGCTGCGGGCTGTGCGGCATCGAAACCTTGACCGAAGCGATGCGGACGCCCAACGCGGTTGCCGACGTCTCGACCTTTACGCCCAAAGAGTTCATGGCGGCGCTTGACGCACTTGCTGGCCTGCAAGCCATCAACCAGATGACGCATGCCGTCCACGGCGCGGCGTTCTACCGCCGGGGCGAGGGGCTTTTGGCGCTGCGCGAGGACATTGGCCGTCACAACGCGCTAGACAAGCTCGCGGGCGCGCTGGCGCGCAACGGCATCGCCGGCCACGGCGGTTTTTGCATTCTTACCAGCCGGCTATCGGTAGAGCTCGTGCAGAAGGCGGCGGCGATCGGTATTCCCGTGCTCGTCGCCGTCTCCGCGCCGACGGCGCTTGCCGTGCGCACGGCTGAAGCTGCCGGCATCACGCTGGTCGCGATCGCGCGCAAGGACGGCTTTGAGGTCTTCGCCAACCCGCAGCGCATCCAGGAAGAAGAAGCCGCCCATGTCCTCGTCTGAAGATGCTCCGCATGACACCGGCAACAAGCTGGTCTACATGGCCAATCAGATCGGCACGTTCTTCAAATCGCAAGATGCGGACACGGCGCCTGCCAAGATCGCCGAGCACATCGCCAAGTTCTGGGATCCGCGCATGCGCCGGGCGATCGTCGCCTATCTCGATTCCGGCGGCGCCGGTCTCGATCCGGCGGCGCGTCAAGCCGTCGAGACCTTGCGCGCTTCAATCCCGCGGAGCTAATTCCGTCCCCAAAGCTCCTTCGACGCGATCCGCGCGCCGTCGCTGAGCGCCTTAAATTTCGCCCAGACGATCGACGGATGGACCTCCTTCGATCCGGCAAACGTGGCGAAGCCGCAGTCGGAACCGGCGATGACGTTTTCCCGTCCGACGATGCCGGCGTAGCGGACGATACGCTCGGCCACCAGCTCGGGGTGTTCCACCAGAATGGTCGAATGCGAGATCACGCCGGGGATCAGAATCTTCCCGCCCGGCAGTTTGACGTCCTTCCACACCTTCCATTCGTGCTCATGGCGCGGGTTCGCCGCCTCGAACGAATAGGCGCCGGCGCGGATCTTCAGAATGATATCGACAATATCTTTGAGCTCCATGTCGTGGACGCGCGGGCCCATATTGATGCCGTAGCAGGTGTGGAAGCGGATTTTGTCCGGCGCGATGTTGCGGAGCGCGTGATTGAGCGCCTCAACCCGCACTTCAGCCCACTTGCGGCAATCGGCAATGCTCGTCTCGGGATGGATGATGTAGTAGGTGACGAGCCGCGGATCGTCGATCTGCACCACGAAGCCGGCCGCGACGATGCCCTCATATTCCTCGCGCATCGCGTCGGCGATGGCAAAGACGTACTCTTCCTGTGATTTGTAATAGGCGTTCTTTTGCCAGTCCTCGATATTGGACGGCGAGATCGCCGGCATGAACACTTCTTCGGGCTTCACGCCGTTCAGCGCTGCTTTCAGATTATCGATGTCGCGCTTGAGCTGGCCGTGGCCTTTGTAGGTGATCGGTCCGGTGCAGACCATGTGGGTGTGTGTCGAAGCGGGATGGGTCTGCGCGTAAAATTCCGGAAACGACAGACCTTCGCGCGACGTCATCCATTGATTGCGTGGGCCGGCTCGGGTGTCGACTTCGTAGCCGCCGAGCCGTTCATTGATATAGCTGACGAAGCTCGGCTTGCCGTATTCGCCGTCATCGATGACGTCGATACCGAGCTCGGTCTGTTTGCGCACGATTTCGGCAACGGCCCGTCGAAGGCGAACGGCGTTTCCCGCTTGATCGAGGGCCTTGGCGCCGCCGCTCTGAACGAGGTCGAGTAGGTCCGGCGGCCGCGGCAAGCTGCCGGCATGGGTGGTGAGGATGCGATGGGTGCTGTGTTTCACGGAACCTCAATCGAGCGTGACGTGGGCGGAGGTGATCACGCTCTTCCAGCGTTCGGTTTCTTCGCGGAAATAGGTCGCGGTGTCCTGCGGCGAGCCGCCGACTGGCTCTGCTGAGAGATCGGCGAGGCGCTTTTGGATTTCCGGATCGTGCAGCGCTTCGTTGACGCCTGCATTGACCTTGTCGACCACTGCGGCAGGCGTACCCGCCGGCGCAACGAAGGCGTACCAGGCCACGGCTTCAAAGCCGGGCAGCGTCTCCGCGATGGCCGGCACGTCGGGCAGGCTTACCATGCGCTTTGCGGAAGCGACCGCAATCAATTTCAGCTTGCCGGCTTTGACCAGCTGCAACGAGACGCCGAGATTGTCGAACATGCAGTCGACGCTGCCGGAAACGAGATCGTTGAGCGCCGGCGCGGAGCCGCGATAGGGCACGTTCTGCAGCTTCACATGCGCCATCATCTGGAACATCGCGGCGGTGAGCTGCGAGGTGGTGCCGTTGCCCTGCGTGGCGTCGGTGACTTTGCCGGCATTGGCCTGCAAATAGGCGATAAAGCCCGGCACCGTGCTGGCTTTGATCTTGTCGGGGTTGACCACCAGCGCGTTGGGCACGCGCGCCATGACGATGATGGGTAAGAATTTGGTCGGATCGAAAGCAAGGTGCGGATAAAGGTTCTGATTGATGACCAAAGGCGGCGGCGGCGACGCCAAGAGCGTGTAGCCGTCGGCATCGGATTTGGCGACGACCTCGGCGCCGATATTGCCGCCGGCGCCGGCGCGGTCTTCCACGACGACCGGCTGGCCCCATTTGCGTGATAACCAATCGGCGAAGATGCGCGGCATGACATCGGCGGTGCCGCCAGCCGGGAACGGCACCACGATCTTCACCGTGCGCGCCGGATAATTTTGCGCATGCACCGGCCGGACAGGAAGTGTCAGAAACGTCAAAGCTAGCGCGATGCTTGTAAGACCAAAGCTGCGCCGCCCAGTGCCAGCGCTATGTTTTCTAGGCTTCATCATTTGCTCGTGATTGGTCCCTAATCGCCGCGAAACCTTAGTCAAAGCATAGCCGCGCCGCCAGCCCGCTCGGCAGGGCGTCACCTTCCGGCAATAGGCACCGGTTATGCAGATTGATGGTGCCCGCCGCTGAAGCAACACGCTGCGCGCATCGTCCTTGCGCCTAGGAGCCTAGTTTGATCTTCTATTGCCCGGGGGACGGGAGCGGCTTTCCATACGAGAAACTTGGGAGAATCCGACGATGCGTGCACCGCATTTGGCAATAACGGTGGCATTGCTTTTGGCTGTGTCCGGTTCATTGGCCGGTTGCAGCAAAGGTCCGCAAGGCGATCAGGGTCCGTCGGGTCCGCAGGGTCCCAAAGGAGACGCCGGTCCGGCGGGGCCAGCGGGCCCTCCCGGACCTCCCGGCCCTGCTGGGCCGCAGGGCCAAGCTGGTCCACCGAGCCCGAGCATCCGGGTGGTCAAATCGGATTGCGTATCGGGCTGCACGGTGCAGTGCCAAGACGACGAAGTCCTAGTGACCGCGTATTGCGGTCCGACTCGCAATCAAGCGCAGTTTCTGGGCGAAAGAGGCGCATCCTGCGGCCCGACAGCGTCGCCGGCCAATGCCCCGCTGGTCGCCGTTTGCGTCGCGTCGCCAAAATAACCGAGGACCACAGTGTGGCGGCGGTGTCGCCGGCCGCCGCCTTCCTCGCCTAACCCGCCCCGCCCAAGGACTAAGCCAGTTGCGGCCGAAAACCCCGGCTTTGCTTTATCGTGTTGAATTCCTGACGTTTTGCGTAACGCCTTCTTAAGCGCCGGCCAATTAAAAGGTTAACGGTAAAGTCCAGGGCAATGGTCTTTCGACTATGACGAGCGATGGTCAATCCATCGAACGGCTGCGGGAATATCTCCGGACGCTCAAGCCGGCGGCGCGCTCGATGCTTGTCCAGGAGCTTGAGCGCGGCCTGTTGCGCGGCGGAGAGAACGCCGGCAATGAAATCGTGCTCCAGGAATTGCGGCGCGCTATCCGCGCCGACGCCCAGCCGGTGCCGCGGATCGGCGACGCGGCGCGGCTGTTCTTCGCCCCGCTCGAGCCATTCTTGATTGACGCTCGCGCCGAACACAAGCGCGTCGGCCGCATCGCGCGGGTCTCGCTCGAAGCGATCTGGTCCTGGATCGGTCGCGATCTCATGGCGGCCGAAGCCAAAGCGCTGAGCGAGGACATCAACCGTGCCTTGGTCGCCGACGACCGGACCAAAGCCGAGCAGTTGGTCCGCGCGCTGCATGATCGCGCCATCCTTCGCATGAACGACACCGTTTCCGGCATCGGTTCCGACGAACGGGCGCGACGGCGGCTCGCCGTCCAGGTCGGCACGCCGCGAGCGCTGGAAGATCTCAGCACGATGATTGCCGTGTTGTCGCTGCGCGAGGTGCTCGGCGATTTTGCTCGGCGGCTGCCCAATCAAATCCGCGTTTTCGATCGCGACGAGATCGATGCGGTGACCAAGCAGATCAATGCAGCAGTGGCGCAGCCGGCACTTGAGAGCGGCGGGATGCGCAAATCGGATTTTTTCCTCTGCGCCTTGATCCTGGTGATGAACCGGCTGGCGGCTCCCTGGCAGCTCATTCGCATCGCCACCCGGGCGGCCGAGAGCGACGATACCGCACGGGTCGCGGAGACTCCCTATGCCGCCGCGGTCACGCTGGTGCTGAGCGAGGCTGAGAGCATGGTCGGAGAGCTGCGCTCCGAACTTCGCGCTGGACGCCCCATCGTCTCGATGCTCAAGGCCATTCACGACGCGGCCCGCGGCCTGCGCTCGGAGATGGACTTGTCGGTGGAATCCCCCTGGAGCCGCCAGCTGGCAGCAATCCGCGCCGAGGTTTCGAGCTTGCTCAAGGCCGAGATCGAGGCGACACCCGGCTTCGTGCGCCGCCTGTTGCGGCCGCGCCCGGCCAAGGACATCGCCCCCGGCTCGCGGCTCGACTCGATCGACGTCAACGAAGCCGAGATGCGCGTCGAGTTTGTTGGCGCGTGCCGGCAATATGCCAGCGAACTTGCCGTCAATGAAGTCACGACCCGCGCCCATTCCGAGTTGACGCTTTACCTGGAGACGGGCACCAAGGTTCTGCTCGATTCACTACGCCATGCTGAAGACGCCGACCGGCCGTTCCGGCAATCCCAGGTCGACGCCGCGATTCGGTTTTGCCGAACGGTGTTCGGCTCCGAATATGCGGGGCTGCTGGCCAAAGCGGCCGAGGTTGCGGTGCAAACCGGAACCACCGAGCGCCGCCCGGCGCGGGCATAAGATCGGCCGAGCCTACGGTTGCGGGCATGGCGCGGCCGCAAAATCGCGGCGGCGGAGTGCGAAATTGCCGCGCCGCGGTTCCCATTGCGGCCGCATTCGCGCCGTGTTGTAACCGCGCCGAATATCGGCGGTTTCCGGGCTGCAAGATCGCCCGAAGGGTCGGTCTGGCGGCAGTGGCTCTGCCGATCCAAGTCTAGTGAAAACGACAGCTTATATGACGCTTTGAACCAATGGTGCTTTGGCTCATTTTTGCAGCGATGATGGCTGCGGCGGTCTTCGCCGTAGTGTGGCCGCTTGGGCACAAACCCAGCCTAGGCGGCGGTAGCGATCGACTCGTCTATCAGGATCAGCTTGCCGAGATCGATCGCGATCGTGCCGACGGTCTGATCGGGGAGGCGGAAGCGGAATCCGCCCGCATCGAAATATCGCGCCGGCTGTTGGCCGCGGCGGACGCCGAGGCGGCTGCGGCCACGCCCGCGTCGTCGGCACTGTGGCGGCGCCGCGTCGCCGCGCTTACCGCCATTGTCGTGGTGCCGGCCGTTGCGCTGGGATTTTATCTGCGGCTCGGATCGCCCGACGTTCCTGACCAATCGGCTTTTGCGCGCATTAATAATGCGCCGGGCCATCAATCGATCGACAGCCTGGTCAGCCAGGTCGAGGCGCACCTGGCGAGCAATCCGAACGATGGCGCGGGCTGGGAAGTGTTGGCGCCGGTCTATCTGCGGATGGGGCGGGCAGACGACGCGGTTGCGGCCTGGCGCAAAGCGATTGCGCTCAACGGCGAGAGTCCCGCCCGCCAGTCCGCGCTCGGTGAAGCGCTGGTGGCGGCCGCAAATGGCGTCGTTACTGATGAGGCCAAGCAGGCCTTCCAAAAGTCTATCGCCGGCGATCCCCATGACGCGAAGGCTGGTTACTATCTCGGGCTCGCGGACGAGCAGGACGGCAACAGCGCCGCCGCCGCCGCGAAATGGCGCGCTCTGTTGGCGCAAGCGCCGCCCGACGCACCGTGGGCCGGTTTCGTGCGCGAAGCTCTGGCGCGTGTCACTGCCGCGCCTGCCGCCGACATTGGTCCCAAGACAGGTCCTGAAACCGGCGCTGCGACGGATGCCGCAACAGGCCCGGCAGCAAGCGACGTCGCCGCCGCGGCTTCGATGAACGAGACGCAACGCACCGCGATGATCCGCGGCATGGTGCAGCATCTTGCCGACCGGCTGCATGCCGACGGCAGCGATATCGAAGGCTGGCTGCGTTTGGTGCGCTCTTATGCCGTGCTCGGCGACCGCGACAAAGCCAAGGACGCCGCGGCCGACGCCAAGCGTGCACTGTCGGATCATCCCGACGAGATCAAACGGATCGACGACTTGGTCAAGGATCTCGGTCTGGCCGGCTGACATGAGGCGAAGACAAAAAGCATGACCCGCAAGCAGCGACGCCTCACTCTGATCGGCGGCGGTCTCGCCGTGCTCGCCGTCGCGGTCGGGTTGATGCTCAATGCATTCCGCGATTCCATCGTATTTTTCAATTCGCCGAGCGACGTGGTGGAGAAGCACGTCGAACCCGGCACTCGCATCCGGCTCGGCGGCCTAGTCAAAGACGGCAGCCTAGTGCGCGGCAACAATCTCAACGTCCGCTTCGAAGTGACCGACGGCAAAACGGAAATTCCGGTCACCTATACCGGCGTCTTGCCCGACCTATTTCGCGAAGGCCAGGGTGTCGTTGCCGAAGGCACGCTCGACGGCGGCGGCGTGTTCAACGCCGATACGATCCTTGCCAAGCATGACGAGACCTATATGCCGAAAGAGGTCGCCGACGCCTTGAAGAAGTCGGGACATTGGAAGGACGATTATGCACAACGCGCGGCCATGCCGATCGGCGGAGGCAGTAAATGATCCCTGAACTCGGCCATTTCGCCCTGATGCTGGCGCTGGGCTTGGCGCTCGTCCAGGGCATCATGCCGATCGTCGGCACCCGCAGCAACGATCCGGTGCTTATGAGCATCGCCGGGCCCGCGGCGCTCGCGCAATTTGCCTTCGTCGCAATGGCGTTCACCGCGCTCGCCGTCAGCTACGTCACGTCCGATTTCTCGGTACTCAACGTCTATGAGAATTCCAATACGCAAATGCCACTGATCTATCGGCTCACCAGCATCTGGGGTAATCACGAAGGCTCAATGATGCTGTGGGTTTCGATCCTGACGTTTTTTGGCGCCTTGGTGGCGGCGTTCGGGACCAATCTGCCGGTGGTGCTCAAGGCCAACGCGCTCGCGGTTCAGGCCTGGATCGCCGCGGCGTTCGAGCTTTTCATTCTGATGACGTCGAACCCGTTCGTGCGCATTCCGAACGCGCCCTTCGAGGGGCAAGACCTCAATCCGATTCTGCAGGATCCCGGTCTCGCCTTCCATCCACCGATGCTTTACCTCGGTTATGTCGGTTTCTCGATCTCGTTTTCCTTCGCCATCGCCGCTCTGATCGAAGGCCGTATCGACGCAGCTTGGGCGCGCTGGGTGCGGCCCTGGGTGCTTGGCGCCTGGATGTGCCTGACGCTCGGCATCGCCGGCGGGTCCTACTGGGCCTATTACGAACTGGGCTGGGGTGGTTTTTGGTTCTGGGATCCGGTCGAAAATGCCTCATTGATGCCGTGGCTTGCCGGCACCGCGCTTCTCCATTCCGCCGTGGTCATGGAAAAACGCGGCGCGCTCAAAATCTGGACCATCCTGCTCGCAATACTGACCTTCTCGCTATCGCTGATCGGAACATTCCTGGTGCGGTCGGGCGTGCTCACCTCGGTACATGCCTTCGCGGTCGATCCCCGTCGCGGAATTTTCATCCTCGGCATCCTCGTTGTCTTCATCGGTGGCGCGCTGGCGCTTTATGCCTGGCGCGCGCCGCTGCTCAAGCAAGGCGGCCTGTTCGCCCCGATTTCGCGCGAGGGCGCGCTGGTCTTCAACAATCTGTTCCTCACCACCGCCTGCGCCACCGTGCTGGTCGGAACGCTCTATCCGCTTGCGCTGGAGGCGCTGACCGGCGCCAAAATCTCCGTCGGTCCGCCGTTCTTCGATCTGACCTTCGGCCCGTTGTTCATTCCGCTGATGGCGGTCATGCCGTTCGGTCCGCTGATGGGCTGGAAACGCGGCGATCTGTTGGGCGCCGCGCAACGGTTGCTTGCCGCGGCGATGCTGGCGGCGCTGGCGACGGCGGCGGCATTTGCACTCGAACACGGCGGCCCAATGATGGCGCCATTCGGTGTCGGTGTCGCCGTTTTCGTCATGGCCGGCGCGGTGACAGATATTGCCGAGCGCACCCTCGTCTTGCGCCTACCGTTGCGCGCCGCGCTGCGGCGCGCCTTGGGCTTGCCGCGCTCGGCATGGGGTACCACCTTTGCGCATTTCGGTATCGGCGTGACCTTGATGGGTATCGTCGGCGTCACCGCGTGGGGCAGCGAGCGCATCGCCGAGATAAAACCCGGCGCCAGTCTCGACATCGCGCATTACCGCGTGACATTCGACGGCACGTTCGATCGCGCCGGGTCGAACTATCGCGACGTCGTCGGCCGCTTCACCGTGCACCGGCTGAATGGCGAATTGATCGGCAATATGCAGCCGAGCCGCCGGGCCTTTCCGGATCGCAATATGGCGACCACCGAGGCAGCGCTGATGTCGCGCGGCGTCAATCAGCTTTACATCTCGATCGGAGATCCGAATAAGGACGGCAGCGTGCCGGTGCGGCTCTATTTCAAGCCCTATGTGCTCATGATCTGGCTCGGCGCCGGGATCATGTTTGTTGGTGGCGCTCTGTCGCTTTCCGATCGGCGGCTGCGCGTCGGCGCGCCGCGGCCGGCAAAGGCCAGAGCCCGCGGTGTGCCGCAACCGGCGGAGTGAACGCGGTGAGGTATCTGCACGCGCTGATGCTTTTGCTTGCGCTTGCCTGGTCGTTTCCGGTCCGGGCCGTGCAACCCGACGAAATGCTGGCGGATCCGAAACTCGAAGCCCGCGCCCGCGCCATCTCGCAGGAATTGCGTTGCCTCGTCTGTCAGAACGAATCGATCGACGAGTCGGAGGCGCCGCTGGCGCACGATTTGCGCGTTCTCGTGCGCCAGCGCATCGAAGCCGGCGACAGCGACGCGCAAGTGATGAACTTCATCGTCGCGCGCTACGGCGAATTCGTGCTGCTCAAACCGCGCCTGGAGTGGCGCACCGCGCTGCTGTGGTGCACGCCGCCCGGCCTTTTGCTGATCGGAATCGTCATGCTGCTCATCGCCGCCCACCGGCGCAAAGGCGCGGCAGTCGTCATCGGGTCCGCGAATCTGACCGCAGCCGAGGAAGCCCGCGTTGCAGAACTGCTGCGCGGCGAGGCGCCGGTCGCTGGTGATTGATCGCGGCGGACTGCACTGGGCATGGCCAGACAGCGATTAAGCCTCCCCGCTCCGATGGAACTCGGCGGTGGCGAGTTTGCCGACGAGCCAATGCTGTCAAATGCCCAAGTAACGCATTCAAGTAACGCATTGCGGTAATTATCAAATCGCCATTTGCACAACATTACCAATTTTTAATCCCGCCGACAGTGCGCGGTAAGGGTCGCCGTCCCATCTTCCGGCCAAAGCAGCGTCCGTCGTGCGACGGAGCATTCGACTTTTGGAGACACTGAATGAACGGCAACCTCCTGCAACCGCGCCGCACATTATCAGCGCGCCGCGTTGCGCTTCTGGCGACGGCGATTGCCGGCGTTGGCGCGGCGGCATTGGCGCTGGCGCCTAACGCGGCAAGCCCGTTCGCGACCCCGGCGCAGGCACAAAATCTTACCGAGAAGGTCCAGCAGCTGCCGCAAAAACCGGTGGGCTTCGCCGACATCGTGGAAAAAGTGAAGCCGGCGGTGATATCGGTGCGCGTCAAGATCGATCAGCCGGCCAATTCGAGCGACAGCGACGATGCTTCTCCTTTCCCGCCGGGTTCGCCGTTCGAGAAATTCTTCCGGCAATTCGGTATGCCCAGCATGCCAAACGGCCATGAGATCATCACCGGTCAGGGTTCCGGCTTCTTCATTTCTAGCGACGGTTATGCGGTGACCAACAATCACGTGGTGCAGAACGCCGAGAACGTTCAGGTCACCACGGATGACGGCAAGACCTATAAGGCCAAAGTCATCGGCACCGATCCGCGTACCGACCTTGCTTTGATCAAGATCGACGGCAAGGACTTTCCGTATGTGAAGCTCGCCGATGCCACGCCGCGCGTCGGCGATTGGGTGCTCGCGGTGGGCAATCCGTTCGGGCTCGGCGGCACCGTCACTGCCGGTATCGTCTCCGCCCGCGGCCGCGACATCGGCGCCGGTCCTTATGACGACTTCATACAGATCGACGCCCCGGTAAATAAAGGCAACTCGGGCGGACCGACTTTCGACGTCGACGGCAACGTCATCGGTGTCAACACTGCTATTTTCTCGCCGTCCGGCGGCTCGGTCGGCATCGCCTTCGCCATTCCTGCAGATACCGTCAAAAGCGTAATCGCGCAGCTTCGCGACAAAGGCAGTGTTACGCGCGGCTGGATCGGCGTGCAGATCCAGTCGGTGACGCCCGACATCGCCGACAGCATGGGATTGAAGCAGGTGAGCGGCGCGCTCGTGTCCGAACCGCAGAAGGACAGCCCCGCCGCCGAGGCCGGCGTCGCCAGCGGCGACGTTATTACGTCGGTCAATGATCAGCCAGTCAAGGATGCGCGCGACTTGGCGCGCAAGATCGGCACCATGTCGCCCGGCACGACGGTCAAGATTGGCATGATCCATCAGGGTGCCGACAAGGCCGTGACTCTGACGCTCGGCACTTTGCCTGCCGAGAAAGAGGCGTCGAACGCGCCCGCGCATGAAGAGTCTGGAAGCGAAGTGCCCAAGCTCGGCTTGACGCTCGCTCCCAGCAGCAAGGTATCGGGCGCCGGCGGCAACGGTGTCGTGGTCACCGCGGTCGCGGAAGGCGGTGTTGCTGCGGACCACGGATTTCAGGTGGGTGACGTCATTCTCGACGTCGGCGGCAAGCCGGTGACGACGCCGGCTGACGTCAGTAAAGGGCTCGACGAGGCGCGTTCGTCTGGCAAGCACACCGTTTTGTTCCGGGTGAAGTCGAGCGACGGCACGAAGTTCGTGGCGCTGCCGCTCGGTAACGCCTAGCGCATGATCCCGAAAACTAACGGTTCATGCGCAAAGGAAAGATGGAGCCCGATTCCGGTTTGAGCGGACTCTAAAGGAAAGGGGCGATCCGCCGGCATCCGTCGCCCCCGCTGGCGGGCGTACCCTGGGGACGGGTCGCAAGACCCGTCCCCGCCGAATACCAACTCTGCCTCCCGGCATTCGTCGCCCCCGCCGGGGTGGAGTAGGTGAGAGGGGGTGGCGGGCAGGCGCTCACCACCCCCTCGTTTTATGCGCCCGGCTGCGGTCGGAGCGTGGCGATTTTTCGGTCCGGATGATATGGCTTGGCTTAAGCTCCCGGCATCGGCGCGGGATGATTATATATTTGAGGTGGACACACGCTTACTGAGCGCGGCGATAGAACATGCGTCTTCTCATCATCGAGGATGATCGCGACGCGGCCGATTATCTGGTCAAGGCGTTCCGCGAGGTCGGCCATGTCGCCGACCAGGCCGGCGACGGCGAGGAGGGGCTGCAGCTCGCCCTTGACGGCGAATACGACGTGCTGATCGTCGATCGCATGCTGCCGAAGCGTGACGGCCTTGCCGTCATCGGCGCTTTGCGAAGCAAGTCGGTGGAGACACCGGTCCTGATTCTTTCCGCGCTCGGCCAGGTCGACGACCGGGTCAAGGGATTGCGAACCGGCGGCGACGATTACCTCGCCAAACCTTACGCCTTTTCCGAGCTTCTAGCGCGCGTCGAGGCACTGGCGCGCCGCCGCGGCAGCCGCGGCGAGGAGACCGTTTATCGCGTCGGCGATCTGGAGCTCAACCGGCTGTCGCATGAAGTCAGCCGCGCCGGCCAGGAAGTGCAGCTGCAGCCGCGGGAATTTCGCTTGCTCGAATACCTCATGCGGCACGCCGGCCAGGTGGTCACCCGCACCATGCTGTTGGAGAATGTTTGGGACTATCATTTCGATCCGCAGACCAACGTGATCGACGTGCACATTTCGCGTTTGCGATCTAAAATCGACAAGGGATTTGCGCAGCAGCTGCTGCATACCGTGCGCGGTGCGGGCTATATGATCCGCGACGGCGCCCGGTAGTTCGGCTGCAGATCGGGCGTTCGAGGACCGAACCGGAGATCACCATGACGCCAAGCAACGCCGTGCCGTTTGTCGCGGCCCGCGATTTCCTGCTGCGCCATCGCGCGGACTACACGGCCGCCTATCGCGATTTCCAGTGGCCGAAGCTCGAGCGTTTCAACTGGGCGCTCGATTACTTCGATGTCATGGCGCGCGACAATCCGGATCCGGCACTTTGGCTGGTCGACGAGGACGCGGGCGAGACCAAGCTGTCCTTTGCCGCCATAAGCGAGCGCTCCAATCAGGTCGCCAATGCGCTACGCAAGCTCGGCGTGCGCCGCGGCGACCGCATCCTGGTTATGCTCGGCAACGTGGTGGCGCTGTGGGAGTGCATGCTGGCGGCGATGAAGCTCGGTGCCGTCGTCGTGCCAGCGACGACCCTTCTCACCCGCAGCGATCTCGCCGATCGTTTTGCTCGCGGCCGCGTGCGACACGTCGTCGCCAACGCCGAAGCCGCGGCGAAATTCGCCGAGTTGCCCGGCGACTACACCCGCATAGTCGTCGGCAAAGAGATGCCGGGCTGGATTTCGTACGAGACCGCTTATCAATCGTCCGCGGAATTTGCGCCGGACGGCGACACGCGGCCGGACGATCCGGTGCTGCTCTATTTCACCTCCGGCACCACGGCGAGACCGAAACTCGTCCTGCACAGCCACCAGAGCTATCCGGTCGGCCATTTATCGACCATGTACTGGCTCGGACTGCGACCTGGCGACATCCATCTCAACATTTCGTCGCCGGGCTGGGCCAAGCACGCCTGGAGCTGTTTCTTCTCGCCGTGGAATGCGCAAGCGGCGGTCTTCATCGTCAATCAGCGCCGTTTCAATGCGCGCGGCCTGCTCGACACTATCGTACGCTGCGGAGTCACGACGTTTTGTGCGCCGCCGACCGTGTGGCGGATATTGATCCAGGAGGATTTGCCAGCCTGGCCAGTGCGCATCAAAGAGCTGATCAGCGCCGGCGAACCGCTCAACCCTGAAGTCATCGAGCGGGTCAAGGCTGCCTGGGGCCTTACCATCCGCGACGGTTACGGCCAGACCGAGACGACGGCCTTGGTCGGCAACACGCCGGGCCAGAAATTGAAAGCCGGCTCGATGGGCCGGCCGCTGCCCGGCTATCGCGTCGCGCTCCTCGATGCGAGCGGCGCGGCGGCCACGGAGGGCGAAATCTGTCTCATGCTGGAGCCGCGACCGACCGGATTGATGCAGGGTTATCAGGCTGACGACGGCAGCGTGCGCGCCGAGCACGAAAGCGTCTATCGGACCGGCGACGTTGCCGCGGTCGACGGCGACGGTTATCTGACCTATATTGGCCGCGCCGACGACGTGTTCAAATCCTCCGATTATCGCATCAGCCCGTTCGAGCTTGAGAGCGTCTTGATCGAGCATCCGGCGGTGGCGGAGGCCGCGGTGGTGCCGTCGCCCGATCCGCTGCGGCTTGCCGTGCCCAAGGCTTTCTTGGCGCTGGCGCCCGGCCAGAAACCGGATCGCGACATCGCCTTGTCGATTTTTCGTCATTGCCGCACCGTGCTCGCTCCGTTCAAGCGGGTACGGCGGCTCGAATTCGCCGAACTGCCGAAGACGATTTCCGGCAAAATCCGCCGCGTCGAACTGCGGCGGGCCGAGGCGCAAAACTTCGAGACCGACAAACGCACCGCGCTCGAATTCTGGGAAGACGACTTTTCCGACGCCGAATTGGGCGCGCGCACCGAGAACACAAAGTGACCGCACTCGGCAAGCTCCTACGCACCACGGCGTTCAAGCTGACGCTCGTCTATCTGGCGATTTTCGTCCTGTTTGCGGCGTCACTGCTCGGTTATTTCGCGCTCAATACGCGACGCCTCATCGATGAGCAGATCACCTCGACCGTCGACGGCGAGATCAACGGGCTGTCCGAGCAATACGAGCAAGGCGGCATCCGGCGGCTCGTGATCGTCGTCGATCTACGCTCGCGGCGCCCGGGATCGAGCCTTTATCTGGTGACGACGCCGACCGGGGAGGGGCTTGCCGGCAATGTCGGCTCGCTGGAGCCGGGCGTGCTCGATCACCCCGGCTGGCTGGAAACCAACTACCGCCGACTCGAATCCCCGGAAGGGAGCGACCACCACGCTTTGGTACGGGTCGTGCAGTTGCCCGGCGGGTTCCATTTGCTGGTCGGCCGCGACCTCGAGGAGCGCGAGCGGCTGTTCGGCATCATCGCCCATGCCGGACAATGGTCGCTGGCGTTGGTCATCGTCCTCGGTCTCGCCGGCGGATTCTTTGTCAGCCGCCGCGTGCTCAAGCGCATCGACGCCATGACCGATACGGCGCAAACCATCATGCGGGGCGATCTCGCCGGTCGCCTGCCGGTTGCCGGCACCGGCGACGAGCTCGACCGCCTTGCCGATCATCTCAACGCCATGCTCGAGCGCATCGAGGCCTTGATGCGGGGCTTAAAGGAAGTATCCGACAACATCGCCCATGACCTAAAAACGCCGCTGACCCGACTGCGCAATCGCTGCGAGCAGACGCTGCGCCACCCCGCCGGCGACGCGGCCTATCGCGACGCCTTGGAGTCGACCATCGCCGAATCCGACGATCTCATTCGCACCTTCGACGCGCTCTTGATGATCGCCCGCGCCGAATCCGGCCAGGCGCGCGACAACATGATCGAGTTCGACGCCGCCGAAATCGCCCGCGATGTCGGCGAGCTCTACGAGCCGTTGGCCGACGAGAAAGGGATTGCGCTCAAGGTCGAGACCAATGGCGCGGCGCCGGTGCGCGGCAACCGCGAGCTGGTCAGCCAGGCATTAGCCAATCTGGTCGATAACGCCATCAAATATGCGCGTCCGGATGGCACTGTGAACGGCACGCCGACCGAAGTCCTGATCAAGGCCGGTGACGAAGGCGAGCGCATTACGCTCAGCGTCGCGGACCGCGGGCCGGGCATTCCCGACGCCGATCGCGGCCGCGTGGTGGAGCGTTTTGTGCGCCTCGAACAAAGCCGCTCGGAACCGGGCTCGGGATTGGGGTTGAGCCTGGCGTCCGCGGTGGCGCGGCTGCATGGCGGCGAATTGAAGCTCGAGGACAATCATCCCGGCCTGCGCAGCATCATTGCGCTGCCGCGCGCCGGACCGGCGGGGACGGGATGAGACGGCCCGCTCGCGCAAAGCGGCCAAACCGACAACGCCAAAAACCCGATAACGGCGCACTGATCCGAAGGCTTGGCGGTGCACTGCCGCAGCCCGCGGCGCAGGCATCCGCGCGGGTCACGGGCTTCGTCGCAGGTCTCAAGGCCGATGCCGCCGGACGCGCGCTCAAATCCTTCGTTCGCGTGTATCCGCCTTTGGCTGCGCTGCTCGGCGCTATCGCCGAAGCCGCGCCTTATCTCTGGGATCTGGTGCAAGCGGACCCGGCGCGCTTTGTCCGCTTGCTCGACAGCAACCCGGATAGGGCGCTTGCCGCATTGCTGGCTGAAACCAAAAGCGCCGGCACAGCCGCGCACGCGCTGACCGATGTGCAGCGCATTCTGCGCCGCATGAAGGCTGAAGCCGCGCTATTGATCGCGCTCGCCGATATCGGCGGCGTCTGGCCGGTCGCCCGCGTCACCGGCGCTCTGACCGATGTTGCCGACACCGCACTGGGCGTCGCGGTGCATTTTCTCCTGCGCGAGGCGGTCCAACGCAAAAAACTGGCCCCGCCGGACCGTGAAAATCCCGAAACAACGAGCGGCTATATCGTGCTCGCGTTGGGCAAGATGGGCGGCCGCGAGCTCAATTTTTCGAGCGACATCGATCTTATGGTTTTCTTCGATGCGGCCGCAGCCAGCCTCGCTCCTGACGTCGAGCCGTCGCCGTTTTACGTGAATCTGACGCGCGATCTCGTCAAACTTTTGCAGGAGCGCACCGTAGATGGCTACGTCTTTCGCGTCGATTTGCGGCTGCGCCCCGATCCAGCCTCGACGCAAATCGCGATTTCGACGCAAGCCGCGCTCGATTACTACGAGGGCCGCGGCCAGAATTGGGAGCGGGCGGTGCTGATCAAAGCGCGCGCCTGCGCCGGCGATCTGGCCGCCGGTGAGCGACTGCTTCGCGATCTCGCCCCGTTCGTCTGGCGGAAATATCTCGACTTCGCCACCATCGCCGATGTCCACGAAATGAAGCGGCAAATCCATGCCTATCGCGGCCATGGCGAGATCGCGGTCGAAGGTCACAACGTCAAGCTCGGCCGCGGCGGCATCCGTGAGATCGAGTTCTTCGCGCAGACCCAGCAGCTCATTGCCGGCGGCCGCCACGCCGAGCTGCGCAGCCGCAGCACGCTCGCCACGCTTGCCGTGCTGGCGGCCGACGGTTGGATTGATGCCGCGGCACGCGATGAGCTGACGGCGGCATACGATTTTCTGCGCCGCCTCGAGCATCGCCTGCAAATGATGGCCGACGAGCAGACCCATACGCTGCCGGCCGATGCCACCGCGATCGATGTATTTGCCCGCTTCCTCGGATTTTCCGGCCGCGCCGATTTTGCCGACGCCTTTCTCGTGCATTTACGCAACGTCGAGCGGCATTATGTAAGGCTATTCGAACGCGCGCCGGAACTGTTGGCGAGCCGGCAGCAGCTATCGTTTGCGGAAGGGTCGGCCGAAAGCGAAACGCTCGATCGGCTGGCGCAGATGGGCTTTCGCCGACCGCCGGAAATCGCGGCCGCCGTGCACAATTGGCGCAGCGGCCGCTATCGCGCGCTGCGCGGCGAGCAGGCGCGCGACAATCTGATGGCGCTCGTTCCCGTCATTCTCGACCAGTTTTCGCGCGCGGAAAATCCCGATACGGCTTTTGCGATATTCGATCGCTTTCTCGCCGGATTGCGTGCCGGCGGGCGCTTTTTTTCGCTGCTGCGGCAAAATCCCGATCTGATTCGTTTTGTCGCGCTTATCCTCGGCACCGCGCCGCGGCTCGCCGATATCCTGTCGCAAAATCCGCACTTCATCGACCCGCTGGTCGAGCCGCGCTTCTTCGTCGTGTTGCCCGATGCGGAGCGGCTCGAAACGGCGCTGGCGCGGACGCTGCAAGAGAGCCGCGGCTACGAGGCGGTGCTCGACGCCATCCGGTTGTTCGGGCAGGAGCATATGTTCCTGATCGGCGCCCGGATCCTTTCCGGGGCGATGTCCGCCGAACAGGCGGGCGAGGCCTTCGCGCGGCTTGCTGACGTTCTTCTCCGCGCTGTGCACAAGCAAGTGGAAGATAATTTCATCGCCACGCATGGCCGCATCCGTGACGGCAAAAGCGCCATCATGGCGCTCGGCCGGCTCGGCGCCTGGGAAATGACCGCAAACTCCGATCTGGATCTCATCGTCATTTATGATTTCGACCAGAAGCACCCCAACTCGGACGGCAAGCGCCCGCTCTATGGCGGTCAATATTTCGCCCGCTTCACGCAGCGTCTGATCAGCGCGCTCACCGTGCAGACCAATTACGGGCAGCTTTATCAAGTCGATATGCGATTGCGGCCTTCGGGCCGGTCCGGTCCGGTAGCGACGCAGATCGACGGCTTTAAAAGCTATCAGGAAGGCGAGGCATGGACTTGGGAGCATATGGCGCTCACCCGGGCGAGAGTCGTTTCGGGCGCGCCTGATTTTTCGGCAAAGATCGACAAGACAATCCGTGAGGTGCTGCGCCGCGAACGCGACGCGCGCTCCGTTGCAAACGACGTCGTCGAAATGCGTGCGGCCATCGCCAAGGAAAAGGGCGATACCAATATCTGGGATCTCAAATATGCCGCTGGCGCGTTGATCGATATCGAATTTATTGGGCAATATCTGCAGCTGGTTCACGCGGCGACGATGCCGGAAATTCTCGACACCTCGACAGCGCGGACGCTGGAAAAGGCGGCGCGACTCGGCGTGCTCAAGCCGGAAGACGCCGAAGTGCTGCGTCCGGCGGCGCGCCTGTTCCACGATTTGACGCAAATCTTGCGGCTCTGCCTGCCCACCGCCTTCGATCCGAAAATCGCAAGCGTCGGTGTGCTTGAAATTCTCGCCCGCGCCGCCGACCTGCCGGATTTTCCCGCGCTACAGGCTCATGTCGAGGACACGCAACGGCACGTCCGCGAGTGTTTCATGCGGATTTTGGGGAAGACGACCTAATTTAGGCGCTAAACAATTCAGGCTGGAGGGTGGGCGCGGACACGCTCTTTTCCGACCGTGCCGGGGTCGTTGTCTGCAGCGGCAGGCGAACCACGACCATGGTGCCCTGGCCGAGTTTTGAGCGGATGCGCATGACGCCGCCGTGCATTTCGACGAGCGATTTGGCGATGGCGAGGCCTAGGCCGGAACCCTGATGGCGTTTGGTCAATTGGCTTTCGACCTGCTCGAACGGCCGGCCAAGCTTGCGCAACGCGTCTCTCGCGATGCCGATACCGTTGTCGGCGATGGCAATGGTGACCTTGTCGCCGCGGCGGCGCCCGCGCACCGTCACCGCGCCGCCGTCCGGGGTGAACTTCACGGCATTGGACAGCAGATTCAGCGCGATCTGCTTCAGGGATCGACGGTCGGCATTGAGTTCGATGTCGGGATCGACCTTGGCATCGAGCTTGAGCTGCTTTTCACCTGCCCGCGTCGAAACCACGCGGAGGCAGTCGGCGAGCACGGGTTCAAGCGCCACGACTTCCGGCGTGAGCCGGATGCCGCCAGCTTCGATCTTCGACATATCGAGAATGTCATTGATGACGTCGAGCAAATACTCACCGCTCTCACGGATGTCACGAGAATATTCGGTGTATTTATCGGCACCGAGCGGCCCAAACATCCCCGATTCCATGATTTCGGAAAAGCCGATGATGGCGTTGAGCGGCGTTCGTAATTCGTGGCTCATATTGGCCAAAAATTTCGACTTCGCCGCATTGGCT